>JAZUNW010000079.1:0-14504 GCA_045604325.1 Faecousia sp. | reverse complement strand
CGAGCGGAGTGAAACGGAGTCGAGGGATCTTGGCACCGATTTCACTGCTAATGTAAACGAAATGCGTAGATTCCTCGACTCGCTGACGCTCCCTCGGAATGACATACTTTTTGGTGCTTGCGAAGCTAAACGATCATTTATTGTTATCATAACACATTTAATGAACCTATTCAAGTCACAGCAGCACCGTCAGCAGCCAAATAGCCCCAGTCAGCACCGCTCCGCCGCAGGCCCACACCGGGCCGTACAGATACAGCTTCCGCTTTTTCCGTTCTCCCTGCGGCCCATGAATGGCCTTGTTCGCTTCTTTCAAAAGAGCCTCGTCCGTAACGCCCTCGGCATCGGCTTTGAGAATGAAGATCGCCTGCTCAAACAGCTTGGGATCGGGGCTTTGCACCACGATCACCTGCTTGGAAATTCCTTTTACCACACTACCGCCTCCCTTGGCAGTATTATGCCCCTAAGGAAAAAACTTCATACCCGAAACAGGAGGGCTGTTCGCCCTCCTGCCTGCTTTACTTCAAGTCTATGAATTTCGTATCTGCCACATCCTTGCCGGCCTTGCGCAGCAGCGCAAACACGCCCAGCGCTGCAAACAGCAGACCCATGCCCACGTCCTTCAGTACATAGCTCTGAGTCTCGGGGTCTGTCAGGGTGTATTCCATCAGCATTGGGATATCGCTGTATGTCAAAACACTGGCTTCATCCTCAGCGATCAGCTGGACAAAGGACAGCGCATAGCCGCCCGCGGTGCCGACTACCACACCCACAATGACGGCCGCGATCAATATCGCAATTTTTGCCTTTCCCTGCTTGCCCCACAGCAGCGTATAGCCCTTTTCCGACAGCCAGCCAATGAGCAGCCCTACCAAGGATGCCACATAACCCAGGCACAAAACGACAGCCCAAACCACAGCGCCGATCACAGCACCCAGCAGCGCACCCACAGCGCCCAGCACATAGGAGCCCTCTGCCTCAACCTGGCGGTTTTCATTTTCCACTGCCACCTGATTGCGTACATTCTCGGCACAGCTCTCGTGGTAATGGTAAGCCACACCGTCCACCAGTTTCCAGCAACCGGAGGTGATTGGGGTGCCGCAGGCTGCGCAAACGCCCGCCTTAACAGCTCCGTGCTGCTCCAGCAAGGGCGCAAACCAATCCACAAAGGCACTGATCTTTTTCATGGTGCCTACCGTATCATGGAATACCACCTGAATGGTATGCGGTGCAATATTCAGCTGGGTCACTCTATACTGTCTTTGCACATTCACACTGTTGAGTTCCACCATGAAGGCATCCTTCTGGGTCTGCGTAGGGAACACTGTGGAAAAGACGATCTGCTTATATCCAGAGCCCTCGGACAATGTAGCCGCATAACCGCACAAACAGCCGTAGCCTACGCCATTGGATACTTTCATGCCGTTTTCTACAGCAAATCCCTTTAAGCCGGAACCGATCATATGTAAAAACCCCTCTCTGTCTTTATTGGTAGTTTTATCATAGCACAGCAAAACATAAAAAGCAAGGATTAGTTCGGCTACAGGGACTATTTATTTTCTTTTTCACCATATAATACAGACAGTATAAACGGAAGTGTGGTGATCGATGTGCAGCTCAATCAAGCCGTCAGTATGCGTGTGGCTGAATTGCTTAAGCAGCGCAGCATGACACAGTATCAGTTGTTCGTCAAAAGCGGTGTGCCGAAGGCCACCCTCAACAACATCATTCACTGCACCTACGATTCCGTTAAGCTGCGGATCATTCACGAGATCTGCCAGGGTTTTGAAATCAGCATTACGGAATTCTTTCAGTCACCGCTTTTTGAAGAAGTAAATTTGGAGCCGTAAAAAGCCGCCCACCGGGCGGCTTTTCCTATTCTTCGTCTTTGGGTCTTCTGTATCTGCCCTTGGGCTCCCACTCCGGAAGGGGCAAGCGCTGCATAGCGCCAAAGATCCGCTCTTTTAAATCCGGATAGGTCTTACTCAGCTCATAGACCAGCTTTTTCGTTTCTTCCCGCTTGGTGGTCTTGTCCACCGGGCAGCGGTTTTCCACGACCGGCAGCTCCATCCGCTGGGCAAAATGATCCACCGTCTTTTCGTGGATGTACAGCATGGGGCGGATCTGAATGACACCGGTGCGATCCAAGTCCGTCACCGGCTGGAAGCAGCTGATGCGTCCTTCAAACAGCAGTGACATCAAGAAAGTCTCCACCGCGTCATCATAGTGATGCCCCAAGGCGATCTTCCGGATGCCCCGCTCTACGATCGCCTGATTTAGCGCGCCTCGGCGCATCTTGGAGCACATGGAGCAGGGATTTTTCTCTTTCCGGTGGTCGAAAATGATGGGGCCGATCTCGGTCTTTATAATGGTATAGGGCACATCCAGTTCCTCGCACCACTTTTGGATGCCTGAATAGTCCATATCCAAACCCATATCGATGGTAATGGCTTCCAAAGAAAAAACCATATACTGCCGCAGGGCCGACAAAAGCTGCAAAAGCACCAGGCTGTCCTTGCCGCCGGATACGCCAACGGCGACGGTTTCCCCGGGAGCGATCATATTATAATCCTCGATGCACCGACGCATGAGCCCCATTAAACGCTGCATAGTTGGATTTCCTCCTGATTTCTATAAAAATAGCAAGTGAGCATTTAAGAGAATACAAGAGTATTTAAGCGTTTTTAAGAGTTTATCTTGTATTTCATAAATTTTCTCAAAATGTGTGTTGACATTTGATTTTTAATATGATATAAGAATCAAGCGATTTGAAGACATTGTACCCTATGTACATCTGTTTGTCAAAATATTTTACCTATTGGAGGAACGCATAATGTCCACTACTCTTTTGAAGAAAGAGACCCTGGAGCGCAAGTGGTATGTTATCGACGCTGCCGGTAAGCCCCTGGGCCGTACCGCTGTCACCGTCGCCAACCTGCTGCGCGGCAAGCACAAGGTCGATTTTACTCCCAACGTTGACTGCGGCGATTTCGTGATCGTCATCAACACCGACAAGGCCATCCTGACCGGCAGCAAGCTGGATCAGAAGTCCTACTACCGCGTATCCGGCTGGATCGGCGGTCTGAAGGAAACCAAGGCCCGCATTATGATGGAAAACCGCTCCGACTATGCTATGGAGCTGGCTGTTAAGGGCATGCTGCCCAAGAACTCCATCGGCCGCAATTCCATGACCCGTCTGCACCTGTACAAGGGCGCTGAGCATCCCCATGCTGCTCAGAAGCCTGAGGCATGGACCCTGTAAGGAGGTAACTGAACATGTACGAGAGCAAGAAGAAGTATTTTTACGGCACCGGTCGTCGGAAGTCCTCCGTGGCCCGTGTTCGTGTGTATGAAAACGGCAACGGCTCCATCATCATCAACGGCCGCGACATCAACGACTACTTCGGCCTGGAGACCCTGAAGCTGATCGTTAATCAGCCTCTGCTGGCTACCGATATGGTTGGCAAGGTAGACATCGTTGTCACCGTCGCCGGCGGCGGCGTTTCCGGCCAGGCCGGCGCTATCCGTCACGGCATCTCCCGCGCTCTGCTGGAGCTGAACCCCGAGTCCCGCGCTACTCTGAAGGCCGCTGGTTTCCTGACCCGTGACCCCAGAATGAAGGAGAGAAAGAAGTACGGCTTGAAGGCCGCTCGTCGCGCTCCTCAGTTCTCCAAGAGATAATCAATATCTCCAATTACAGGAACCACCTGTTTGGGTGGTTCCTTTTTTTGCGATGAGCAGGACTTCAAGCCGTCCCCTTTTGGGGACCCCACAAAGCCTGCTTTGTGGGGAGAGGAGGAGCAGCGAAATGAGCGCATTTTTGGCCTTGGCCGGAAAAAGCGATATGGAGCTTGTGACGACGAAAGGCCGCTCGTCGCGCTCCCCAGTTCTCCAAGCGTTGATCGATTCAACCGCATTACAAAAGACCACCCGTTTGGGTGGTCTTTTTTTACATAAAAACAGGAGCGGCTCAGCCGCTCCTGTTATCTTTTTAGTTGCCGGAGAATTTTCCCTTGACCTTTTTGCCCATCTTAACAAGCACCACGATCATAAACACGCAAGGTGCAAAGAAGATCAGTGCTGCACCGCCGGCAATGGCATACCATGCCCATTCGGGCAATGCAGGCAGTTCAAAGGGCAAACCGCCAACCACGACAGCCGCATCCACGCCGCCGCACTCTTCGCAGGTGAAGATCATCTCACCGTGCTCTTTTCCCTTGGGTCGCAGGGTGATAACGCCTTCGTCCCAAGTGTGGTTACCCTCAGCATCCTTTGCGCCGCAGGCACATGCATGCCAGTGGGTGTCACCATCGCAGCTCCACTCGTCACTGTAGCTGTGCTCATGCTTCAGTTCGCCGCTGCAGACAGTACAGTGGGGTGTAACCGGGTCTTCATCCGAGGTATGCTGCGCAAATTCGATCTGCTCACCGCAAACCGTACAGGGATACCAGTGCCCAGTTTCATCAAAAGCAAATGTCAGCGCATCGCCCTCTGCTTTCGTGTGGGTCACTTCCCGCTTGTAGCCGCAGGTGCTGCAGGTACTGCTGCAGGCAAAGGCATACACATGCTCTTCGTAACCGGCCTGGCCTTCGCAAGTGCCACAGGCATACCAGTGGTGGGTATCGTTGATCTGAATCTCTCCCACCTGCTGGTGGACATGCTCCAGCTTGGGGGCGATCTCATAATTACAGACGGTACACACCTGTGCATGCTCCTCTGTTGCCGGATCGCCGGGGGTATGGGGTGCGGCATCCTTTTGCTTGCCGCAGCCGGTACAGGCATAAAAATGATTCTGGGCATCGGCTGACAGCTTATCGCTGTACTTATGCTGGGTGGTCCGTTTGTAGTTACAGCTGTTGCATGTGGTATCACAAGCGTTATCGAACGCATGCTTTTTGGTTTCTGTTGCTTTACAGATGGAGCAGGTGCGCTTGTGGTTTTTACCATCAGCAGATGCCCAATTGCCATATTTATGCTCGCAGTCAACCGTAACCTTAGCTGTTGCTTTATATGTAGGACCGCCGCTGCCCACCTGTACACTCACACTGATGCTTTTGGCAGAAAAAGAGGAATCGTCCTTTACCTTAAAAGTCAGCACCGCCAGCTTGCCGTTAATATCCACATCGGACATAGAGTAGAACAGAAATCTACCTTTTTCCAGATTTGGCGTCATCTGCAGGTTCTTATTCTCGCAAGTGCCCTTGGTAAGCTGCAGGCCGCTGGGAACTGTGACCTCTATGGTGGCCGCTTTGGCAGCAGATGCACCGGAGAGCTTTACCGTTACGGTAAAGGTATCGCCCCGATGGACCGTAGTTTTAGAACAACTCAAACTTACAGAGCCGGCTGCGCTGACCGGCAGGGATGCCGCCACGATCAGCAGGATACTCAATATAAAAATCGCAATTTTTCTCATCTATAGCACCTTATCTTAGTTCGCTTTTAACGGATAGTCTTGGGGATAGAACACATGCCACAGCAAATAGATGGCATCATCTTCATTGACCTTGCCGTTGCCGTCAAAATCAGTGTAGGTATCCACGGGATAGTCGTCGGCAAAGAACACATGCCACAAAAGGTAAATACCGTCATCTTCGTTGACCTTGCCGCTTTTGTTCACATCACCCAGCAAGTCAAACACCGCTGTGTATTCCATATTACCAAAGCAGGGCGTTACGGGCCGATTCCAGCCCTTGAAGATGTAGCTGCCGCTTTCGTCAGCAGGCTTTGTAGGCACGGGCGGTACCGTTACCGCTGCACCGTACTTATACATGGCGGTGTTGAGCACTGTGCCGTCGTAGTTTTTAAATGTGACGCTATACTCGGCATTGGGGTCAACATCTGCCCACTGGACATGCTGCAGGCTGATCCAGCCTTCCTCACATCTACCCCACATATTCACACTGCTGTGGGCCCATTCCAGGATCTGCACCGGATCTCCGATATTTTTCGTGCCGATAACTTCCGCATCGGGGCCCTTGTCCGCCCGGATGCTGACACCGTTGGCGGTCACCACAGCCCAGTGCGGGAGATAGGCTTCCATTGCCTCGTAGTAATTCGTGTAGTTCAAAGAGAGCCAGCCTCTTTCCGTTCTGCCCCAACGCTGATCGTTGGCGGTAGCTGTCTGGGTCACAGTAAGAACTTCGCCCACTTTTCCATTATTTTTTGAGTCAACGATTGCATAATGGGTGCCGGGGCCGTAACGGATATTGACCGCATCTGTAATGGTGACAGGCAGCTTAAGTCCGTCATTGATCGTTACGGGATCTCCGTCGGGAGTCTTCCAGTGGGCATATAGCACCGAGCCGGTCACCAACGTTTCATCCAGCACTTCCACCTTCGTACCGCCAACCTTTTCGGTATACCAGCCATCCAGTTCATAAGTAACGATATTTCCGTTCTTATCCGGACCAACGGCAGGATAAGAGAAATTGGCATAGATTCCGCTTTTCCGGTTGGCATCGTAGCCGTGCACCCTGTAGTCCACCACACCGCCGTTGCCGTCTAAGAATATGTACTTCATATTGCTTGTTGGACTTTTTTGGTACACATCGTTAATAAACATATTGGCCTCTGCCAACCGCCGATTAATGAGTCCTTTCAGGTATTCACCGCCTGCCGTACTGTAAAGGCTTAAGCTGTAAATAATAAAATTGGGATCCCACTGCTCCGCTGCCAGCGCCTTATGTATGTAATAGCCGGTGCTGGTAGACCACTTCTGACCGATGTTATAGGTCAGCGATACCAGCGCATCAAATTGTCCCTGAGTAACCGTTAAGTCGTACTTTTTCAAGAAAGTGCGCACATATCCGATCTTCGATTGCAGCTCAGAGACCAGCATTTCTGTGGCTTTCGCTTCGTCAATCGGGTTTTTCGTGTAATGGTCCACCATATCCGGCGGGCAGTAGGAGCCGTAGCCAATGGAGTATTGCGAATAGTCCCACTGAGGAACAGCACTAAATCCCTCAAAGGCCTTGATGAAAGAAACGCCGTTATCAGAAATTGTCAGCTGGTCTGCATTGGTTGCAGATAATCCCTTTACCGGCATCACGCCCAGCATCAGCACAACTGCGAGCAACACGCAAATTATTTTCTTCATGGGCATGACCCGCTCCTTTCACGCAATTTGCAAATATTATAGCAGATATTTTTTTACAATGCAAGAACTATTGTGCGAAAATATTACATTTTTGTTACCACTTTTTGCCCCAAAAAGTTAGCAGTATATCCAATTTTTAATGGTTTTTGTATTTTTCTGTCATAAAAACTAAAAACTACCCCGCAAAAGTTACCTGCAGCACCAAATAGTACCGTTGCAATCTTTTTCTGCGTGTGATAAACTGATACCGAAAAACAAAAGGAGGTGGTACTGTGCATAAAAAGAAGGCTCTCATCGGCATGAGCGGCGGTGTTGACAGCAGCGTGGCTGCCTATCTTACAATGCAAATGGGCTACGACTGCATCGGTGCCACCATGCATCTTTGGTCCGACGTATCAGAAGATGCCAAAAGTGTTGCTGACCGCTTGGGGATCCCCTTTTTGCATTTTGATCTGAATGAAAGCTTTTTGGGCTGCGTGGTCGAGCCCTTTATCCGGTGCTATGAAAACGGCTTGACCCCCAACCCCTGCATTGAGTGCAACCGGCACTTAAAATTCGGCGCATTCTTAGATAAGGCTTTGGAATTGGGCTGCGATAAGATCGTTACCGGTCACTATGCCCGTATCCTTTTTGAAAACGGCCGCTGGCAGCTCAAAAAAGCCGCCGACGAAAGCAAAGACCAAAGCTACTTCCTGTACCGTCTGACCCAGCACCAGCTATCACACACCCTCTTCCCTCTTGGGGAGTTGACTAAGGCCGAGGCGCGGCAAATTGCCGAAGAGCAAGGCTTCCTCAACGCCAAAAAACGGGACAGCCAGGACATCTGCTTTATCCCCGACGGCGACTACCTCGCCTTCATGCAGCAGCATACCGGAAAAGAATACCAAACCGGTGATTTTCTGGACGAAAACGGCAACATCGTGGGCAAACACAAGGGCGCTGTGGGCTATACCTTAGGCCAACGCAAGGGTCTGGGTATTGCCATGGGTACGCCTGTATATGTCTGCAGCAAGGATATGCAGAAGAATACCGTCACGGTAGGTGCCGAGGAAAACCTGTTCCACAACTGCCTGCGCTCAAAGGACATGAACTGGATCGCGATTGAGGCCCTCACAGAGCCCATGCGGGTCCTTGCCAAGGCCCGTTCCCGGCAGGTCCCACAGCCAGCATGGGTCTATCCGGAAGAAAACGGCTCCGTGCGTGTGGAATTTGACGAGCCGCAGCGGGCAATCACCCCTGGGCAGGCAGTGGTTCTCTATGAAGGTGATACCGTCATCGGTGGCGGCACCATAACCGGTGCATTTTCCGGTTGAAATTTTAAAAAAGCGTTGTTATAATCATATTACCAAATAAAACTTAGGAGGAATTTAAAATGGCAAACAAGTATGCAGGCACCCAGACCGAGAAAAATTTGTGGGAAGCCTTTGCCGGCGAATCCCAGGCCCGCAACAAGTACACCTACTTTGCATCCAAGGCAAAGAAGGAGGGCTTCGAGCAGATTGCTGCCCTGTTCCTGAAGACCGCTGACAACGAAAAGGAGCACGCCAAGCTCTGGTTTAAGGAACTGAATGGTATCGGCGATACCGCCGAGAATCTGGGCGAGGCCGCTGCCGGTGAAAACTACGAATGGACCGATATGTACGCAGGCTTTGCCAAGACCGCTGAGGAAGAGGGTTTCCCCGAGCTGGCAGCCAAGTTCCGTATGGTCGCCGCCATTGAGAAGCACCACGAAGAGCGCTACCGCGCACTGCTTAAAAATGTAGAGACCGCCGCTGTCTTTGAAAAGAGCGAGGTCAAGGTTTGGGAGTGCCGCAACTGCGGCCACCTGGTGGTGGGCACCAAGGCACCCGAACTGTGCCCCACCTGCGCACACCCCAAGGCCTACTTCGAAGTCCACGCAGAGAACTACTAAGATAAAAAAGAACCGCCAAATGGCGGTTCTTTTTTTGCCATTTTTTGCGCCTTCTTCCGAAAACAAACAATCATATTTCGCCATAAAAGGGCAAAGCTATGTTTGCGGAAACAAAGACGTTTTCCTCGGAAAGCGACTTTGGCTTTCCGAAGAATACGGAAAAAGGAGAGAAAAATCATGAAGAACAACAACCAGATCAATGTGCCCCAGGCTCGTGAAGCTATGGACAAGTTCAAGATGCAGGCTGCTTCTGAGGTCGGCGTTAACCTGACCAACGGCTACAACGGTCACCTGACCAGCCGTGAGGCTGGCTCCGTCGGCGGCCAGATGGTCAAGAAGATGATCGAGGCTTACGAGCAGGGTCTGCAGTAACCAAAAAAGAAAGATGACCGGGAAATATCCCGGTCATCTTATTTATTCCAGAGCCATTGTGGCATTGAAAGAATACTCTGCCACGGAGCAAAATTCTACAACGAATCTGCTCTCATTTTTGCTTTTGATAGATCACCAATGTGCCTTGGCGTTGGGCACAGAGCGTGTATCCGTTCTGCTCCAGCAGCTTTACCACATTTTCAAAGCTGCCGTAGCGCTTGTAGGCGCTGTCGCTCTTTACATTCAGCGCAACATATTCGGTGCTGAGCATATGCTCTTTGGAGCAATACTGGATATCATACAGCACTTCCCGCTGGGAAAGGTGGGTGGTATAGAAGGTGGTTGCCGTTACAGACGCGTCTCCCGGAATCGTATCCAGCACAGCACGGACTTCGTCATAATAGGCGCTGTAAGTGCTGCAATACTGCACATAGCGCTTTGCCATAGGCACGTTCAGCGCCGTAAAAAAGCCGAAACTCATCGCCACCGCAACTCCCAGCGTCGCCACACGGACAATGGAAATGCGAAGGTCTGCCATATTCACCGTCACAAGGTAGATGAGGCAGGCAGTTGAGCCGAAGGTGTACTGGAAGAAAATATCGTGCTGATACCGGTAATCCGACATCAGATTGATGAGCACATAGGGGATGAGTAAGATATACCGCTCAAACCGCCGTGTCAGCAGAGGCAGGCCCAGCAGCGGCAGCATGGTCTGACCGATGAACTTCAGTTTTTCTGCATCCACGCACTCGTAAAGTGCCTTCATGGGATTCATGACAACGGACTTTATCACCGTGACCAAAGAGCCCGACCCGTCGTAGATAAAATTATCGTAGCGATAGGTCATAACGCCGTCACCGTTTTTTGCAAGATAGCCGGTAACAGCAAAGAAATACCCAAGGGCACATATCAGCAAGCAAAAGCCGGTAACAATGCCCCACCACTCCCCTTTTTTCCTGCGCAGCACACTGTGAAGGATCAGGTACACCGCCACGACGCCCACATAAACCGCCGCGTCTTCCTTGACCATGGCAGTCAGCGCTGCAGCAATGGCCGTGATGGGGATATTCTTTTTATCGATGCCGTACAGCAGCCACAAGATCAGCGGAGTCAGGAAACAGTTTTCGTGGATATCGTAGCCTGTGCCCCCGGAAAAGGCTGGATACAGCAGTAAAAGGGCGCACAAAAGTGTTCGCTGCAGGCCGCTTAAGCCATGGTGCTTGCCAATGAGCCACAGCGGGATTACCGCAGATGTAAGCACCGCCGCCTGCAGCACCTGCAAGGTAGCAGGCGTAGGCACGATACAGTAAAAAGGCAGCATCAGATAATAGATAGGCGACATGTGAACATCAAAGTGCGAAAGCAGTCCGTCCCGTTCCAGGGTGGTCATGGGGAGGCCAATTTCTTTCATATAGTAAAACATTTGAGAAAAAATGCCAAAATCAAAGCTGGGCACGCTCATGCTATTGACCCGTGCTACCGTCCATGCGCTGACAAAGAGGAAAAAGAACACCGCAATACCTGCTGTTACCCAGACATATATCGGCTTTGCTTTCTTTTGGGCGGGGGCTGTTTCATCGGAAGCGTCCCAACCGAATATACCGTAGACCACGAGGATCATGGCGATCAGAACACAAAGCCCCAAAAACGAAACGGTAAAAGATGCCGCCACGGAAAGAAACAGCAGCAAGCAAAACACCGCTACGATACCCCACCGCTCCACCTTGGCAAGATCCAGCATACGGGAAAGAATCCACAGCAGCAATGTAATCACACCGGTAACTGCCAACACCCTGCCAAAGGACATAGCCGCAAGACCTTCCAAACCGGAAAGGTCACGCAGCTTCACGCTCAGCAGCAAATATTCCCAGCACGCGGCAAACAGCCACGAAAAAACAAGCTGCCGGATGAAATCCGCAGCGGTATATGATCGATTCCTTTTCATAAGGCAGCCCCTTTTTGGTCAGATACTCCTATTTTAGCTCAGCAAAGCAGGAATTGCAAGGATAATAAAAAAGCACCGTCTCGTCGACGGTGCTTTTTGTGCTATTACAGGTTGTAGTACTTGTCGAATTCGGCAGGATGGGGGATCTTGGCCATTTCGGCGCATTCTGCCCGCTTTGTCTTAATGAAGTTCTTCAGCAGCTCCTCGGGGAACACACCGCCTACGGTCAGATAATCGTGGTCTGCTTCCAGCGCATCCAGCGCCTGATCCAAAGTGGTGGGCAGACCGGTGAGCTTTGCCTTCTCCTCATCAGACAGATGATAGAGGTTAAAATCGTAGGGGCCCCAGCCGTTTGCGTGAGGATCGATCTTATTCTTCACGCCGTCCAGACCTGCCATCAGGATGGCTGCATAGCAGAAGTAGGGATTGCAGGTGGCATCGGGGTTACGCAACTCAAACCGGCGCAGCTCGGGGCTCTTGGCGTAAGCAGGAATACGAATGACCGCGCTGCGGTTAGAGGTAGCATAGCCAACGGTGACAGGGGCCTCAAAGCCGGGTACCAGGCGCTTGAAGGAGTTGGTGCTGGGATTTGTCAAAGCGCACAAGGACGCAATGTGCTTCAGAAGACCACCCATGAAATAGTGGGCAGTTTCGCTGAGGTGGGCATAGCCGTTGTCATCGGAGAAAACGGGCTGACCGTCCTTCAAAAGCAGCATATGCACATGCATGCCGCTGCCGGCCTCGCCGTAAATAGGCTTGGGCATAAAGGTGGCAGACTTGCCGTACTTCAGTGCGGTGTTGTGGATGATATACTTAATCATCATGGTTGCATCCGCCATGTGGACAACCTCGCCCAGCTGGGGCTCGATCTCAAACTGGCCGGAAGCCGCCACCTCAGGGTGGTGATAGTTGATCTCGATGCCCATCTCTTCCATCTGCATGCACATCTCGCTGCGGCACTCATAGGACACATCGAAGGGCTTGGCAATATGATAGTTCTTCTGCTTGGGCACGATGACACCCTTGCCTTCTACATCGCTGTTCCAGTAGGACTGCTTGGCATCCACGGCAGCACTTATGTGATCGCCGGCAACGCCCCAGGTCACATCGTCGAAAAGGTAGAATTCAAATTCCGGCAGGATCTTCATTGTGTCGGCGATGCCGCAGTCTTTCATATGCTGCACAGCCGCGCGGATGATGTTGCGGGGGTACTGAGGCAAAGGTCTGTTTTCGGGATTGTCGATAATCATGGCATTGCCGGTCATGGACAAAGTGGGAATATCGCAGAAGGGGTCAATGACCGCAGTGTCGGGATCGGGAATGAAGACCATGTCGCTCTTTTCTACCACAGCATAGCCATAGTTGGAAGCGTCAAAGCCAATGCCGTTTTTCATGGTAGCCTCGGAGAAATTCTTTGCCGGGATGGTAACATGACGGTACTGGCCATTGATGTCCACCATCTTGAAGTCCACCATTTTGATGTCCTTCTCTTTGATGAGTTTCATAATATCCTTTACGGTTTTTGCCATAACGAAAGCGCTCCTTTTCATTTATATTCACTAATAATGATTTTATCAAAAAGAATTCCCCATGTCAACCAAAAGGAAAAGCACCGCAGTAGCGGTGCTTTTTTTATTAATACTGAGTGGGCTCGATGTGCCAAATTTCTTCCGCGTACTGACGGATGGTGCGGTCAGAGGAGAACTTAGCGCCGCTGGCGATGTTCAGCAGGCACTTGCGGCCAAAGGCCAAGCGGTCTGCGTAGTCACGGTTGACCTGCAGTTTCTTTTCCACATAGGAAGGATAGTCCAGCAGTACGAAGTAGTGGTCAGCCTTATGCCAATGAGTGCCATCCAGCAGAGCATGGTACAGCTCTCTCTGGTCGTCATCGGTGGGCACAGTGCCGTCTACCAGAGTGTCGATGGCACGGCGCAGATGATGGTCGATGTCATAAATGCCGCGGCTGTAGTAGTTATCCCGCTGGGCATTGATCTGCTCCACGGTATGGCCGAAGATATACTCATTCTCGATACCGGCTTCCTTGGCGATCTCCACATTGGCACCGTCCAGGGTACCTAAGGTTACCGCACCGTTGAGCATCAGTTTCATGTTGCCGGTGCCGGATGCTTCGGTGCCTGCAGGAGATATCTGCTCAGAAATATCTGCAGCGGGAATGATATGCTCGGCATAGGAGCAGTTATAGTTCTGCACGAACACCACCTTCAGCTTATCTGCAACCGCAGGATCGTTGTTAATCATTCTGGCAATGCGGTTGATATAGCGGATAATGGCCTTAGCCCGGGCATAGCCGGGTGCGGACTTTGCGCCGAAGATAAATGCGGTGGGTTGGAAGTCGGGCAGCTCGCCGTTCTTCAGCCGGAAGTAAATATCCACGATGGAAAGGGCATTCATCAGCTGTCGCTTGTACTCGTGCAGCCGCTTGACCTGTACATCAAAAACGAAGTCCGGATTCAGCTGCACGCCTTCCTTCTCCGCGATGATCTTGCAAAGCTGCTCTTTCTTCTGCCGTTTGATGGCGTTGAACTGGCGAACCATGTCATCGTCGATCATGGGCTTGAGCTTGGCAAGGCGGTCTAAATCCTTCAAGAAGTCCGCACCAACGCGGTACTTAATCATCTGGCTCAGCTCGGGGTTACACAGACCCATCCACCGACGGGGAGTAACACCGTTGGTCTTGTTCTGGAAGCGCTCGGGGAAAGCTGCATACCAATCCTTGAAGCAGTCATCCTTGAGGATCTGGCTGTGGATCTGAGCAACACCGTTGACATAGCTGCCAACATAGACACTGAGGTTTGCCATATGGGCAGTATTGTCACGAATGATAAACAGATTGGGATGCTCTGCTTTCAGCTTTTCGTCAATGCGGCAGATGATGCTGACGATCTCTGGCACAACGCTGCCCAGCAGATCCAGCGGCCACTTCTCCAGGGCCTCGCCCATGACGGTGTGGTTGGTGTAAGAGAAGGTCTTTTGGGCAATGGCAAAGCTCTGCTCAAAGTCCATGCCTTCCTTCATCAGCAGGCGGATCAGCTCGGGAATGGACATAGCCGGGTGGGTATCGTTCAGCTGCACGGCATAGTAGTCAGCAAAGTGGCTAAGATCGGTGCCGTGGGCAGACTTATAGACCCGCAGCATATCCTGCAGGGATGCAGAGGACAGCA
>JAZUNW010000078.1:0-4259 GCA_045604325.1 Faecousia sp. | reverse complement strand
CCACCCATACCGAGGGTGTCAAGAAGGTTTGCGTAGTTGGCGGCGGCGTAGGCTGTGCCATCGCTCTGCCCTCTGCGGCGGCTTTTAAGGAAGCCGGTGCTGAGGTCGATGTCATCGTCGGCTTCCGCAACAAGGACATCGTCATTTTGGAAGACGAGTTCAAGGCTGTTTCCGACAATATGTATCTCATGACCGACGACGGCTCCTACGGTGAGCAGGGCTTTGTTACCGTCAAGCTGGAAGAGCTTCTCAAATCCGGCAAGGATTACGATGCGGTTTTAGCCATCGGCCCCATCCCCATGATGAAGTTCGTCTGCAAGACCACCGAGCCCTTCGGCGTTAAGACCATGGTCTCCCTGAACCCCATCATGGTTGACGGCACCGGCATGTGCGGCGGCTGCCGCGTCACCGTTGGCGGCGAAGTGAAGTTCGCCTGCGTTGACGGCCCCGAGTTTGACGGCCATCAGGTGGATTTTGCCGAGCTCATGAGCCGTAACTCTACCTACCGCGGCAGAGAGGCCGAGGTCACTGAAAAGCACGCCTGCCGCATGGAAGCCATGGGTAAGGCTCTGATTAAGTAAGAAGGAGGAAACTGTAATGGCTAATATGACGCTTACCAAGACCCCCATGCCTGAGCAGGATCCTCAGGTCCGTGCCCGCAACTTTAAGGAAGTTGCCCTGGGCTATACTCCCGAGCAGGCCATCGAAGAGGCCGGCCGGTGCTTAAAGTGCAAGAACCCCAAGTGTGTGGAAGGCTGTCCCGTCAACGTCCGCATTCCTGAGTTCATCGCCAAGGTGCAGGAAGGCGACTTTAAAGCTGCTTACGAGATCATCACCTCCACCAACGCACTGCCCGCCCTCAGCGGCCGTGTTTGCCCCCAGGAGAGCCAGTGTGAAAGCAAGTGTGTCCGTGGCATCAAGGGTGAGAGCGTTGCCATCGGCCGCCTGGAGCGCTTTGTTGCCGACTGGTACCGTGAAAATGTGAACGCAATGCCCGAAAAAGTGCCTTCCAACGGTATCAAGGTGGCTGTTGTCGGTTCCGGCCCTGCCGGTATGACCGCCTCCTCCGACCTTGCCAAGATGGGCTATCAGGTCACCATGTTTGAGGCTCTGCACACCGCAGGCGGCGTTCTTGTGTACGGCATTCCCGAATTCAGACTTCCCAAAGCCATCGTTGCCAACGAGATCACCAAGCTGGAAGCCCAGGGTGTTGAAGTCATGACCAACATGGTCATCGGCAGAGTTCTGACCATTGACGAGCTGTTCGAGATGGGCTATAAGGCTGTGTTTGTGGGCTCCGGTGCAGGTCTTCCCATGTTCATGAACATCCCCGGCGAAAGCTTGAAGGGCGTTATGTCCGCCAACGAGTACCTGACCCGTACCAACCTGATGAAGGCCTACGACGAAGCGTACGATACCCCCATCATCAAGTCTAAGGCGGTTGCCGTCGTCGGCGGCGGTAACGTTGCCATGGACGCCGCTCGCTGCGCTATGCGTCTGGGTGCGGAGCACGTTTATGTCGTCTACCGCCGTGGCGAGGCCGAAATGCCCGCCCGTCTGGAGGAAAAGCACCACGCCAAGGAAGAGGGCATCGAGTTCAAGACTCTGTGCAACCCCATCGAGATCGTGGGCGATGAGGACGGTCGTGTCTGCGGCATGAAGTGCATCCGCATGGAGCTGGGCGAGCCCGATGCTTCCGGCCGCCGCCGTCCCATCGAAGTGCCGGACTCCGAGTTCATGCTGGATGTGGACACCGTCATCATGAGTTTGGGCACCAGCCCCAACCCCCTGATCCGCTCCACCACTCCGGGCCTTGAGACCAACCGCAAGGGCTGCCTCATCGTTAATGAAGACGAGATGACCACCCGTGACGGCGTGTTTGCCGGCGGTGACGCAGTCACCGGTGCTGCTACCGTTATTTTGGCTATGGGTGCCGGTAAGAAGGGCGCTGCCGCCATCGCTGCTTATCTGTAGAAGTAAGTTTATGTAAACCACCCCATTTTTTGGGGTGGTTTCTTTTTATCGTGGTAAATGATCGTTTATCCTAGCAAGCACTACCAAGTATGTCATTCCGAGGGAGCGTCAGCATTTTTGGTGGTGCAGTAAACGATTATTTATTATAGCAGAAAAAGCGCAGAAACCATTGAAACCGCGGACAGGATTTGGTAGAATAAAGAAAATACGGGGAGGGCGGTGACCCTATGCGTAAAAAAGACAATTTCATAGCGGTTTTCGACTCCGGTGTGGGCGGCGTAAGCGTGCTGCGGCACTTAAAACGCATCATGCCCGGCGAGCGCTACCTCTACTTTGGCGACTCCGCCAATGCCCCCTACGGCTCCCGTCCCACCCAGGAAATCCGCGCCCTATCCCTTGCCGCTGCGGAAAAATTGGTGGCGCAGGGATGCAAGGCTTTGGTTGTTGCCTGCAACACCGCTACTGCCGCCGCCATCGACACATTGCGGCAGAAATATCCCGATCTGATCGTAGTCGGCATCGAGCCGGCGCTGAAGCCGGCAGCGGACCGCTTTCCCGGCGGCTGCATCGGTGTGCTTGCTACCGAGGCCACCCTGCGGTTGGAGAAATTTCACAATCTTTTGGAGCACTATGGCGCGCAATGTGAAGTTGTGCGGCTGCCTGCTCCGGGCCTTGTGGAGCTCATTGAGCAGGGCAGCACCGATGGGGAAGTAGTCGAAAATCTGCTGCGGCCCATTTTAGAGCCTTGGAAGGATCGTTTGCAGGCACTGGTGCTGGGCTGCACCCATTACCCCTTTGCTGAAAAAGCCATCCGCCGCATTTTAGGCGAAAATGTCCTGCTGCTGGACGGCGGCGAGGGCACAGCCCGCGAAACAAAACGCCGTTTAGAGGCCGCAGACCTTTTGCGGCGGAGCAACGGTGAAATTATTTGGCAGAACAGCCGCAAAGACCCCAAAATCACCGAGCTCTGCCAAACCCTTCTTGAAAAGGAGTAACCTATGGACGATCAAATTCTGGTCATTGGCATTGCCGGCGGCACCGGCAGCGGCAAAACCACCCTTATGAGGCACCTTGTGGAGCGTTTTGGGGATGTGGTCACCGTTTTGAGCCACGATAATTACTATAAGCGCCGGGACGATCTTTCCTACGAAGAGCGCTGCGCCATCAACTACGACGAGCCGGACGCCTTCGACACCAGCTTAATGGTCTACCACCTTTCCGAACTGCGGCAAGGTCGTGCCATCGACTGTCCCGTCTACGATTTTACCGTCCATAACCGCAGCAGCGAGGTGCTGCACATCGTGCCCAAGCAGGTCATCATCGTCGAGGGTATTCTGATCTTTGCCGACGAGGAGCTGCGGCAGCTGATGGATATCCGCATTTTTGTGGATACCGACGCCGATGTGCGCCTTTGCCGCCGCATCAAGCGGGATGTGAACAAGCGGGGCAGGACTTTGGAATCTGTGCTGACCCAGTACCAGACCACCGTCAAGCCCATGCACGAAAAGTATGTTGAGCCCAGCAAAAAGCATGCCGATATCGTTGTTCCCGAAGGCGGCAAAAATGTTGTGGCGCTGGATATGATCGAAGGCCGCATTCAGCGACATTTGGATGCTTAAATTACATTTGAAAGGAATGTTTTAGTATGATTATCTGTCCCTGGAAGGAAGTCCGTCGTTATGTCGGCGCTGTACCCGGCCTGGAAGAGGCACTTTCCGTTATTGAAGGCATGAAGACCTTTGAAGTCGGCACTTACACCTTGTCTAACGGCGGCAAGGTCATTGTAAATGACAAGGCTGTCACACGTGACGGCGAAGGCCGTGATCTGGAAGCCCACCGCAATTTTCTGGATATCCAGTATGTTTTCGAAGGCGAGGAGTACATGGGCTGGGCTCCCACCGACGAGCTGACCGTGTCCGTTCCCTACAATCCTGACAAGGATTGCAGCATGCACGCAGGCAATTGCCAGTATTTCCGCATCCCTGCCGGCTACTGCTACATCGTCTTCCCCGAGGATGCCCATGCGCCCATGGTGCACCTGAACGGCAAGCAGACCGGGGAACGCAAGATCATCGTCAAGCTGAAGGTTTGATAATTAAGAAAAAATGGCGTGCCAACCGGCACGCCATTTTTATTGTATTGCTGTAAATGATCGTTTACCGTACCACCAAAAATGCTGTCATCCCGAGCGGAGTGAAACGGAGCCGAGGGATCTTGGCACCGATTTTAATGCAAATATAAACGAAATGCGTAGATTCCTCGACTCGCTGACGCTCCCTCGGAAT
>JAZUNW010000077.1:0-7526 GCA_045604325.1 Faecousia sp. | reverse complement strand
TACGGAAAACAAGGGGGCGGTGCAAAAGCACCGCGCCCTTAAAATGTTTTTTAGTCTTCGAAGGTCAGGATGTCCTTGTAGCGCTCCTTGAAAATGCCGTAAACATTGTTCAGCAGCACTTCGTCGTGGACGGACAGATAGTTTTCGTTTTCCTCGTCCACAGGCTCGACTTCCAGGATCACGATCTCGGTTGCCAGCTCATCGGCGGGCATCAGCACCAGATATTCCTTGCCCTCGTACTCAACGCAATCAAGATATTCAAAATCCTGATCTTTGCCGTTTTCGTCGGTCAGAGTGATGATGCTGGTCTGCTCCTCTTCCTGCAGGATCTCTTCGTTTGCCATAGTGCGCTCCTTATCTCTGGATTCTACCGGAGCCGTCGCCGCCTGCCAGCTTTTCAACCTCTGCGACAGTAACCATGTTGTAGTCACCCTCGATGGAGTGCTTCAGTGCGGAAGCAGCTACCGCAAACTCAACAGCGGCCTGGGTGGATTTGCCGGTCAGCAGGCTGTAAATGAGACCGCCGCCAAAGCTGTCACCGCCGCCAACGCGGTCGATGATGTGCAGATCATACTTCTTGGAGAAGCAGTATTCATTGGAAGCGACATCATAAAGCATGGCGCTCCAGCCATTGTCGAATGCGGAGTGGCTTTCGCGCAGGGTGATGGCCACCTTCTCGAAACCGAACTTGTCGGCCAGCTGCTTGGCAACGGACTTGTAGCCTTCGTGGTTTAATTCGCCGGCATAGATGTCGGTGGCCTCTGCCTCGATGCCGAATACGTCCTTGGCATCCTCTTCATTGGAGATGCAAACATCCACATACTGGCACAGGTCGGTCATGGCCTCACGGGCCTCGGCACGGGTCCACAGCTTGCCGTGGTAGTTCAGGTCGCAGGAGATTTTAATTCCGCGAGCCTTGGCAGCCTTGCAGGCATCCCGGCAGATCTCGACCACATTGGGGCCCAGAGCCGGGGTGATGCCGGTGAAATGGAACCAGTCAGCGCCCTCGAAGATCTTGTCCCAGTTGAAATCTTCCCGGCTTGCCTGCTGGATAGCAGAATGTGCACGGTCATAGATGCAGACGCTGCCGCGCTGGGAAGCACCCTTTTCGTTGAAGTAGATACCCACACGGTCACCGCCGCGGGTGATGAGGGTGGTGTCTACGCCGTAACGGCGCAGGGAATTCCCAGCCGCCTGACCGATAGAGTGAGCGGGCAGCTTGGTGACATAGGCGGCATCCATGCCATAGTTAGCAAGGGACACGGCAACATTGGCCTCGCCGCCGCCAAAGGTGAACTCCACATGGTCGCACTGGACAAAACGCTCGTAGTTGTAGGGCTGCAGGCGGAGCATCAGCTCGCCAAAAGTAATAATTCTGGACATAGTATTCTCCTTATTTTCTTAGCCGAAAGCAGCCTGACGGGCTTCGGCACAAAGTTGTGTGATCTTCTCGAAATTGCCGGCTGCGATGTCAGCCTTGGGGCAGACCCAGCTGCCGCCGACAGCGTGGATGAAGGGTGCGTCGATGTACTCCCGCAGGTTGCCTGCGTTAACACCGCCGGTGGGCATAAACTTGACACCCACAAAAGGTGCGGACAGGTTCTTCATGGCGTTTAAGCCGCCGTAGACATTGGCAGGGAAAAACTTGACCACCTTAAGGCCCATATTCACGGCAGCGGTGATCTCGGTGGGAGTGACACAGCCGGGGGTGACGGCAATGCCGTTTTCAATGCACCAGCCAACCACCTCAGCGTCGAAACCGGGGGAAACAATGAACTTTGCGCCCATCTCAACCGCTTGCTTGCACTGAGTCAGATTGAGGATCGTGCCTGCGCCGACCAGCATGTCGGGGCAGTTTTCGGCAACGGCCTTGATGGCATCGGGAGCGGCAGCGGTGCGGAAGGTGATCTCCATCACATCAATGCCGCCGGCAACCATGGCGTTGGCGGTGGGGACGGCGTCCTTGGCATCGTCGAGAACCACAACGGGAACGACACCGGATCTAGCCAGTCTGCTTAAAACATCCATAAGTAATACCTCCTGCGCTGTTTTACAGCGGATTATATTTGGTGGTGGGACATTTGTCTCATAGTCTGCTATCCTAATTATAATTTAGCACGGGCGGTCTGTCAATGGAAAAATAAGCACAAAATACCGGAACGGATACTTCTGTTCCGTTCCGGTACTACATTATAGCTGAGCTGCGTCGGCACCTTTTAATTGGAGTTGCAGTTTATCCGCAATGAGGGCAATGAACTCAGAGTTCGTAGGCTTACCCTTTGTGTTGGAAACTGTGTAGCCAAAGAACCGTTGCAGGGTGTCCAGGTCACCTCTGTCCCATGCCACTTCGATGGCATGGCGAATTGCCCGCTCGACACGGCTGGGCGTGGTCTGGAAGGTCTTAGCCACCTGCGGATACAGCACCTTGGTGATGGCGTTGATGACATCCATATCGTTGACGGCAATGATGATTGCCTCCCGCAAATACTGGTAACCCTTAATATGGGCAGGCACACCGATCTCGTGGATGATGCTGGTGACCATAGATTCGATGCCGGTCTTATCGGTACGCCGGGGAGAGGGCTGCCGCTGGTTCTCCCCACCGCGGATCTCCTCCAAGCGCTCAACGAGAGCGGCCATATCGCAGGGCTTGAGCACCAGATACCGCACACCCAAGTTGGCTGCAGCCGATGCCACAAAGCTGGTGATGAAACCGGATGTAGCCAAAGTGACGGGCTTTTTATCCATGCTGGAAATGGTTTTCAGGACGCTGATGCCATCCTGTTTACTGAGCATCAGATCCAACACCAGCACATCCGGCTTTAACTGTACGATCTGGCGGATCGCCTGCTCTCCATCATTGGCAGTCCCCAGAACATGAAAGCCTTCTGCGTGGGAAAGTGCCACGGACAGACCGGTACAGAATTCCTCTGCGCTGTCCGCAATAAATACGGTTGTTCGTTTATCCATTACTTCCTCTCCTTATCAATGAAGATAATTCCCCGAAATTCGCTGCAGTCTCGGTGCAGCGGTGCGACAAATATAATTTATCATGAAATGCGCCTTATTGCAAGGAAAAAACAAAACAATCGTTCCCCAAAAAGCGACAAAAAGTGAGCTCAATACAGAAAATGTCGAACTTTTCGAGGCGAAAACGCGAAAATTGACGAGAACGAAGAACGACGGAAGTTGCCGTAGCTTTTTATTGACGGGCTACAGTATCTGTTGTAAAATAACAGAAAAACAAACAAAGGGGAGGGTGTACCCAAATGAACGAAAGATGGAACTTAGAGCCCATTTACAAGGGCTTTGACGATCCTGCCTTTGAGCAGGATCTGACCGGGCTGAAAGAAAAGGCGGAGGAATTCTCTGCATTTGCCGCATCGCTTTGCGAGGTTGCTCCCATTGAGGGGCTGCGCAAGGGAATTGAGTTACAGGAGCAGCTTACGGAGCTTGTGAATAAGCTGGCAGAGTATGCGTCTCTGCGCCAGAGCGCCGATTCCCGCGATCCCGAGGCGGGCTCTCAGATGGGCCGGATCATGGCGGTATACAGCGGCATTGCCGCTCCGGATGCGGCATTTCAGGAGTGGGCAGCCAAGCTGCCGAATTTGATGGAGCTCATTGAAGGGGACGAAAGCTTAAAAGACTACCGTTTCCTGTTTAGCAAGATGCAGAAGTCCAGCAAGTACCTGCTCAGCGGTCTGGGTGAGACCATCATGGCGAAAATGGGCATGTCCGGCAGCTCTGCGTGGAGCGATATGCAGCAGTATCTGACCAGCACAGTGCCGGTATCTTACCGGGGCGAGACTACCAATTTGTCTGCCATCCGCAATCTTGCCTATGATGCCGACCCCCAGGTTCGTAAGGATGCCTACGAGGCGGAGATCGCCTGTTATGACCGCATTAAGGATGCCACCGCTTTTGCCCTCAATTCCATCAAGCTGGAAACCATTACGGACTGCGAGCTCCGGGGTTACGAATCTCCTCTTGCAAGAACCTTGGAGCACTCAGATATGCAGAAGGCAACTTTGGATGCTATGTTGGGTGCTATGGATGAGTATCTGCCCAAGTTCTGGCAGTATTTGAAGGCCAAGGCCAAGGTGCTGGGCTACAAGAAAGGCCTTCCCTGGTACGAGCTGTTTGCCCCCATGGGCAAGTCTTCCACCAAGTTTACCGCAGAGGCAGCCCGGGATTATCTTCTGGAGCAATTCGAGGGCTTTAATAAGGAAGAAGCCGATATGATCGCCGCTGCTTTTGACGAGGAGTGGATCGATTTCTATCCAAGGGACGGCAAGGCCGGCGGTGCGTTTTGCGCCTATGTGGAGTGCCTGCAGCAAAGCCGGATCCTTACCAATTTTGACGGCGCTTTCGGCGATGTTGTGACCCTTGCCCATGAGCTTGGTCACGCCTATCACAATTACTGCCTGCAGAACCACCGCACCTTAAACCGGGATTACTCCATGCCCTTGGCGGAGACCGCGTCTACATTCAATGAGTGCGTGGTCATGGCATCTGCCATCGGCAAGGCTGCTGACGATGCAGAGCGAATCGCTCTGATCGAAAATCAGCTGCAGGATGCCACTCAGATCATCTGCGACATCTATTCCCGTTTCCGATTTGAGGCAAAGGTCTTTGAAAACCGGGAAGATAAGTTTATGGATGCCAATACCCTGTGCGGTTTTATGAAGGAAGCCCAAAAGCAGTGCTACGGCGATGGCTTGGACCCCGATTGCCTGCACCCTTACATGTGGATCTGCAAGAGCCACTACTATGGCCCGACCTTCTACAATTTCCCCTATGCCTTCGGCGGGCTCTTTGCCCGGGGCCTGTATGCCCAGTATGAAAAAGAGGGTGCAAGCTTCGTCGAAAAGTACAAGAAGCTGCTGTATACCACTTCCGTTGCTACAGCGGAGGATACCGCAAAGGTGGCGGATATTGATTTGACGGACAAGGCGTTCTGGCGAGGTGCTCTTAAGACCATTGCCGATCAGATCGACCTGTTCTGCGAATTGGTAGAGAAATGAAACTGTAAATGATCGTTTATCTTACGATGCGCCTTGGCTCTCCCTCTGGGAGAGCTGGCAAAAATCTTTGATTTTTGACTGAGAGGGCATGCGTTAAAGCCCTCTCCGCCCAGTGTGCGCACTGGGCACCTCTCCCAAAGGAAGAGGCAAGTAGGTGCGCTAAACGATCCTTTATCTTATAAAGGAGAATAATCATGGACAAAAGAACAAAGGCTTTGATGGCGTTTTTGGATGCGTCACGCAGTGTGTACCATGCTGCTGCGTATCTTGCGGGCGAACTGGAAAATGCCGGCTATACCCGGCTGCAGGAGCATGAAAACTGGAATATCGTGCCCGGTGGCAAGTACTACCTGACCCGTGGCGGCACGGCAGTGCTGGCATTCCGTGTGCCCGCGGGAAAGGTCTGGGGCTTTATGATGAGCGCCAGCCATTCCGACCGCCCCACCTTCAAGCTCAAGGAAAACGGGGAGCTTTCCGGCACATACACCCGCGTTGCTACCGAAAAGTACGGCGGTATGCTAATGGCGCCGTGGCTGGACAGACCCCTTTCTCTGGCAGGCCGTGTAATGGTGGAAACCGAAAATGGCGTCCAAAGCCGCCTTGTGGACATCGACCGGGATCTTTTAATGATCCCCAATGTTGCTATCCACATGAACCGCAGCGCCAACGATGGCTACAAGTGGAATCCTGCGGTGGATACCCTGCCGTTGCTGGGCGGTAAGGATGCCAAGGGCAAGCTGCAAAAGCTGCTGCAAAAGCAGGCAGGCGGCAAAATTTTGGGTCACGATCTTTACCTGTATGTCCGCCAGAAAGCAACCGTTTGGGGCATGGACAAGGAATATGTTTCTGCTTCTGCCCTTGACGATCTTGCCTGTGCATGGTGCTGCACGCAAGGTTTCCTGAATGCGGAAGAAGGGGAGAGCATCCCCATGCTGTGCGTATTTGACAGCGAAGAGGTGGGTTCTTCCTCCTTGCAGGGCGCGGCATCCAAACTGCTGGAGACTACCGTCAGCCGCATTTGCGCTTCGCTTAAGTTAGATGAGCAGATCCTGCTGGCAAACTCCTTTATGATCTCTGCTGACAATGCCCATGCAGTCCACCCCAACCATCCGGAGCTTGCCGATCCCAATAACGCACCGGTGCTGGGCGGCGGCGTAGTGCTGAAATTCAACGCCAACCAGCGCTATACCACCGACGGTGTTTCTGCTGCCATCTTCCGCAAGGTCTGTGAAAAGGCGGGAGTCAATGTGCAGACCTACTGTAACCGGGCGGATATTCCCGGCGGCTCTACCTTGGGTAACATTTCTCTTTCCCATGTATCTGTCCCGTCTGCGGACATCGGCTTGCCCCAGCTGGCTATGCACAGCTGCTATGAAACAGCAGCCGTTCAGGATGCGCTGGACTTAGAGGCTGCTATGGCAGTTTACTACGGCAAAAGTCTTAAAGTGGACGCAGAGTGCTACACCCTCGTTTAATGTGTAAGAAAGGAGCTTTTAAGCCCCCCTTTTTATACATTGTTGTGATATTGCCCAAAAAGATATGGCGAAAACTGTAAAAAACGACCATTGCAGTATCTTGACAAATATGGTATCATTTGTGTATCCAGGTGAATTGCGCCTACTCCACAAAAAAATAGGCGCCGTTCATCAAAAAAGGAGGAAAAAATTAACCGTCGGACGCACGGTGCGGCAGTGTGGAGACCTGTCGTAATACTTCCGTGACATTTTTCGCACGGATGTGAGAGTACACGCGAAAGGCTCGGTGTACTTAGCGTCGTAAAACTATGGCAAGTTTGTCCCTGAGAAACATCAAGAAGATCTACCCCCACAGCGGCGATGACGCCAAGAAGACCAAGAAAAAGAAGAAGAATGCCGATCAGCCCGAAGAGAAGAAGGTCAACCTGCAGGTTACCGAGAAGGGTGTCGTCGCTGTTCAGGAGTTCAACCTGGAGATCGCCGATAAGGAATTCATCGTTCTGGTTGGTCCTTCCGGCTGCGGTAAGTCTACCACCCTGCGTATGATCGCAGGTCTGGAAGAGATCTCCGAAGGCGAGCTGTACATCGGCGACCGTCTGGTCAACGACGTTGCTCCCAAGGACCGCGATATCGCAATGGTCTTCCAGAACTACGCTCTGTATCCCCACATGACCGTGTATGACAACATGGCTTTCGCTTTGAAGCTGCGTCATACTCCCAAGGCTGAGATCGACAAGGCTGTTAAGCAGGCTGCTGAGATCCTGGACATCACCCAGTACTTAAGCCGTAAGCCCAAGGCTCTGTCCGGCGGTCAGCGTCAGCGTGTTGCTATCGGCCGTGCTATCGTCCGTGACCCCCAGGTCATGCTGATGGACGAGCCCCTCAGTAACCTGGACGCCAAGCTGCGTAACCAGATGCGTGCTGAGATCATCAAGCTGCGTGAGCGTATTGATACCACCTTTATCTATGTTACCCACGACCAGACTGAGGCTATGACTCTGGGCGACCGTATCGTCATCATGAAGGA
>JAZUNW010000076.1:0-6375 GCA_045604325.1 Faecousia sp. | reverse complement strand
CCTCAAACTCGATGGTCAGAGGGAAGTAGTCAATACCGGCCTTGGGGATGGGGTTGCAGGTGCAGGTAGTCAGCACCACAGTGTCGCCGTAGCGGCAGATGCACTCGGCGTTGGCCAGTTCGGCCACTTTACCGGTCTCGACGGTGAAAGTACGGCCGCCGATCTCGGTCTCGAAAACATGATGGTTGGGATACTGCTTACGAGTAATCATTTGTAATACCTCCTTAGTGTTGTTAATTGACAATTGAAAATTGACAGTTGACAATTGTGGGGTTGGCTGCGCCAACATAATTAAAAAACGAAAATCATAATTGTCAATTGTCCATTGTACATTGTCAATTGGTTGTGTCCGGGAGGTTTAGCACTTGAGTCAGCTGTCGAGATTCGACAACTCAATCAACTGCTAAATATCTCCCGATGAATAATTTGGTGCCAGCGAGAGATTTTTCGTCGGGCTGTTCGACTACAGCTGTAGACATACTTTGTGTATTTCAAAGCTGTAATCGGGCAGATCCGGCGGAAAAGATCCGCTGGAAAAAAGGGCGACGGTATCCGTCGCCCTTTTTGTTCTTACTTACGGATACCCAGCTTGGCGATCAGAGCACGGTAACGGTTGATGTCCTTCTTTGCCAGATAGTCCAGCATGTTGCGGCGCTTACCAACCATCATCAGCAGACCACGACGGGAGTGGTTGTCGTGCTTATGCACACGCAGGTGATCGGTCAGCTCGTTGATGCGGGCGGTCAGAATGGCAACCTGAACTTCGGGAGAACCGGTGTCGCCCTCATGAGTTGCGTTGTCCAGAATGACCTGAGTCTTCTTTTCCTTGAGAATCATTGTGTTTACCACCTTTTTTGAATTTACCTCGCGCCAAGTAAAAGGTCGGTGTCTTCCCAAAACTGAGCTGCGGGCATAGTTATATCGTCTGGCCATAGCCAGCCCGACTATCTTATCACAAGTTTTCCCAATTGTAAAGGGAAAATTTCAATTTTTTTCGAAAAAATCACGGGTTTGCGCCGCATTTTTCTGGATTTCTGCCTTTAATTCCGCCAAAGAATCAAATTTTCGCTCCGGACGGAGATACTTATGAAAATATAAGGTGACGGTTTTTCCGTAAAGGTCTCCGTCAAAGTCCAATAGCCAGCTTTCGGCCCGCACCTGGTGCCCTTCCACCGTGGGCCGGCTGCCGATGTTGGTCACTGCCATATATAGGATGCCATCCACCAGGCATTCGGTGACATACACGCCCAATTTGGGCACTACAACTTCCTCGGGGATCAAAATATTGGCGGTGGGCACCCCAATGGTGCGGCCCAGATGCCGCCCGGATACCACATTTCCCGTGAGAATGTGAGGGTGGCCCAGGAATTTTGCCGCTTTTTCCATATCTCCGGCTTCCACCAGCTGTCGGATATGGGTGGAGGAAATGCGGATGCCATCCAGCATTTGCTCCGGCACGATGGTGCAGGGCAGGCCTTGCTCCTTGCAAAGATCCTGCAGCTTTTGGGCAGTTCCTTCCCCTTTAAAGCCAAAGCGGAAATCGTTGCCGCAGACGAAGCCTGCAGCGCCGTATTCTCGGCGCAAAAGCGCGATAAACGTCTGCCAGGGCATAGCCATCAGCGCTCTGTCGAAGGGCAGGGTCACGATGGACTGGGAACCCATATCCGCCAAAAGCTGTTGGCGGTCCCGGATGATGTTGATAAGCTTGGGGGTGTTGCCGGACACCAGCGTGTCCGGATGCTGAAAGAACGTTACAACCCCCGCTTTGCAGCCGTATTCAGTTGCAAGACCGCAGCATGCCGCAAGCAGCGCCTGATGGCCTAAGTGCACCCCGTCAAAAAAACCAAGGGCGTAGATCGTTTTATCTTTCATATGGTTACCAATCTGCAAATGATCGTTTATCTTATGATGTGCGTTGCACCAAAGCCTTCCTTGCCTAAAGGGAGGTGTCTCTGCCGCAAAGCAGAGACGGAGGGATACTTCGTCCGTAGGGCGATATGCCGCCAGTGGCGGCATAAAATCCCCCAGTCATGCTTTTCGCATGACAGCCCCCTTTAGGCAAGGGGGCCTTTAGAATGCTAAACGATCATTTATCTTACAATTAAACTTCAAAAAAGCTTTTAATGGTTGACATAATACCGTTATCTACCTTGCTCAGGGCAAGGAATTCGCCAGTTTTGCTGTAGACCCGGTATGTACCGTCTGTTATATGCAGACTGAAGCTGTTACCGTTGCGGCAGCGGCTCTCCTGCTTGTCCGTCAAGGTCAGGGCAGGCAGCTCGCGGAACATGGTGTCCACACTCCGCAAATATTGCTCCGGAGAATCGGTTTCCAAGAGTGTTTGCAGCGCAACCGCCTCGTTTTCCGTATATTCTCCTGCCTGTACCCGGCGCAAAGCGGCCATGCAGCCGCCGCAGCCAAGGGCCTCGCCGATATCCTTGCAAAGCGTGCGGATATAAGTGCCCTTGGAGCAGTGCACCCGTAGGTGGATACCGTCAGCATCCATACTGAGGAAGGTCAGCTCGTGGATGGTGATGGGGCGGGCCTTGCGCTCCACTTCCTTTCCGGCACGTGCCAGCTCGTAGAGCTTTTTTCCGTCTACTTTTAAAGCAGAGTACATGGGCGGTATCTGCAGGATTTCCCCGCGAAACTTAGGCAGCACCGCCAGCACATCTTCCTCGGTAAGTGCGACTTCTTTTTGGGTCAGCACCGTGCCGGTGATGTCCTCGGTGTCGGTGGTGGTGCCGGGCTTTAGCACGGTTTCATACACCTTTTCCGCGTGCTCAAAAAATTCCACACCCCGGGTAGCCCGCCCTACAAACACCGGCAGAACACCGGTAGCCATAGGGTCCAGCGTGCCGCCGTGGCCGATGCGGCGGGTGTTGAACACACGGCGCAGACGGGCGGTGACATCCTGGCTGGTCCAGCCCTGGGGCTTGTCTACAATTACGATCCCGTTCATTCTGCGATCTCCCACTCGAGCATTACATTGCCGATGGCGGCGATTGCCTCTTCCATGGACATTTTCATGCTGCAGCCGGCAGCACCGGCATGTCCGCCGCCGCCAAAGCTTTCGCAGACGATGGCCGCACTGTATCCGGGCACGGCACGAACAGAGGCCTTGACATGCTCCGCGTCGGTCTGCCGCAGCAGTGCGGACATTTTCACACCCTCAATAGAGCGCAGGAAAGAGGCGATATCGTTCAGATCGTCCTCACTGACGCCGATTTCTTCCTCAACAGCCTTGGGCACAGCGCAAATGGCCAAATTGCCCCCGGCAAGGAACTGCACATGGTCGATGATCCAGCCCTGCAGCCGCAGCTTCGGCAGGGATTGGGTGTCGAAAAGCTTCTGATTCCAGCTGTACACATCCGCACCTGCGGCGGCGCAGTCGCCCGCCACATCAAAGGTGTGGGCGGTGGTGTTGGAAAAGCGGAAGCAGCCGGTATCGGTGGAAATGCGCAGATAGATGCCGCCAGCGATCTCCTTGTCCGGCTCTACCTCCATATCCAGCAGCAGCTCCCAGATGATCTCGGCACAGGCAGCGCTTTCGGGATCAACATGCTCCCGGGGGGCGTATTCCCGACCGGAGCCGTGGTGGTCGATCCGAAGGTCAATGCTGTTTTTTAAGTGGTCATAGGCTCTGGGCAGCATGGTGTCCGCCGCCACATCCACAGCGATGAGGATGTCGCCCTCTTCCGGCGATTTCTTGGTTAAACCCTCCACCAAAGGTGCGTAGAGGGGCGTGAACTCCGGGTTTTCCAGGATGTGGGCGGTTTTTCCAAGGCTCCTGAGACCCCGGCATAGGCCGGCGGCAGAGCCGATGGTATCACCGTCGGGCTTGCGGTGAGTCAGGATCACAAATTTGTCCCGCTCCAGCAGCCAGTCGGCGCAATCAAGTCTCGTTAGTTCCGTCATCGTCAGATACCTCCAGAGAGTTGATGAGCTCCAGAAGCTTGGCACCGTAAACGATGCTGTCGTCCAGTGCCCACATGATCTGGGGCGTGTAGCGCAGATTCAAAGTGTGGCCGATCTCACGGCGCAGCCAGCCTGCGGCGGACTTTAAGCCCTTCATGGCATCGGCAGCCTTATTTTCTTCCAAAAAGCTGACATAGACCTTGGTATAGCGCAGGTCGGGGGTGGTCTCCACACGGGTGATGGAGATCATAGTGGTACTGACACGGGGGTCTTTCAGCTCCCGGATCCGGTCAGCCAAGCACTTCTGGATCTCTTCGTTGATACGGTTGATTCGATTGGATGCCATTGTTTGACTCCTTTCAGTCGTCAAAATGGACAATGAACAATGGACAATGGACAATTATGGGATCGCCTGTGTCGACGAATTCATAATTATCAATTGTCAATTTTCAATTGTCAATTAGATAATTGGTCAGCCGTGCCGAGACCCGGCACGGCTGAAACAATTATCGCTTTACTTCCTGCATGGCGAAGCATTCGAAAATGTCGCCTTCCTTGATGTCATTGTATTTAGCAATGCTCATACCGCACTCGTAGCCGGCGGTGACTTCCTTAACAGCGTCCTTAAACCGCTGCAGAGAGCCAATTTCGCCTTCGTGGATGACGATATTGTCACGAAGCACTCTTACCTGTGCATCTCTGGTGACCTTGCCATCCTTGACCATACAGCCGGCAATGGTACCGATGGCGGAGACCTTGTAGGTCATGCGCACTTCGGCGTGACCCAGCACAACTTCCTCGAAGGTAGGTGCCAGCATGCCCTTCATGGCAGCCTCGATCTCGTCGATGGCATCATAGATAACACGGTAGAAACGCATATCCACATTGGTGCGCTGTGCGCTTGCCTGCGCGCCGGAGTCGGGACGGACATTAAAGCCGACGATAATAGCACCGGAGGTGGAGGCCAGCAGAATGTCACTTTCGTTGATAGCGCCGACACCTGCGTGGATTACCTTAACACGGACTTCCTCGTTGGAGATCTTCTCCAAAGAAGCCTTCACAGCCTCGGCAGAGCCCTGCACGTCAGCCTTGACGATCAGAGCCAGCTCCTTCATCTCACCCTCCTGCATACGGGCGAAGAGGTTATCGAGGGTGACCTTCTGCATGGCGTTGGCAGCGGCATCCTTAGCGGCCTGCTTGCGCTGCTCAACCAGCTCACGGGCCATGCGCTCGTCGGTAACGGCGTTGAACTCATCACCGGGAGCGGGAACTTCCGCAAGGCCGGTGATCTCCACGGGCACGGAAGGACCGGCAGTCTTTACGGTGCGGCCCTTGTCGTTGGTCATGACGCGGACACGGCCTACGGCAGTACCGGCAATGACAATGTCGCCCTGATTGAGGGTGCCGTTCTGCACCAGCAAGGTTGCCACAGGGCCACGGTTCTTATCCAGACGGGCCTCGATGACAGTACCCTTTGCACGGCGGTTGGGGTTGGCCTTCAGCTCCTGCACTTCGGCAGTGAGAATGACCATTTCCAGCAGATCGTCGAGGCCCATGCCGGTCTTTGCGGAGATGGGCACGATGACCGTATCGCCGCCCCACTCTTCGGGGATCAGGTCATACTTGGTCAGCTGTTCCTTGATCTTGTCGGGGTTGGCAGTGGGCTTATCCATCTTGTTGATGGCAACGATGATGGGCACATTTGCCGCCTTTGCGTGGTTGATGGATTCAACAGTCTGGGGCATGATGCCGTCGTCAGCCGCAACCACCAGAATGGCAATGTCGGTGCTCTTTGCGCCACGGGCACGCATGGAAGTAAAGGCGGCGTGACCGGGGGTATCCAGGAATGTGACCATATTTCCGTTTACATCGACAGTATATGCGCCGATGTGCTGGGTAATACCGCCGGCCTCGCCTGCGGTAACGGAGGTCTTACGGATGGCATCCAGAGTGGATGTCTTACCGTGGTCAACGTGACCCATGACAACGACAACGGGAGCACGGGTCACCAGCTCTTCTGCGGTGTCCACGTGGTCATCGATGATCCGCTCCTCGATGGTAACGGTGATTTCCTTTTCTACCTTGCAGCCCAGCTCGGTAGCCACAAATTCGGCGGTATCGAAGTCGATGACCTGATTGATGGCGGCGATGACGCCGTTCTTCATCAGCAGCTTGATGACCTCAGCTGCGGTCTTCTTCATGCGGCTGGCCAGCTCACCGACGGTGATCTCATCGGGAATTTTAACGGTAACGGGAGCCTTGCGGGCAACCTCCATCTGCAGGCGGCGCAGCTTTTCCTGCTCCTCGTTGCGGGCCTTATTGCCCTTCCCCTTCATATTCTGCTGCTTTTGCTGCTGCTTGCCCTTGCCGCCGCCAATGCGCTGCTTGCCGCCCTGGTAATTCTGGACACGCTCGGAAACCAGGTTATCCACATCGGCAAAGCGGTTGGTGTTTACC
>JAZUNW010000075.1:0-12182 GCA_045604325.1 Faecousia sp. | reverse complement strand
TGAAGAAAAAGTTCAAGGATAAAAAGTTTGCGGCCGGCTGCTCCCGTGATGTCATCAAGACCGGTGCGGAGCGTCTGGGTTGGGAACTGGACGTTCTGATGGACAAGACGATTCTGGCAATGCGTTCCTGCGAGGATGCAGTGAATGCACAGATGGAAACCCTGTAAAATCAAACCAGCCGCCTTTAGGCGGGTGCTCGTAAAACAGTTAAAGCCAAGCTGCATCTGCAGCTTGGCTTTTATCATTGTTCGCACTACATGGCAGAATGCGATGTATAGAAGTGCGCCCTTTATCAGTTCGACAAATTGGAATTGGTTAATCTATCTTTAAATCCTTTGGCTTTTCCGCATAGAGTTCGATATATCCACAGTTAGGGCATACATAGCATAAAACATAACATCTTTTTTCGGATTCCCATATTCCTTTTTTCTCGTTAGTCAGTATCAAAGGATATAAAGTATTTCCTGTCAACTTGGCATCAAACATTTCCGTATCGCATTTGGCACATCTCATTTATCATCACCCCTTCAAATTCCTATTTATTTGTCTATATGAGTTATTTTATCATGTGACAGCAATATATACAAGAACAGTCCCGGCAGGATGATCTGCCGGGACTGAAACTGTTTTACGGACGCCCGCCATTAGCCGCTCTTTTTTATTTATAATTGTCTCTAAGCCACTGCACCGATTGGCGCAGGCCCTCTTCTGTCTTGGTCTCCAGCACCACGGTACAATCGTTACCGTTGGCAAGGTTTATGAAATACGGAATGTCCAGTTCACCCGTGCCCAATGCCTGATGATCCTTCTTACCATCCCGGGCATCGTGCATGTGCATATGGTGCAGGCGGCTTAAGCGCTCCATGATGACGGGCTCATCGGACTTGCCGCAGCAATAATTATGGCCAATGTCGATGGTCAGCCCAAATACCGGGCTTTCCAGCAGCAAATCGATGGCCGCCTTATGGTAGCTTTCAAAGCCGTCGGTGTTTTCTACACAGATGCGAATACCGCTGTCGCCGATAAGCGCCTCACACTCGTCCCGGAACGCCTTGATTCCTGCAAGGTATTCTTCCTCGTATTCTCCGAAGAAGTAGACCTTTCGCTGGGGAAGTGTGTACACCGCGCCCTTGGCAAGGTGCATATTCAGCACTTTGATTCCCACTTCTTTGGCAAGCGCAACGGTCTCCCGCACAGTTCTGCGGTAACCGCTCGTGACATAGGGGTTAAAATCGGCAATATTCAAATTATCATCCAGATGGATGGTATAGAAAATGCCATACTGCTCTGCCAGTTCTTTTAACTCTTTTGCATTCATGCTCCAGGGCTGGAACTGGGGAAAATTCATATTCAGCTCAACGAACGAAAGTCCTAACTCGTGGCACATTGCAACAGATTGCTCCACTGTTTTCGTTTCGATCAAGCTGGGCATACCAAATTGGATCATAGGAATCCCTCCTTTTCCTGCTTACCATTATATGCCCGCAGAGTGCACAAGTCAACCGGTGTCTTATTTGTGTATAATATGTAAATTCTCGGAAAATTGCATTTTCCCATTGTAAATTTATTAAAAATATTATAAGATAAAGAAAAAATGAAATTACATAGGAGGAATAAACCTTGAGAACCATTACAAACATCAACCGCAAATGGGCCTTTACCAAGCAGTCTACAGAGATCCCCGCTTCTATCGACAGCAAGTGGGACTTTGTTAGCCTGCCCCACACATGGAACGCCCTTGACGGCCAGGACGGCGGCAACGACTTCTACCGTGGCACCGCAATCTACGCCAAGGAGTTGGACAAGGAAGAGCTGCCGGAGGCAGAGCGCTACTACATTGAGATCAACGGCGCAAACTCCTCTGCCGATCTGTATGTGGGCGGCAAACTGATGGCGCATCACGACGGTGGCTACTCCACCTGGCGCTGCGACATCACTGAGCAGCTGCAGCAGAAGACCATGATCGTCATCGCTGTTGATAATGCTCCCAATGATCGCGTTTATCCCCAGATGGCCGACTTCACCTTCTACGGCGGCCTTTACCGTGATGTGAACATCATTGGTGTCAAGGAGTCCCACTTTGATCTTGACTGCTACGGTGGTCCCGGCGTCAAGGTGACCCCCATTGTTGAAGGCGCAAACGCCAATGTGGAAGTGGAAGTGTTCCTTACCAATTCCAAGATGGGTCAGTACCTGCAGTACACCGTTCTGGACGCGCAGGGTAATACCGTTGCCAATGTGGCTACCGACGAGACCAAGGTCAATGTGACCATCGAGAACGTCCACCTGTGGAACGGCCGCAAGGATCCCTACCTGTACAGCGTTGAGGTCAATTTGGTTGAGGACAAGGAAATCCTCGACAACATTTCCACCCGTTTCGGCTGCCGTACCTTTGCTGTTGATCCCGAAAAGGGCTTCATCCTCAACGGCAAGGAATACCCCCTCCGCGGTGTTTCCCGCCATCAGGACCGCTGGGGTGTCGGTAATGCACTGCTGCCTGAGCACCACGAAGAGGACATCCAGTACATTTTAGAAGTGGGCTGCACCACCATCCGCCTTGCTCACTATCAGCACGATCAGTACTTCTACGATCTGTGTGACGAGACCGGTCTTGTGATCTGGGCCGAGATCCCCTACATTTCTCAGCATATGCCCGGTGGCCGTGAGAACACCATTCAGCAGATGAAGGAACTGATTACCCAGAACTACAACCATCCCTGTATCGTGGTTTGGGGTCTTTCCAATGAGATCACCATGAAGGGTGCTGACGATCCCGATCTGCTGGAGAACCACCGCATCCTGAACGACCTTGTCCACGAGATGGATAAGACCCGCCTGAGCACCATGGCCTGCGTTTCCATGTGCCCCATGGATGCCGAGATCGTTCAGATCCCCGACACCGTATCCTACAACCACTATTTCGGCTGGTACGGCGGCGACACCTCCATGAACGGCCCCTGGTTCGACAAGTTCCACGCCAAGTATCCCAACCTTCCCATTGGCATCTCCGAGTACGGTTGTGAGGCTCTTGACTGGCACACCTCAGACCCCAAGCAGGGCGACTACACCGAGGAATATCAGGCATACTACCACGAGGAGCTCATTAAGGCCATCGATGCACGTCCCTATCTGTGGGCTACCCATGTGTGGAATATGTACGACTTCGGTGCCGATGCCCGTGCTGAGGGTGGTGAGAACGGTCAGAACCACAAGGGTCTGATGACCTTCGACCGTAAGTACAAGAAGGACTCTTTCTATGCATACAAGGCATGGCTGAATCCCGAGCCCATGGTCCACATCTGCGGCAAGCGGTATGTTGACCGTGTAGAGGATACCACCAAGGTCACCGTTTACTCTAACTGCAAGACTGTTGAACTGTTTGCTAACGGCGTTTCTCTGGGCGTACAGGAGCATAACGGACTGCCCTTCTTCTACTTCGATGTTCCCAACGCAGGCGAAACTGTTCTGGTTGCCAAGGCCGGCGACTTAAGCGACGAAAGCTTTATCCGCAAGGTCGACACCTTCAACGAGGCTTACCGTCTGAAGGAAAAGGGCGCTGTGCTCAACTGGTTTGACATTGAGGCTCCCGAGGGCTATCTGTCTCTGAACAACAAGATGAGCGAAGTCATGGCTACCGTTCGCGGCAAGCTGCTGTTTGCCGGTCTGATGGCCAAGATGATGCCTAAGGGCAAGGACGGCGGTATCAGGGCCATGGGCTTTGAACTGACCGACGACATGATGCAGATGATGGGCGGCTTTACCGTTCTGCGTCTGACCAGCATGCTGGGCATGGCAAATATCCACATGACCAAGGAGCAGCTGCTGGACCTGAATGCACAGCTGAACAAGATCAAGGCTCCCAAGAAGTAATCAAGATAGGCCGCCGGTTGCCCCGGCGTCCTATTTCTTACGTATGATAAGTGATCGTTTATCTTTCCAATGCGCCTTGGCTCTCCCTCTGGGAGAGCTGGCAAAAATCTTTGATTCATGACTGAGAGGGCATGCTTTAAAGCCCTCTCCGCCCAGTGTGCGCACTGGGCACCTCTCCCAAAGGGAGAGGCAAGTAGGTGCGCTAAACGATTATTTACGACAATTATGTCAAAAGCACCGGGCTTTCGCCCGGTGCTTTTTGAATGTAGTTTAGATTGTGATGCCGGCCTTTTCCAAAATGGCGGGGACATTCTTCTCTGCGCCGATGGCCATGATATGCACGCCGTCGCACAGCTTTTCGTCCTTGATTTTCGCGATCATCTCAGCAGCCATTTCGATGCCCAGCTGCATGGGCAGACCCTTAACGCCCTTTTCCTTTCCCTCAGCGGCAGCGGCAGCCAGACGGTCGATCATGTGCTGGGGCACATCGATGCCGGGCACATTCTCGTTCATGTACTTGGCCATACCGGCAGCCTTCAGAGGAATAATACCTGCCATGATATGGGTCTTGATACCCATCTTATCCACTTCCTCAAGGAAGCGTTTGAAGGTATCCAGGTCAAAAATACCCTGAGTCTGGATGTACATTGCGCCGGCTTCCACCTTCTGACGCAGCTTATTCAGCTGCAGGAACAGAGGCTCATAGACTGGAGTGACGGATGCGCCCTTATAGAATGTGGGAGCGCCACCGGCCAGCTCGTTGCCGCCGCAGTCACAGCCGGAAACTTCCATATCGGAAAGCATCTTCAGAATACCAACGGAGTCCAGATCGTAAACGGGCTTTGCATCCCGGCAGTCGCCCACCACGGGGTGGTCGCCGGTAAGGGCCAGCATGGTATCGATTCCAAAGGATGCAGCGGCCAGCGCATCGCCCATCAGAGCCATACGGTTGCGGTCACGGCCGGTCATCTGCAGGATGGGCTCCACGCCTGCCTGCTTCAGCTTGATGCAAAGGCCAAGGCCGGTGGCCTTCAGGCTTGCAGACTGCATATCGGTGACATTGACACCGTGGACCTTGCCCTTCAGAAGCTCAGCGGCTTCCATCTGCACGGTAAAATCATAACCCTTGGGGGGTGCCATCTCGGCAGTTACGCCAAACTTGCCGGATTCCAGTGCGTCTTTTAACATGCTCATTACTTCTTCCCCCTTAAGCTGATGGTTCTGGGATAAGCGTAGTCGCCATAACCCTTGTCCTCACGGCGCTGAGTCAGCTTGTTAAGCTCTCCGGTGGCCTGCAGACGGTTGTAGATCTTGATCCATGCGCAGTCGTTCTCGGGATTGACCTCGCACTTGCCGTTCTTCTGGCCACCGCAGGGGCCGTTGACCAGACTCTTGGCACACTGGGTGATGGGGCAGACTGCGCCGGTCTGGCCCAGGACGCACTGACCGCAGAAGCGGCAGGCCTCTTCCCAAACGCCAAAGCGGACGGCTTCGCCTAAGTACATGGTATTGTTGGAGGGGTAAACAGGCTTATCGTTGGCATTCTTGGCAACGCACTGCACACCGTCGCCGCAGGACATACAGATAACGCAGTCGGGGTTTGCGGCGTTGATGGCCTTCATCTTTGCCTTAACACCGAGGTTCATGCAGCAGTAGTCGCAAACGGTGGTAGCGACAACCTTCTTGCCGGCCTGCTCCAAAACAGCAGTCAGCTCTGCGATCTGGGGCTCACCGCCGGTCTGACAGGCAGTAGCACAGCTGCCGCAGCCCACGATGCCCACAGTTTTGGCATCGCCGACCATAGCCATAACTTCTTCAATGGGTTTTTTCTGGGTAATTATCATTGTTAGCTTCTCCTTCCACAGATAACGGCAGATAACAAAATCCACCAAGTCTTAACATGATTATAACATACTTGCGGCAAAAATCAACCGCAATCTGCCTTTTAGATGAAAATAAAAGCAAAAAAAGATCCGTTCCGGTTTTCCGGAACGGATCATTGTATGAAGATTTAGCCGCCAAGATACGCCTTGCGCACTTTTTCGCTGGCTGCCAGCTCAGCACCCGTGCCGGACAGGACGATGCTGCCGTTTTCCAGCACATAGGTGCGGTCAGAGATGGCAAGGGATTTACCCGCATTTTGCTCCACCAACAAAACGGTGGTGCCGTCACGGTTGATATCCTTAATGATCTCAAACACCTGATCCACCAGCAGGGGGCTAAGGCCCATAGAGGGCTCGTCCAGCATGAGCAGCTTGGGATGGCTCATAATGGCTCTGCCCATGGCAAGCATCTGCTGCTCACCACCGGAAAGCGTGCCCGCGATCTGATTACGGCGTTCTGCCAAGCGGGGGAAGCGCTCGTATATGGATTCCATATCCGCCTTGAATTTCTGCTGATCTTTATTGGTATAAGCACCCATCAGCAGGTTCTCATACACCGTCAGCTCCTGGAAAATGCGCCGACCCTCGGGGACCTGGGTCATTCCCAAGTGCACGATCTTATGGCAGGGTGTTTTGGTAATATCACGGCCTTCAAAGGTAACTGTGCCGGCCTTTTTGGGGATCAGACCCACGATACTCTGCATGGTAGTGGTCTTGCCCGCGCCGTTGGCACCGATCAAAGAGACGATCTCACCCTCATTGACCTCAAAGCTGATACCCTTCAGCGCGCAGATGACACCATAGTAAACTTCCAGATTCTTTACTTCCAGCATTGCCATAGTGTTATCCTCCGATATATGCCTTAATGACTTCGGGATTTTGCAGAACGGCCTTGGTCTCGCCCTCTGCAAGCATGGTACCGAAATTAAGGACTGTGATCTCGTCGCACAGCTCTGCCACAAAGCTCATATCATGCTCGATCAGCAGGATCGTCATGTCAAAATGATCCCGGATGAACCGGATGGTCTGTGCTAAGTCCTCTGTTTCGTGGGGGTTCATACCGGCCGCAGGCTCATCCAGCAGCAGCAGCTTGGGATCGGTAGCCAGAGCTCTTGCGATCTCTAGCTTACGCTGCTTGCCGTAAGGCAGATTGCAGGCCAGATTATTCCGCTCTTCCTCCAGGCCGAAGATCCGCAGCAGCTCTTTTGCCTTTTCACGCATAGCCTTTTCCACCTTAAAATGACGGGGCAGACGCAAAACGGATTCCAGAAAACTGCACTTAAATTCGGGCCGGTTGTGCAGGCCCACCATAACATTACGGACAACCGTCATATTGTTAAAAAGACGGATGTTCTGGAAGGTACGGGCAATGCCCTTATGATTGATCTTGTCAGGGCTGAAACCCTTCATTTCCTTGCCATCTAAGTAAAATGTGCCGGTAGTGGGCTTATATACGCAGGTAAGCAGGTTGAAGATAGTGGTTTTTCCGGCACCGTTAGGGCCGATCAAACCGTAGATCTGATTTTTCTTGATGCGGATGTTCACATCCTGTGCCGCTTTCAGACCGCCGAAGGAGATTCCTAAGTTTTTGGTTTCGAGAATATACTCTGCCATTACCGATCTCCTCCATTCTTGTCTTCATAGCCGCCTTGAGGAGTAATATCCACAGACAAAATCTCATCCATGCTGATCTTGGTGGGAACCACATCCCACTTTGCCTTGTCATCCTTAACATGGGCAGGATCGTTGCGGTGCTTGACCAGCTTGTCCCAAAGCACACCGATGTTATACTTGTCACGGATGCTCTTGAGAGCCGGTGCATTGTTGTACACAACAATAATAATCAGCACCAGTGCGTACAGAAGATTCTGCAGCACAGCAAGATCGCCGGTAAGGATGGTTGCCAATTTGGTATTGAGGTAAGTGATGAGCGCAGCGGCAATGATAGAGCCGTTAATGCTGCCCATACCGCCCAAGACCACCATAACAAGGATCTCGATGGAATAATTGTAGCCGAACTTGGAGCTCTGCACCGTGTAGTTGCTGTAGCTGTACAGGACACCGGCAACACCTGCGAACATGGCAGAAAGGGTGAAGGCCAGCAGCTTATACTTGGTAACATTGATGCCGGTTGCACGAGCTGCGATCTCGTTATCGCGGATCGCCGTGACCGCGCGGCCATGCTTGGAGCGGATGCAGTTCTGCACCACAGCCAAAGTAATCAGCACAAGAACAAATGCGTAAATATACAGGAAATTTTTGTCGTAACGGGGGGTATTCAGTCCCAAAGCGCCGCCAAAGGACTCGTCAGAGGAGTTCTGGAACAACGACTTAACGATCTCACCGAACGCCAGCGTCACGATAGCCAGATAGTCACCTCTGAGGCGCAGGGCAGGAATGCCGATGATAATACCGCAGGCAGCAGCTGCAGCAGCACCGGCAGCCAAAGCGACCAGGAATGTCAGCGGTCCGTTACCCAAGGTGGGCACAAGCAGCGCAGCAACTTTACCGCCAAGATAAGCGCCAACACACATAAAGCCTGCATGGCCTAAGGACAGCTCACCCAGGAAGCCAACCACCAAAGAAAGGGACACCGCAAGAATGATGCTGATGGCCATTTTCTCCATCAGGAACAGCAGAGAGTTGTCAAATCGGCCACCAGCAAGGGAGATGCTGCCCAGCACAACGGTAATCAAACCGACAACCACATAATTGATGTAATGATTCAGCTTGAGCTTTTTCAGTTTCATCCCTTTTCCCTCCTTTTCTTGCCGAGCAAGCCGGTAGCTCTGACCAAGAGGATCAGAATCAGAATAGAACACTCAATGGCATCGGTATAAGGAGCAATCGCGGTGATCTTATAAGAGATGCTTTCCACCATACCAAGCAGAATGCCGCCCAGCATAGCGCCGGGAATCGAGCCGATACCGCCGATAACCGCAGCAGTAAATGCCTTGATACCGGGCATTGCACCCAGAGTATTGGAAACTGTGGGGGCCTTCAGCAGGTAGAAAAGGCCTGCCAGAGCTGCCAAAGCAGAGCCGATGGCAAAGGTAATGGTAATAATGTTGTTAACATTGATACCCATCAGCTGTGCAGCGCCGTTATCCTCGGAAACAGCAATCATCGCACGGCCGATGCGGGTATACTTAACAAACAGCGTAAGGGCAACCATTACAACAACAGTAACAGCCAGAGTCACCAGTGCAGAAACCTGCACTGTAGCGCCCAAAAAATGCACAGTGCCAAACTCATAAACAGTGACCATCTTGGATGCAGAACCGAAAATGATCTGTGCAAGGCTCTGCAGCAAATAGCTGACACCAATGGCGGTAATGAGCACCGCCAGCGGCGATGCGCCACGCAGCGGCTTATAGGCAACTTTCTCGATAACAATGCCCAAAATGACACAGCCGACCACGGCCATCGCAACCGCCAAAATAGGATTGTTGGTGGCCATAAATACATATATAAGGTATGCGCCTACCATGATGATGTCACCATGGGCAAAGTTTAGAAGTTTTGCAATGCCGTAAACCATGGTATAGCCCAGAGCGATCATCGCATAGATGCCGCCAAGGCTTAAACCATTTATGAGTGTAGATAATATCAGTTCCATAGGCTTTTCCTAACTTATCAAAAGATACTTGCGGAGCTGTGAAGCGCTCCGCTTGCACATTCTCCAATCAAGACAACTGCACATACCGGAAAAATACCGGTATGTGCAGCTATATAGTTACAAATTACTGGTTAGCTTCCTTGATAACGTACTGAATAGCCTGCTTATCAACGTAGCCGGTAGCGTTCCAGGAGATCTTCTCGCCGGTAACAGCATTTTCAACAGTATAGCCGCCGGAGAACTGAGCCTTCAGGATCTCACACAGATCGGAAGCGCTGATGGTAACGGGGATCTTGGTGCCCTCGTCCATAGCCTTCTTCATAGCGCCGTAGATGGCGTAGACACAGTCGTAAGCAGAAGCGCCAAACTGGTTCAGCGTATCAGCACCGAACTTCTCAGTGTACTTGTCGATGAAGGTCTTGGCTGCGCCCTCAGTTGCCTTGGAGTTGAAGTGGGACAGCATGGTAACCTTCTGAGGAATAGCGGTGATGTCGAAGCCTTCAATGTTATCGATGCCGTCGAAACCGTCGCAGCCGTAGTAAACAGCGTCAGCCTTCATAGTGTCCTTAGCCTGGGTCATGAACAGGGATGCAGGACCGTAGTAAGTAGGCATAAAGATGAAGGAGCACTCCTTCAGAGTGTCGATCTGGACAGAGAAGTCAGTGGTGTTCGCATCGGAGAAGGAAGTCTCAACGACGGTAACGGAGGAGTCCAGATTCTGCTTGAACTGCTTGTAGATGCCGCTGGAGTAAGGCTCGTCGGACTTGTAGAAAGCACCGATGGTCTGGCCCTTGAAGTTTGCGTTAACGAAGTCAGCCGCGACCTTACCCTGGTTGCCATCAGCGAAGCACATCTGGTAACCGTTGGGATTGGTGGGGATGTCATCAGCAGAAGCGGAAGGAGTCAGGAAGAACACATTGTCATCAGCGGACAGGTTCTTGAACTCCAGGCCGGGAGCGGAAGTAACAGTACCCAGAGATACCTGCATACCGTACTGCTCCATCATGGAAGAGTAGTTGGTAGCGACCTTGGTAGCATCGTGCTTATCATCGGTAGCAACAAGCTTAAACTTAACGCCGTTCAGTCCGCCGGCGGCGTTGATCTCGTCAACAGCCATCTGAGCAGAATTCTTAACTGCTGTGCCGTAAATGGCAGCATCACCGGTCAGAGGACCGGAAACGCCAATAACGTACTCGGTGTTGTTGGCGGTGTAGCCCTTGCTGCCTGCCTGCTGGCAGCCTGCAAAGAGGCCAACACACATGACGATAGAGAGAACGAGCGCTGTGATTTTGATAAGTTTCATAAAAAACCCTCCAATGTTTTGTGGAATATGTCATGTACTATAGCACAAAAATCAGTGTTGTCAATAGCTATTTTTGAAATTTTTCGAATTATTTTTATGTATTTTCGTATCCTTTTCGGTGTAATTTCTGTGTTTTCAAAACTTTTGCATAATTTTTAAGAGGCATTTTGCGGGCTTTTCCCCCAAAAAGGGGGTAATAATCCCACTTTTTGTGTTCTTCTGTGGTGCGCACTTGTCCGTCTCTGAAAATACACTTTCCTCAAAAAATTTTTCATTTTTCCTTGAAAAAAGCAGAATTTTTCTCCCGCAGAGTTGACTGACAAGGCAAAATACCCTACAATATAGGCCATCACCCACATGTGAAAAGAGTTGAGCAAATTTGTTTTTTAAGGAATATCGAGCTGGTATGAAAGCGGGAATGCCTGTGTGCATCGGATACTTTTCCGTTAGCTTCGGCTTTGGCGCTATGGCCGTATCCCAAGGCTTAAGTATATTGCAGGCGATCCTGATCTCCGCAGTGAATCTTACCAGCGCCGGACAGTTTGCAGGCCTGACTGTAATCGCTGCCGGTGCTGCTCTGATTGAAATGGTATTAACGCAGCTTGTAATCAACAGCCGCTATGCGCTGATGAGCCTTGCATTGGGTCAGCGGTTCGGCCCGCAGGTAGGCATCGGCCCCCGCTTGGCAGCTGCATTTTTTAATACAGATGAGGTGTTCGCCCTGGGAATGTCCAGATTGGGCAAGCTGACCACCGCATTCTTTCTTGGCGCAGGCACGGTAGCCGCCTTAGGCTGGATCGGCGGCACAGCATTGGGTGCGATTGCGGGCTCTCTCCTGCCTGCATCCGTGCGCACGGCCCTTGGCATCATGCTTTATGGTATGTTCATCTCCATCGTTGTGCCCCAGGCGCGGCAGGAAAAGGCCATGGGCATCTGTCTTGCGATAGCACTTTTGTTCAGCTGTCTGTTTACATGGCTGCCTTGGCTGAGATCGATTTCGGCCGGTCTTGCCATCGTTATCTGCACCGTTGCTGCGGCAGCGATCTGTGCCTTGGCTTTCCCCGTAGCAGAAGAGGAGACCGCCACATGAATATATACATTTATATCCTTGTTATGGCGGTGACCACCTATCTAATCCGGGCGCTGCCGCTGGTATTGCTCAAAAAGCCCATTCGCAGCCGCTTCCTGCGGTCATTCCTGCACTATATCCCCGTAGCCTGCTTAACAGCTATGACCTTCCCTGCCATTTTGTACGCCACAGAGCACATTATTAGCGGCGCAGTAGGTCTTGTGGTCGCAGTACTCCTGGCCTTTAAGAACAAAAGCCTCATCGTTGTTGCAGCCGCAAGCTGTGGGGCTGTTTTCTTGGTAGAGCAAATTATCACACTATTATAAAAAGAACACCACCCCATTGGGTGGTGTTCTTTTTGGTGGACCTGATCGGATTCGAACCGACGACCCCTACAATGCGAATGTAATGCGCTCCCAGCTGCGCTACAGGCCCATG
>JAZUNW010000074.1:0-5075 GCA_045604325.1 Faecousia sp. | reverse complement strand
TAGTTGCTTGTCTTCCTAAGACCGCTTGGCCTCCGACTTGTCTATTCTACCAAGGCCCTCTATGAAGAGGTTTGGCAGGAGGCGGCCCTGGGCAGCGAAGGCGCGGTGGCGGTGCATATCCGGCATCTGCGGGAAAAGATCGAGATCAACCCCTCTGAACCCCGATACTTAAAAGTCGTTTGGGGTCAGGGTTACAAAATAGAAGGAGAGAAATGAGCCTATGAAGCACAGTATCGCCGTAAAATTTCTTGTGATATTGCTGACGGCGCTCTGCCTTGTTGCTGCCTTTGCCGGCGGTGTGGGAATCGTGGCTATGGAGGGAGCAGGTCTGTATGTCAACAGCCTGGACGAGCTGCAGGACCATGAATATGAGTCCATCGCCCGTTCCGTTTCCAATAACTTTGCAAATCTTTACGCAGCAGAAGAACTGGGCGATGTGCCGTATCTGTTAAGGCAAAGCCTTTATCCCAATCCCGCCAACCGAAATGATGCCGACCACTGGTTCATGCGGCTGGAACTTGACGGTGTTACCCTGTCCGAAGCCGGTGCAGAAAGTGCCCTTTCCGATCCTGCTATGGTAAAAACCTACACCATCGCCCCTATCTATCCCGTTGTTTCCGACAGTGCACCATCGGAAGATGACGGCACTGACCAAGACACCACGGAAGCGACTACACCCCCGGAGCAGCAGGAAGACCCTTCCGATCAGAGCACAAAGGTGCCGGAAGGCTATCTTTACTATGAGCAGGATACCATTTGGAGCGGTGGCAAGCTGGCAAGCTATTACTTCTATTATTACCAAGCCCCCAAATACACCGTTACCGTGTATTTGCAGGAAGAGGTTTTGGAAAGCAGCTCTCTGCACATCTTAACCACCATCTATCCCTACCGCTACGCCTGTATTGCAGTGCTGGCTGTAGGCCTCGTTCTCTTCGCGGCGGGAATGGTCTTTTCCCTCTGGACGGCAGGCATGCGCCCCTCCGGTGAGATCCGTCCCGGCGGAATAAACCGCATTCCCATAGACATTTACGCACTGATCGTTGCGGCAGGCATATTCCTTTTGGTACAGCTGTTCTCCCGATTGTCCCAATGGACAGATAACGAAGGCCCCCATCCCGGCAATTTAAGTCTGATGACTGTTAATTTGCTGGCAATAACCCTTCTTGGCATCGGCTTTTTGTATGCGCTGGCTGCCCAGATCAAAGTCAAAGGCGCTTATCTGTGGCATCACAGCGCCATCGGCTGGTCTTTGACCAAGCTGGCACAGGGTGTCCGTTTCCTCTGGCATAGCTGTGGAAAAGTTGCCGGAATGCTGCCGGTGATTTGGCAATGGCTGCTGACCGCCGCCATTATGGGCATCGCCATTTGCACAGCCTGCCTGCTTGCTATGTGGTACACTGCCGCTACTCCCCTGCTGATCGCCATCCTTTTGTGCTGTCTGGCCGTCACCCTTTACGGCGGCTACGCATTCGGCACACTGATAGCAGGCGCAAAGCGCATGAGTGAAGGCGACCTAAGTCACAAGATCCCCACCAAATACTTGCTCGGTGCTTTCCGTGATTTCGCACTGCAGCTCAACACGGTATCCGATACCGCAAAGCTTGCCGCCGAGCACGAAATGCGCTCCGAGCGAATGAAATCCGAACTCATCACCAATGTGTCCCACGATATCAAAACCCCTTTAACCTCTATTATCAACTATGTGGACCTGCTGCAAAAGCCCCATACACCCGCACAGCAGCAGGAATACCTGGAAGTCCTTTCCCGGCAGTCCGACCGGATGAAAAAGCTCATTGTAGACCTCATTGAGCTGAGTAAAGCCAACACCGGAAATATCACAGTGGACATCATCTCCCTGGATGCGGCGGAAACCGTCAATCAAGCGCTGGGCGAATTTTCTGACAAATTAGAGGCCGCCAAGCTGATTCCTGTGTTCCGCCAGCCGGAGCAGCCTGTGATGATGAAAGCAGACGGACGGCTTACATGGCGAGTGCTGAGCAACCTTTTGAGCAACGCTGTAAAGTACGCCCTGCCGGACACACGGCTGTATATCGACCTTGCCCGTTTTGAAGACAGCGTACTACTTTCTCTGAAGAATGTTTCCAAAGAGGCGCTGACCGTCCATGCCGACGAACTAATGGAACGCTTTGTCCGAGGTGATACCTCCCGCAAAAATGAAGGCAGCGGCCTTGGACTGAACATTGCCAGGAGCCTTATGGAAGTACAAAACGGACAGATGGAGCTGCTTCTGGACGGCGATCTATTCAAAGTCACCCTCATCTTCCCTGCCGACTAAATCGCGGTTTATCGGACAGAGGCTCCCCTAAGCTGTCATTTCGAGTATAGCGTAGCGAATCTCAATCATCATGCTTGCCAGCGGCAAGCATACGATAACATTCGCGAAGCGGAATCGAGGAATCTACGCACTTATAGGATATATGCAGTCAAATTGGTGCCAAGATCCCTCGACTCCGCTCGGGATGACAAGATAGTTTGATGTTTGCAACTCAGCGACAAGCTGAAATTTGAATTCCATATTGCAAAAGCGCGGGCTGCAAATGCAGCCCGCGCCTTATTTGTCCGGAAAATATTCTGTTACAAAATCCACCTTTTCCACCTGAAAGCTTTTTCCGTTAAGATAATTCAGCCCGCCGGCATCGGTGGCAAAAGCAAAGGTTAGCTTATAAGAATACAACGCCTGATAATTCCGGTCAAACCGCTTATCTAATTTGCCGTACTTGCCGTCGCCCAACAGTGGATGACCCGCATGGGCAAACTGGGCGCGGATCTGGTGCGTGCGGCCGGTAATCAGCTCACATTCCACCAGCGAAAGACCGTTTGCGCTTTTCAGCACCTTGTAATTGGTCTGACAAGATTTTGCGCCCGGCTGGGGAGTATCCGTCACAAACACCCGGTTTTTCTTTGCATCTTTGAAAAGATACCCTTTTAGACTGCCTTCTCTAGGCCTTGGTGTTCCCTCAACGATGGCCAGATACCGCTTGTCCAGCTCCCGATCCTTGATCTTCTGATTCATAACCCGCAGTGCCTCGGCAGTCTTTGCCGCAATGACGATGCCGCCGGTATTGCGGTCGATGCGGTTGCACAGGGCGGGGGTGAAGGCATTTTCTTCTCTGGGCCGCCACTCCCTTTTTTGGTAGAGGTAGGCTTGAATGTGGTCAATGAGGGTCCTGCCGTACTCTGCCCCGTCATGGGGGTGCACCGCAAGACCGGGCCGCTTGTCCACCAGTAAGATGTGGTCATCTTCATAGACGATGCTCAGCTTCGGCGCAGCCACAGTAAGGAACGCATTGTCCTCTCTGGGCTTATCAAAAAACTCGTCATTGATATAAAGCTGCAGCACATCACCCTCCGTTAGACGGGTATCCCGCTGGGCACGGCCTCCATTACACTTGATCCGCTTCAAGCGGATATACTTTTGGGCTAAAGAGGCCGGCAGCAGCGGCACCGCCTTGGCAAGAAAACGGTCAAGGCGCTGACCCGCGTCATTGGGTCCTATGGTAAATTCTTTCATACGGACGTTCCTGCGTTCTCATCGAAATGGCGGTTGATCTGCTCTGTAAATTCCAGCGCGGCATTGTAGCCCATAGTGCGCTGGCGGTTATTCATGGCAGCGACCTCCAAAATCACAGCCAGATTACGACCCGGAGTGATGGGAATGGTGTTCATGGGGATCTTGACGCCAAGAATCTCCATATGCTGGTCCTCAAGGCCAAGCCGGTCATAGACCTCCTGATCGTTCCACTTTACGATGTTGACCACCAGATTGATCTCATTTTCCGCCTTAACCGCACCCATGCCGTAAAGCTTTGCCACATTGATGATGCCAATACCGCGCAGCTCAATGTAATTGCGGATCAGTTCCGGCGCAGTACCCATAAGAGAATTGTCGGAGATCTTGCGGATCTCCACCGCATCGTCGGCGATGAGCCGGTGACCGCGCTTCAAAAGCTCAACAGCCGCCTCACTTTTGCCGATGCCGCTGTCACCGATCAGCAGAACGCCCTCGCCGTAGACCTCCATCAGCACGCCATGGCGGGTAATACAGGGTGCCAGTGCTGCCTTGAGATAGGTAATGATGGCGGAAACGATGGTAGAGGTAGCCTCTTTGGAGCGAAGGAGTGTCACATTGTGCTTTTCTGCCATTTGCAGGCACTCGGCATCCGGCTCAAAATTCCGGGCCAGCAGCAGAGCAGGAAACTTGTAAGAGAACAGCCGGTCAAGGGCAGACAGTCGCTCTTTTTCTGTCATCTTGGAAAGAAAGCTCATTTCCGCGTTACCCATCACCTGCAGACGCATGGGCTCAAAGTGGTCAAAGTAGCCCGCAAGCTGCAGACCGGGTCTGGCAACATCCTCCACCGTCAGCCGGACAGCATCAAAGTCCGTGGCCGCGAATGTCACTTCCAAACCAAATTCTTCTACCAGTCTTTTGAGTAAAACACTGTGAATATCGACCATAGCCTGTCACTCCTACTCTTTTTACTGACATTATACCTGTTTAACAACCTAATAGCAACATAAATTTGAAAAAACGAAATTTTCTTAAAAAAACACTTGCTTTTTTCGGCAAACTTTGTTATCATATCTAAGCGCCTGCAAAAGGCGCTGATTTTGAGACTTATTTAGGAGAAGGAGGTGCAGAGAATGGCTAAGTGTGACTATTGTGGCAAGGGCGTGACCTTCGGCATTAAGGTTTCCCACTCCCACAGACGCTCCAACCGTACCTGGAAGCCCAACGTCAAGCGGGTTAAGGCGGTTGTCAACGGTACTCCGTGCCATGTGTACGCCTGTACCAGATGCCTCCGTTCCAACAAGGTTGAGCGGGCCATCTGATTATCCCTGCCACCAATTACGCCACCGTTCCGGTGGCGTTTTTTGTTTGTCCCTTTTGCTTTGGTAAATGATTGTTTATCTTCGCAAGCACTACCAAGTATGTCATTCCGAGGGAGCGTCAGCGAGTCGAGGAATCTACGCATTTCGTTTATATTTGCATTAAAATCGGTGCCAAGATCCCTCGGCTCCGTTTCACTCCGCTCGGGATGACAGCATTTTTGGTG
>JAZUNW010000073.1:0-11256 GCA_045604325.1 Faecousia sp. | reverse complement strand
CATGGCGAAGGCTGGATCGAATTGCTTGGCGCCGGTATGGTGCATCCGGATGTTCTGCGGAACTGTGGTATTGACCCTGACAAATATTCCGGCTTTGCTTTCGGTATGGGCCTGGAGCGTATGGCAATGGGCCGTATGCGGATCAACGACCTGCGTCTGATCTTCGATAACGACGTTCGTTTCCTGAAACAGTTTTAAGGAGGGATAGATTATGAAGCTGAATAGAAAATGGCTGCATGAGGAATTTGTGGATCTGTCCCATGTTTCCGACAAAGAATATGTGGAGACCCTGACCGTTTTCGGCCAGAAGGTGGAAACCTATGAGCGCATGGATGCCGAAATTAAGAATGTCAAGGTGGGCAAGGTGGAATCCATCGTCCGCCATGAAAATTCCGACCATATGTGGGTCTGCCAGATCGATGTGGGCGAAGGTGAGCCCATTCAGATCGTTACCGGCGCACAGAATGTGAAGCAGGGCGACCTTGTTCCCGTTGCGTTGCACAACAGCTACCTGCCCGGCGGTGTGCACATCACCAAGGGCAAGCTCCGCGGCGAAGTATCCAACGGCATGCTCTGCGGTCTGGAAGAGCTGGGTCTGACCCTGGGTGACTTCCCCAATGCGATTTTGGACGGTATTTGGATCCTTAATGACGAAGAGTGCAAGGTTGGCGACGATGTTAACACGGTCATCGGCAACGATGATACCATCGTGGACTTTGAGATCACCAACAACCGCCCTGACTGCTACTCCATCATCGGTTTGGCAAGAGAATCCGCTGCTGCTTTCGGCCTGCCCATGAAGCACCACGAGCCGGTGGTCAAGGGCAGCGATGCAGGCTCTATTTACGAAAAGCTGGATGTGGAAGTGCCCGCAACCGAGCTGTGCAACCGCTATACCTCCCGTATGGTTGCCAATGTTAAGATCGGCCCCAGCCCCAAGTGGCTCCGTCAGCGCCTCCGTGCCAACGGTGTTCGTCCCATCAACAACATCGTTGACATCACCAACTATGTCATGCTGGAGTATGGCCAGCCCATGCACGCATTCGACTACCGCTATGTTGCCTCCGGCAAGATCGTGGTGCGCGAGGCTGAAGCAGGGGAGAAGCTGACCACTTTGGATGGCAATGTTCGTGATCTGACTCCCGGCATGCTGGTTATTGCTGATGACGAAAGAGCCATCGGCCTTGCCGGTATCATGGGCGGTGAGAATTCCGAGATCGCAGATGATACCACGATGGTCGTCTTCGAGTCTGCTAACTTCAACGGCACTTCCATCCGTCAGACCGCTTTGGCGCTGGGTATGCGTACCGACGCATCCGGTAAGTTCGAAAAGCATCTTGACCCCATGATGACCGTTCCTGCTGTGGAGCGCGCCTGCGAATTGGTTGAAATGCTGGGTGCCGGTGATGTTCTGGACGGCGTTATCGACATTGTCAATTTCGTTCCCGCACCCCACACTGTAAAGCTGGAGCCTGAGAAGATCAATGCGCTGTTGGGCACTGACATCTCCAAGGAGCAGATGGTGAAGTATCTGAACCTGTTGGAGATCGAGGTGGAGGGCGATGATATTCTTGTGCCCTCTTTCCGTCCCGACCTGAATCTGATGGCGGATATTGCAGAGGAAGTGGGTCGTTCTTATGGCTACAATGAGATCGCTACCACCGCTTTCAAGACCTCTACCACCGGCGGCTACAGCCCCTATATGATGGCAGAGAGCAAGGCAGGCAGCCTTTGCCGCAGCCTTGGCTACAGCGAGATCATCACCTATTCTTTTGTTTCTCCCGCGATCTTCGATCAGATCCGGCTGCCGAAGGACAGCTGCCTGCGCAATGCGCTGCGTATCCAGAACCCTCTGGGCGAGGATACCTCCATCATGCGTACCATCGCGCTGCCTTCCATGCTGGACATCTTAAGCAGAAACAATTCTTACCATAACAAGTCTGTTAAGCTGTACGAACTGGCGAAGATCTACCTGAGCGTGGAGGGCCAGACCCTTCCTGAAGAGCCGAAGATGCTGCTTTTGGGCACCTATGGCGCAGGTGAGACCTTCTTCACCCTGAAGGGCGAGCTGGAAGCTATTTTTGCAGGTCTGCGTATGCCCAAGGTAACTTACACTGCAGTTAAGGACAACCCCTCTTACCATCCCGGCCGCTGCGCGGAAGTGTCTGTGGGCGATGTTGTTCTGGGCTACATTGGCCAGGTGCATCCCTTGGTTGCCCAAAACTACGGCTTTGAGTGCGAGGTCTACTGTGCAGAGCTGAACTTCGATAAGATGTTCTCTATGCTGCTTCCTGAGCCCACCTATGTACCCCTGCCCAAGTATCCCGGTGTCAGCCGTGACCTGTCTCTCATTTGCGACGAGGCTGTGACGGTTGCCCAGGTGGAGAACACCATCACATATGCTGCCGGTAAGCTGCTGCGTGGCGTGAAACTCTTTGATATCTACCGTGGCATCGGCGTGCCCGAGGGCAAGAAGAGCATGGCATTCTCTCTGGAGCTCCGGGCCGATGACCGCACTTTGAGAGATGCCGATTCCGAGGATGTTGTGTCCAAGGTACTGGCCGCTTTGGCTGAAAAGCTGGGTGCAACCCTGCGGTAAGAAGAAAAATTTTTCCACAGGGCTTTACACCGCTCCGGTTTTGGGATATAATGTCTGTATTATACCGAAGGAGGTCGATACCATGACGGATAAGAACACCCTCAAATTCACGGTTCCCAGCGATGACAAAGATAATATGCGCCGCATTCTCCGCAGCGTATTCGACGCTCTGCAGGAAAAGGGCTACAACCCTGTAAACCAGATCGTCGGCTACCTGCTGACGGAAGACCCCACCTATATCACCAATTACAACAATGCCCGCAGCATGATCTGCAAGCTGGATCGCGATGAGCTGCTGCAGGAATTGGTGCGGTGCTATCTGGCATAATTCGTTCCTTTCGCATGGGGCTTTTGCCATCGCAAAAGCCCCATTCAACTTAATAATTTCATACTCCCTCCGTCTTACAAAATCCATTCTTCAGTAACCGCTGTTTCCTGCCAAGTTCTGTCAAAACGCCAAACGGCATTGACGGAAAGGTTACAAAGTGTTACAATTTGATTACAAGGAGGTAACCGAAATGGCTGATGAAAAGGCAGTTCTCATGTACAAGGGCCATCCGCTAATGCGGAAGGACAATCTCATTTACTACGGTTCCATGGCCGATTCCCACATCGTTATGCTCCAGATTCTGGAGACCAAGAAAGTGGGCGATCTGGATGTGGCATCCAAGGTTTCCGTTCAGCTTCAGCTTACCGATCCGGCTGCAAAGAGCCGCGACCGTGTGGTGAAGAAGGGCGAAAAAGACGGACTGTACACGGCATTGGATTTTGGCTGTGTGTGGCTCGAGCGTGCGCTGGCAGGCAAATGATAATCTCAAGTAAGACGGAGGGCAACGTATGAAAATCTCTACGCGTATTGTCAGCCTTGTGCTGACATTTTTTGTTTTTATGGGCATCGCTGCTGTGAATGCAGATGCTGCTGCCAACCGGCAGACCAAGCTGGGCATCGCCTTTATTGAGGCATCTGCCTTGCGGCTGCGAAGCAGTGCATCCACAAGCAGCACAACGCTGGACTACGGCCACAAAAATGAAGTGGTGGTGCTCCTTGAAAAGGTGGGTGCTTGGTATAAGGTCAATTACAATCTGCAGACTGGCTATATGCACGGCGATCACCTGAAGGTGACCATCCGTGAAAATGCGGAGCTGGGCTACGGCCGGGTGAATGCAAACAGCGTCAATGTTCGCAGTGGTCCTGCTACATCCTATAAGAGCCTCGCCAAGGCGAAGGCAGGGGACAAGGCGTACATCATCGGCATCAACAACCAGTGGTTCAAGGTGATCTACGGTCAGCAGATCGGCTATATCCGCAGCGATTATGTGGACTTGACCGAGATTCCCTATGAGAACCAGGATTCGCCCAATAAGCCCAAGTTCTTTGTGGGCGGCAAGTCCACCGGTGTGACGCCCAGTGCATCTGCGCTGAATGGAACGACTGCTACGGCATCTCAGATCATAGCAACAGCCAAGAAGTACATTGGTGTGCCCTATCTTTGGGGCGGCACCACGCCCAACGGTTTTGACTGCTCAGGCTTCGTGCAGTATGTGTTTAATGCCCACGGCATTTCGCTGCCCAGAACCTCTCAGCAGCAGTACACTGTGGGCACATCGGTGTCTAAGGCAAACTTAAAACCCGGTGATCTGGTATTCTTCAACACCAGCGGCAGCGGTGTTTCCCATTTGGGTATTTATATTGGGGACAATCAGTTTATCCATGCATCCACCAGCAAGGGTGTAATCATTACCTCTTTGAGCAATTCCTACTGGTCTGTCCGATATCTGGGCGCCAGACGGGTATTGTAAACATGCAAGACCGGCAGTTTTCTGCCGGTCCTTTTCTATAAATGATCGTTTATCTTATGATGTGCGTTGCACCAAAGCCTCCCTTGCCTAAAGGGAGGTGGCTCTGCCGCAAGGCAGAGACGGAGGGATACTTCGCCCGCAGGGCGATATGCCGCCAGTGGCGGCATAATATCCCCCAGTCATGCTTTTCGCATGACAGCCCCCTTTAGGCAAGGGGGCCTTTAGAAGCTAAACGATCATTTACAAATGTAAAGGCTCTTATTTTTTCTTTGCATTTTGGATAGAATGTGCTATGATATATCTATATTTAATGTATGGAGGGAAACTCTATGCTGGATTTTATTCGAATTGCCTGCGCTGTGCCCCCTGTCCGGGTGGGCGATGTAAAGAAAAACGCTGAGGATATCTGCGCCTATATGGAAAAGGCAGATGCCCGGAATGTGGACCTTTTGGTGTTCCCGGAGCTTGCGCTGACGGGCTACACCTGCGCTGATCTTTTCCTGCAGGACAGCCTTTGGCACAGTGCGGTGGAGGGTCTTAAGGAGATCCTTGCCTGCTCTGCGGCACACCCCGGTATCACCGCTGTGGTTGGCATGCCCGTTCGCTTGAATGCCAAGCTGCTGAACTGTGCTGTGGCAGTTTCCAAGGGCGGCATCCGGGGCATTGTTCCCAAAACCTATCTTTCCGGCAGTGAGAGCAGATGGTTTGTTTCCGGTGATGATCTGCAAGAAACTGCCGCGGGTTTGGACGTGTTCGGCATTGACGAACTGGGTTTGTGTTCTTTGGGAACAGATCTGATTATGCCCCTTGGAGAAGGCGCTGTACTGGGCGTTGAGATCTGCGAGGACTTAAACGCGCCCATTCCGCCCTCTTCTTTGCTGGCTCTCAACGGTGCCAATGTGATCGTCAACCTGTCCGCTGCCAATGAGCTGGCAGGCAAGCGCACCACCAGAAACGACCTGGTGCGCCATCAGTCCTCTGCCTGCAACTGCATTTATGCTTACTGCTCCGCAGGCTACACCGAATCCACGGCAGACGTTGTCTACTCCGGTCACAGTGTGATCGCTGAGAACGGAAGAGTCCTGCAGGAGAACGAGGGCGTTACAGCAGCGGATTACATGATCGTCCAGGATTGCGACTTTGGAAAGGTCAATGTAGATCGGCAGAAAAATTCCGCATTCCGCTATGCCGCTGCTTGCTATGGCTCCCGGCAATATTTGATCGAGCCTATGCGGGCAGGTGCGCCCCTTCGTTCTGACGGAGCCCTGTATCCCATGGAAAAGCTGCCCTTTGTGCCTTCTTCCAAGAAAGAGCGCATCGCCTATTGTAACGAGGTGTTCCAGCTGCAGGTAACGGGATTGAAGCAACGGCTGAAGACCATCGGTGCCAATGCGGTCATCGGCATTTCCGGCGGTTTGGATTCTACCCTTGCTTTGCTGGTTGCTGTGGAGGCAATGCGGCAACTGGGACGTCCTATGACCGATGTGTACGGTGTGACCATGCCTTGCTTTGGTACATCTGACCGCACTTATAACAATTCTTGGGAGCTGATGAAAAAGCTGGGTATCTCCGCCAAGGAGATCAATATCCGCAGTGCAGTTACCCAGCATTTTGAAGATATTGGTCACGATATTTCTGTCCACAACGCAACTTATGAGAACGCTCAGGCTCGGGAACGCACTCAGATCCTCATGGACTACGCAAGCACCGTAAACGGCATCGTGGTAGGTACCGGCGATCTTTCGGAGCTTGCTTTGGGCTGGTGCACTTATAACGGTGACCATATGAGCATGTATGGTGTTAACAGCAGCGTGCCGAAGACCTTGATCCGCTGGGTCATCGAAACGGTAGCCCAAGCGCCGGAGTTTGCAGCTGCCAAGGCGGTTTTAGAGGATATTCTCGATACTCCCATCAGTCCGGAGCTCCTGCCCCCGGATGCGCAGGGCAAGATCAGCCAGCAGACCGAAGACCTTGTGGGCCCCTATGCGCTCCACGATTTCTTCCTGTATCACATGCTGCGCTACGGCTTTACCCCCACCAAGGTCTATAACCTTGCCTGCCGCACCTTTGCCGGTGACTTTGACAGTGCAACGATCAAAAAGTGGCTTGGCACATTCTACCGCCGTTTCTTTACCCAGCAGTTTAAGCGCAACTGCTCTCCCGACGGTGTGCGGGTAGGCACTGTGGGTCTTGGTCCCCGGGGTGACTGGCATATGCCCAGCGATGCATCTGCTAAGGTTTGGCTGGATGAGATAGAAACGCTTTGATTATGGAAACGATTAAAAACAGAAAGATGCCGAAGGCACTTCTCGTGGCACTGATCGTGCTTGCCGCATTGGCTGTGCTGGGCGGGGCAGCGGTCTTTGGGATCGATACCTATGTCCGCGGCATTACCGCAGACTGTATCCTTACCGAGGAGCAGGCGCAAGAGCTTGCGGATGTGGATTGCATCGTGGTGCTTGGCTGCCTTGTCCGTGATGATGGAACGCCCAGCCATATGCTGGAGGACCGCTTAAAGCAGGGCGTTGCGCTGTATCAGCAGGCCGCAGCACCAAAATTGCTGATGAGTGGCGACCATGGCACTGTCAGCTATGACGAAGTGGATGCCATGAAGCGCTACGCGGTGGATGCGGGGGTGAAATCCGAAGATGTGTTTATGGACCATGCCGGATTTTCCACCTATGAAACGGTGTACCGGGCAAAGGCCATCTTTGGCGCGGATAAGGTCATTATCGTGACCCAAAAATATCATCTGTACCGTGCGCTTTATGCGGCCCAGGCCTTGGGCATCGAGGCCTACGGTGTGGCATCCGATTACCGCACCTATTCCGGCCAGACAGCCCGGGACGTCCGCGAGGTGCTGGCACGGATTAAGGACTTCATTATGTGCATTTTCAAGCCCGAGCCTACCTATTTGGGAGAAGCGATTCCCATCAGCGGAAATGGGCAACTGACCCATGACGCAAATTCAAGCTTCTATTAAAAGAGCAGAGGTGTTTTCACCTCTGCTTTTTGTGTCGAAATCTTACCGTCAAATAAATGATCGTTTAGCGCACCACCAAAAATGCTGTCATCCCGAGCGGAGTGAAACGGAGCCGAGGGATCTTGGCACCGATTTTAATACAAATGTAAACGAAATGCGTAGATTCCTCGACTCGCTGTCGCTCCTCGCAATGACACGGGTTTTCGTTACTACGCCGCTAAACGATCATTTACAGCAGCATGGGCTGCAGCTGATACCCTGTAAGGGCGGCATCCAGTGCCTGCGGTATTTTTGAAAAATCAGCTACCATGGATGTGGGCTTGCCGGTGGGATCATCTTGTCGGTAGGGTACGAAATAGTAGTGCTTTCTGCCTAAAAGCCTGCCGATATTTTCTGCAGCACCACCAAGAGCGTCGTTTGTGGAAACGGCGATCAACACCGGCCGTCCATTGCGCAGGTGGCTTTTTGCTGCCATGGTCACAGAGGTATCGGCAATGCTGTGAGCAAGCTTTGCCAACGTATTTCCGGTGCATGGGGCGATGATGAGCGCATCCAAAAGCTTTTTTGGCCCGATTGGCTCAACCTCGGCAATGGTATGCAGCGGTACTTTGCCGCAAATATCGGTTGCGCGCTGAATGTGCTCTGCAGATGTGCCAAACCGGCTGTCCGTTGTATAGCTTACGGGGGAGAAGATGGGGGTAATGTTGTGCTTTTTGGCCAATTCTTCCATTACAGGAAAGACCTGCGCGTAAGTACAAAAGGACCCGCACATGGCAAAGCCGATATTCATTTTGCAGCCTCCTTATCTCTCAAAAGTCGGACAACGGTTTTCGCAATCAGCAGGCCGGAAGATTCCGGTGTATCTTTACTGGGCAGACCTCTTGCCCAGATCACATCTTTGCCACCAATGCCTAAATTGGAAGCAAGGTCTATCTTTATGCAGCCGGGCTGACAATGCTTTGCCTGTGACTCGCTGATAACCTTAGTTGGTGCGGTGTTGAAAATGACCCGGTAGCGCATAAGACCCGGCCCAAAATTGGCGGGATCTTCCGTGCAAAAACCCAAAGCGCGAAGAATTGCGCGGTCGCTTTCTTTTCTGGCAGCTACCGTAACCTTTGCGCCCATTGCCTGCAGCATATTTGCAAGGCATTTGCCGATCCTGCCCCAGCCTACAATCAAAACGGGACAGCCTTGGAATACAACCGGTAAGTTATGCCCTGCAATGCGAATAGCGCAATCTGCTGTAATGGCGGCGTTTTCGGCCACATACTGCTTATCGTCCAAAAGGTCTATGGTTTTGTAGCCTGAGAGCGCCGGGTGCTGCAAATTTCCGCCGATGACGGTCACATCTTCCGTAAGATCGGCCAATATGTGCTCCAGTATACCCCCACCTTTGATCCTGCTGTCTGCTTCAAAGCTGGGCACCGGCAGCAGCAGGTGGGTTATGTCCGGTGCCGGGGTATCTACAACAGTTATGCCCCGTTCGTATAAGTTTTGCGCCGCGATCCGTAAGGCGGCTGTGTTTCCGGCGGTACAAACGATAACTGCGTTCATAAAAAATCACCCTTTCAACCCAGATTATGTGTTCACTCGCCGGGATGTGCTTGATTTTTCACATTGTTTCTGTATAATAAAATTAAGAGGTGGTTATATGCAAAGACTTGGTTTTATTCATGATATGATGGATGTAAAGGTGCTGATCCTGTATGTGACGGCCCGGTCCAATTATCCCCTTACGACCCAGGAGATCTACGAACTGTGCTATCAGGATGAGTGCCTGAGCTATTTTGATGTCTGCACGGCTGTTCCGGAGATGGTCAAGTCCGGTCACCTGAAAGAGCTGCAGGACGGCAAGTTTGAAATCACGGAAAAGGGGCGGGAAGATGGCGAGCTGACTGCTGATTCCATTGCCTTTACCGTCAAGCAGAAGGCGGAAAACGCAGTTGCCCGGTATAACCGGCAGATCAAGCGGTCCAGCTTCGTGAAGACCCAGATCGCACCCAGAGATAACGGAGAATTCTCCGTTGTTATGGCGCTGGATGATGAGATGGGCAATCTGATGACCCTGGAACTGATGGCGCCGGATCAGCGGCAGGCGGCGCGGCTTAGCAAGCTTTTTGAAAAGCGTGCCGAGATGATCTACAATCTGACTATGACCGCACTGCTGGATGAGGATGATTCCGACGAGGAATGACTTGTCGTTTGACAAAAATCATTGTATAGTAGAATTACACCGAATAACGGTGAAACGAAAGGAGCGACCGCATATGAAATTTCAGTTTAGTGAGAAGAAAGTTAAGTTGCCCGGAAATGTCCACGCTTATGCCGAGAAAAAGGTTATGAAGCTGGCACGGTACTTTGAGGAGGATGCGGAAGCACTGATCGTATTTTCTGTAGAAAAGAACCGGAACAATGTGGAGCTCACCGTTCATGGTGCTAACACATGGTTCCGGGCTCACGAGAGCACGTCGGATATGTTTGCATCTGTAGATGCTGCAGTTGGTACCATTGAGGGTCAGATCCGCAAGAATAAGACCCGCCTTGCCCGCCGGCTGCGGCAGGACGCCTTCGCCCGTACTGTGGAAGAGACTTCCTTTACTTCGGAGGAGGCAGAGGATGATTTGAAGATCGTGCGTATCAAGAACTTCCAGTTCAAGCCCATGACCCGTGAAGAGGCTGTGCTGCAGATGAACCTTTTGGAGCATAATTTCTTCGCCTTTCGGGATGAGGATAAGGATGGTGCGTTCGCGGTGGTTTACCGCAGAAACGACGGAGGCTATGGCTTGATCGAAGACGCACAGTAAGATAATATAGGGTAGGGGAGTCTCCATTGGAGGCTCCCTAAAATTTTATATTTTTCATCAAAAAAAGTCTTGACAAATTTGGGGCATTTTGATACTATATTCGAGCGCTCAATTGAGCGGCCTCGAAAATAGCAAAAAATCAAAGAAATTTTTGTGAGAAATGAAAAAAGTTCTTGACAAAGATTGTTGATTATGCTAAAATGAACAAGCTGACCGTTTGGTTGGGGACTGTACCTTGTAAATTGAATAATGTGAGACAAACTAAGACACCTTGGACAATTTATAAATGGATTGTTTAAGATAATTCGTGTACGAATTGAGAAAACAGCCAACGAAAATTCTTGAGTAAAATTTGCTGAGACAAATTTATTCAAAAACTTGATTTGAAGCCTTTGGGCTTTAGATACACATAGGTGGGGAAGCCTGCGCCGCCCATACCCACGATACCGGCTTCCTTGACGATCTCAACGATCTGGTCGGGAGTCAGGTCTTCCAGAGCGCCCTTGGGCTGTACGGACTCGTGGAGGGTGCCCTTGCCGTCGGACTTGATGACGATGCTGGGGCAGGTGCCTCTGGTGGCGTGGGGGCAGTCAGCGATGGCGATGACGGTACCGCTGACGCTGGAATGAACGGGAGCGGAGATGAAGCCTGCCTGCCCGGCGATCTTCTGGCCTACCTTGACCTCGTCTCCCACAGCAACGATGGCGTTTGCGGGAGCGCCCAGGTGCATGGACAGAGGAATGATAACCGTTTCAGGCTCGGGGAACTTGACGAGGGGCTTGTGCTCGGTGGGTTCCTTGCCCTCTACGGGATGGACACCGCCGTAGTAGCCGGCGAAGCGGGACTCCCGGATGGACTTGACGTAGTCGTTAATGACCTTGAAGTTGACCTTGGAGTAGTCCCGCAGCTGAACGCTCTGGGAAGTCAGCTCCTCCAGGCGGCCCTGCTGGGCAAGACGCTGCTGGATCTTCTCCCAGGCGCAGTCCTTGTCGGGGCTGACCTCGCACTTGCCGTTCTTGGCACCGCCGCACTGGCCGTTGACCAGGCTCTTGGAGCAGTCCACAATGGGG
>JAZUNW010000072.1:0-3080 GCA_045604325.1 Faecousia sp. | reverse complement strand
GAGGAACACTCCCTCCGCGAGCTTCGCTCCATGGGCGTTGCCAAGCCTGAAATTCTGGTGGCATCCGACCCCGCTCTCTTTATTGAGCCTGCTCCCGACGGAGAGCTTGATGCCCTTATGGAGCGCCACGGTCTTAACAAGGAAGATAAGCATATCTGCTTCTGCCTGAGAAACTGGGCAGGCTACAGCGAAAAGGCCGCCATTTTCGGCGAGGCCGCAGCCTATGCCCGGGAGCGCTACGGCATGAGACCCGTGTTCCTGGCTCTGAATCACAAAAAGGACGGTACCCCTTCCACGCTGGCTGCCCAGAGTGCAGGCAGCGAGGCCGTGGTTATCGATGAGGCCATGAGCTCCGGCGCCACCGTGGGACTCATCTCCCGCATGAATGCCGTGGTGAGCATGCGCCTTCACGCCCTTATTTTCGCCGCCAGCCAGTCCGTGCCCGTAGCAGGCATAAGCTATGACCCCAAGGTTCACGCATTTCTTGACTATATCGGTCAGGATAACTGCGAGGGCTTTGAGTCTGTCAGCGCAGAGCGTCTCCGTGAAATGATAGACGCCGCCGCCAACGCAGATCCGGAGCATATCCGGGAAGCCACCGAGCGCATCAAGGCCATTGAAAGCCGCAACGTGGAGACGGCGCGAAAGCTGCTTGGAAAGTAAAAGCCAACTTTGGCGCAGCTTTAAATGGTATAAAAAAAGACTGACGGAAAGTCCACGGTCGCATAGGGAAACAATGTGAACCGAGGGCAATCGGTACGGAACGAAATAGACACGAGTTATCAGAAATGATGACTCGTGTCTGTTTTTGTGTGTATATTTTGTCCGAGGATGGTTTTTGTGATTCGTGCATCAACGTCAGCGATTGAAACTTGCAGAAATACGCCAACAATCATGCTATAATTCTTCTAAAGGTATTCCACGCCGAAAGGAGGCCGTCCGCTGTGCTGAAATTTGCCATTTGTGATGATCTGACCACAGAAGCAAACACGCTGAAGAACCATATCGAACGTTATGCGCGGGAGAAAAGTCTGCGCGTTGAAATTGACGCATACTCCGAGGCCCAGGCCATTCTTGCGGTGCTGGCGCGTATTGCGGAATACGACCTCGTGTTTCTCAACATCTATATGGAGCGCTTAAACGGCATCGACCTTGCCCGGTGGCTTCGTGAGCAGGGCGATAAAAGCCGCATCATCTTTTTCTCTACATCAAAAGAGCACGCGCTGGACGCCTTCGGCGTCAACGACTGCGGCTATCTGATCACCTACGCATGGCATTACCTCGGCGGCTCCGGTCAGATCGTGGAGTATGCCCGAAAGCGGGAAGCCAGAGGATTGATTTCCGTTACAAATCTTGCGCGGCTGGAAAAGCCAGATACACCATAAGAAACAACGGCGCACCATTCCGGTGCGCCGTCGAAAAATATATTGGTTTTACTCCGTCCATATCGTTTGCGCAATTTTGATGCTAAACCACCCGTCCTCCGCGCTGTACCGGCAAACCGCGCCGTACTTTTCACAGTAGGCGGCGATGGAGCGTGTACCGATGCCGTGCATCGTGCTTTCCGCAACGGGCCGGTCATTTTCGTCAAACCGCACTTCGCCGGCGTATGGATTGGAGACATAGAACATAAGCTGCGGCTGCCAGATGCACCGGCAGCGGATCACCCGGTGCTCCTGCGGGAGATCGCTGACCGCATGGATCGCATTTTCCAGTGCATTGGCAAAGACCGTGGACAGTTCAACAGCATTGACCGGAATATCGGCAGGAATGTCTATGTCTGCCTCGACTTTGATCCCTTTCGAATCTGCCTGCTGGAAATAGGCGGAAAATACGGCATCCAATACCGGATGCAGGCACCAATGTCTGCTTTTCGTACCGTTCAGCGTTTCCTGCGATGCCTCAATATAATCCTGCGCCTCATGGATCTCGCCGCTCTCCAGCATCGTCTTGATGACCTGCAGCTGATGGTGCAGGTCATGGCGATGGATAGAGATTTGATTTTCCGCTTCCAAGGTTTGTTCAATACGTTGCTTCAGCATTGCAGTTTGCACCTGTAAAAGCTGTTCCTTCTGCTTTGTTTCGTGGAGTTCCTGCTGCCGGAACAAGGTTGTCAGGATATTCCAGTAGATCAGCGGCATCAGAGCCATGACCAGCAGCAGAGCAGGCAATTCCTCCAAACGGTTCTGAATGACAGTGGGATAGCTGGACATGACCACCAGGATCACATAAAACAGCAGTGTGATGGCGGCGAACCCGCCCCAGCCTTTCTGCACTGCATTCTGAAGGACGAGATAGGGCTTACGAAGCCATTTGATAACTACGAACTCCAGCACCGGCCAGACGATTAGCCGCAGAATAAACAGCACCCAGAAATCGGGCAGTCCAATGGCATCGTCGATCAGGCGGGTGATGCAGATGATCTCCAGAGAGATCGTGTCCGACAGGCAGAAGGTGAACAGCAGCCGCCCATTGCGGTGCTTTGCCATAAGCATAAAGAAAATGAGGCTGGGGATGGTGCAGTTAAACAGTACCAACTGTCCCGCCAGTTCGTTGCCGAAGTGCACGAAAAACCATGCGTTGTAAGCGGACAGCGGTCCCATCAGAGCAATGGTAAGGATCAGAGCCTTTTTCTTTGGCAGGCGGGGCTCATATAAAAGTGCGTTCAGCACAAATACGTGGATCAATGACCACACAGTTGACCAATCCAGTAAAGTCACAGTTGATGCCCTCCCTCCAGCCAGTAGTGTATCCACGCCGTATTTAGCTCGGCGGCAGCCCTCCTCGGCACAGTTGTCTGCTGTCCTCCGACAAAGAGGACATCGGCCTTGTTAATGCTTTTGATGCAGTGGAGATTCAGCACGAAGCTCGCGCCGCAGAGATAAAAACGTTTATCCGCTAAAAGCGGTCGTATCGTATCCTGAAAAGAGGTCTGTATGGTAACACCTACTACACAGCTTCCATCTTTCATATAATAACGGGGCGCACGCTCCGTCTGTTCCACATAGAGGATGTGATCCAAAAGCAGCCGGCTCATACCGTCTAAGTCGGATCGTAGCCATGTCGTTCTGTGAGCCAAG
>JAZUNW010000071.1:0-15845 GCA_045604325.1 Faecousia sp. | reverse complement strand
GGACCTCGGGATCCGTCAGCAGCCAGCGGCCGATGATGACCTTCTGCTGGTTGCCGCCGGAGAGGGAACGGATCTTGGTCTCCTGGGTGGGAGTCTTGGTATGCATGGCATCGATGTAGTACTGGGTATCCTCCCGCTGGGTCTTTTCGCTCAGGTAGATACCGAATCTCTTGTGCCGCTTCAGACTGGAGATGACGGTGTTATCCTTGATGCTCAGACAGCCGAAAATGCCGGTGGCCCGGCGCTCCTCCGTCAGCAGGGCGAAGCCGTTTTTGATGGATTCGCCGGCGTTGCGGTTCTGGCAGGGTTTTCCTTCCAGGTAGATCGCGCCTTCCTTCCGGGTGCGGATGCCGAAAATGCTCTCCAGGGTTTCCGTACGGCCGGAGCTGTCCAGACCGGCCAGGCCCAGGATCTCGCCACGGCGGGCCTCAAAGGAGACATTGCGCAGATGATTGTACATACCGGTCAGGTTTTCCACCTTCAGGTACACATCGCCGGGCGTATTGGTCTTGGGCGGGAACTGATTGGTCAGTTCGCGGCCCACCATCAGCCGGATGATGTCGGCCATTTCCAGATCGTCGGCACGCTCGGTGGCCACCCACTGGCCGTCACGCATGACGGTGATGTAGTCGGAGATCCGCTTGATCTCTGCCATCTTGTGGGAGATGTAGATGATACCAACGCCCCGATCCCGGAGCATGTTGATGATCTGGAACAGATGCTCCACTTCTTCTTCCGTCAAAGAGGATGTGGGCTCGTCAAACACGATCACCTTGGAGTTGTAGGAAACCGCCTTAGCGATCTCTACCATCTGGCGCTGAGACACGGGCATGGTGGACATGATCCGGTGGGGATCCACATTGATACCCAGCTCTTCAAAGATCGCCATGGTATCCCGGTACATCTTCTTTTCCTTGACTGCGATGCCGGCCCAGGTGGGATAACGGCCCAGCCAGATATTGTCCATCACGCTGCGCTTGAGGGCCTGGTTCAATTCCTGGTGCACCATAGCCACACCGTTGTCCAGCGCTTCACGGCTGTTGCGGAAGTTAATTTCTTTGCCTTCCAGATAGATGTGGCCACCGTCTTTGACATACATGCCAAACAGGCACTTCATCAAAGTGGACTTGCCGGCGCCGTTTTCGCCCATAAGCGCGTGAACGGTTCCCTTGTGGACCGTCAGCGAAACTTTATCCAGCGCTTTGACGCCCGGGAAGGTTTTGCTGATGTCCGTCATTTGCAGCAAAACATCGTGCTCCATATTGCATTCCTCCTTGGAAGATAGTGATTGCGATAGAAATCGATCAACATTGCAAGCGCAACATTCATCGACAGCCACCGCCGCAATTCGCTTGAAGGGGCAGCTGCCGCTGTAAGCGACAGCTGCCCGGGTATAGATTCAGAAATTACTCGCCGGTGTAGGGAGCGTAAGAAACATACAGCTTGGAAGCGCAGTCGGAAGCGACGCTGAAGCGCTCGTCGGTCAGGCTCTTCAGAGCATCCACGGGGGTCTTGCCCTCGGAGATAGCCTTGACGGACTGCGCAATCGCAACAGCCATGCCGTTGGCATCCTGCTTAACAGTGCCGATCATGGAGCCTTCCTTAATCAGGGTCTTGGCAGCGTCAGTTGCATCAACGCCGAAGACGGGAACAACGTGTGCGCCTGCCTTGTTGTAGCCAGCCTGCTGCAGGGAAGCGACAGCGCCTTCAGCCATGCCGTCGTTGTTGCAGATAACCAGCTCGATCATGTTGTTGTTGGACTCGTTGTAAGTAACCAGGTTGGTGTCCATGTAGTCCTTGGCAGCCTTAGCGGACCATGCACCTTCCAGGTCGGTCTGCCACTTCTGAGCAGCAGCTGCGTCGAAGTACTGAAGAGCGGGCTTGCCGGCAGCGGTCAGAACCTTGTCAGCATCCTCAACGCCGAACTGGGTACGGTAGATAGCCTCAGCATTGCCTTCCTCGCCCTTGAACATAGCGTAGGAGATCTTGCCGTCCTTGTTCAGGTCCAGCTTGTCGAAGTTGGCCAGGACGTACTCGCCGACCATCTTGCCCTGCATGTGGCCAGCCTCGGGAGCGTCGGTGCCGACGAAGCAAGCGGTAGCGTTCTTGCCCAGCATGGTGACGTCGGAGCCGTCAGTGCCAATAGCGCGGTTGAAGAAGACAACGGGGATCTTGCCTGCAGCATCAACGATGGACTGCGCAACGTCGGGGTCACCGGAAGTGACGACGTTGACCACCAGCAGGTTGGAGCCGCCGGCGATAGCAGTGCGGATCTGCTCCAGCTGCTTAGCCTGGTCCTTGCCGGCGAACTGGTTGTCGTACTTGACGCCAGCCTTCTCCAGCTCGGAGTTCAGCTCGGCACGAACGGAGCTGAGATATACGTCAGCCTCGTCATACCAGAAAACGGAAACCTTCAGTTCGCCACCCTGTGTCTGTCCGGCAGGTGCGCATGCAGCCATGCCGAGAACCAGAGTCAGGGCCAGAACAATTGCGAGAATCTTTTTCATTATTAGTGCCTCCTAATAAATTTTTTCATATGGTGGTTTTGGAAACCACCGATATTCGTTTATAGTCTATCATCTAAATGCACAAAAGTAAAGAGGAATTTTTCATTTTTTTGATGAATATATATAACCCCACATTCAATGTTACAGCAAAAATATACAGTTAGAAATCTTGTCTGCAGTTTGCGTTTGTTCACATTACACATACGGCTTTTTGCTGTTTTTTTGAAAAAACCGTCCGTTTTGCAGGAAATCCCCTTTGTATCGCACCCCCACAATTATGATGTATGGATGTATATTTTTTCTGCGCGTCTTGCCGATTGCCACATTTTGATACGAAACCGCCGTCACATTAAATGCACAGATAAATTAGAAAAGACCACCCGTAGAGGCTTTGAATCGATACATCTTATATAGGACACGATTTTCTTCCTGCGTACCTCAAGCTTTCGTGTCATTGCGATGAGCCAAGGGCGACGCGTCAATCCGCTTCCCCTTGCGCCTGCGGTGTGGACGATATAGGACTCGATTTAATCAATGTTCGCCGCCGTCAATTAATTTCGGTATGATTGCCCCCGGCAATCATTTCAATTCTAAATTCGCTGCGCGGAGCACCACCGTCAGCGGCGGTGCTCATCCGCACCGCATTTAGGTTGGTTCGAGTCCTATATCGTTATTGTCCAACAAAAGGAAAAACCACACCGAATGGTGTGGTTTTTCCTTTTGGTGGACGATATAGGACTCGAACCTATGACCTTCCGCACGTCAAGCGGATGCTCTAGCCAGCTGAGCTAATCGTCCAAGCGCATGACAGATTATAACGCGGCACTCTTCGTTTGTCAAGTGCTTTTTTCGCTTTTTTGAAAATTTATCCCGCCACGCTGTCAAGGTTCTGTTTGCCCGTAAATTTGATAACCAGCCGGTTGGGCAGACACACAATCTGAGCGCCGCTGTGGCAGTAGCCTCTATCCATACAATAATGGTCCGGACAATCGGCCTTCGTCACAGCGATCTTCCCATCCTTTACGGTGACTACATTGACACCAAATTCACTTTCGACTGTCAGCGTTTTATCTGCAGACAGATTCACCGTCTCCACCAGCTTGCCCTCCGACCAAACTTCGGCATACTGCGCCGCACCCCGGGGCAGCAAAAACCAAACACTCAAGGCAGCGCACACGAACAGAACCGCCCCAAAGAGCGCAATCCAATACTTACTTTTCACGGATAATCACCTCATATTCGCAGCCGCCAAGGCCTGCGCCCTCTGTGGCATACACAGAGCCATCCGAAAGAATGAACACCGCTTCAAAATCGTCGCTTTGCCTCCAGAACTCCGCTCCCGCTTCCAAGCCCATGACAAAGAGGGCTGTGGACAGGGCGTCCGCCGTCATGCCGTCTTCGCTGATGACGGTTACGGAAGACAGCCCCGCATTGGCAGGCTTTCCCGTTTCGGGGTCTATTATATGATGGTAGCGAACACCGTCTTTTTCAAAATAGCGCTGATAGTCCCCGGATGTGATCACCGCAGCAGTGCCATACACCGACACGATGCCCAAAGGATCGCCACCCTTAGGGTTTTGGATGCCGATCTGCCACGGTCTTCCGTCCGGCTTATTGCCATAGGTTTGGACATTGCCGCCCAAATTCAAAATTGCCCGGTCAATATCCAGCGCCTGCAGCCGCTCTACCGCTTTCTGTCCGGCGTAGCCTTTAATGACGCCGCCCAAGTCCCACTGATCCTGCTTAAGCGCTTCCTGCAGTTCATCCTCTGTTGGTACACGGTAATCCTTGTGATAAAAGCCCCATGCAAGCATAACGCTGCGCAGCGTCGGATCAAAGCTGCCACCGGTGCGTAAAGACAGCTTCAGCGTCTCATCCAGAACCCACTGCTGCTTGGGATTCAATTCCACAGAAGCTCCCCTGTTCAGCTTTTCGATGACGGAATCCGCTTTCGTGGTAGACCAGCCGTCATCCACTTCCCGCAGAAGCTCTTTTATAGAGGTCAGCGCAGAAGACGCATCTTTTCCCCAAACCTGCAGTTCCATCACCGTATCCATGGCATAAACAGTCTCTTGCGCCTTACTTTCACAGCCTGTGCAGGCAAAGAGCACAGCACATATTAAAATATATAACACGATTTTTCTCATTGCCGCGCCCTCCTTCCATAATTACAGCCACATTATAGCAAAATACGCGCAAAATAGCAAGAAAAGTTACGAAAAAGTCCTTGACATTTTCTGTAGGGGGTGCTAAAATAGTCCAGCCGCATCGAATGGGCTTAAGTTGGTGCGCCCAAATGCACCCGCCTTCAGAGCGAGACTACACAATATAAAAGTAGGTGAAACAAGAAATGAAAGCAGTTATCGTTACCGGTGGCAAGCAGTACACCGTTTCCGAGGGCGACGTTCTCTTCATCGAGAAGCTGAACGCTGAGGCTGAGGAAACCGTCAAGTTCGATCAGGTCCTGGCAGTGCTGGACGGTGAGAACTCCAAGGTTGGCACTCCCGTTGTGGAGGGCGCAGCTGTCGAGGCTAAGGTTGTCAAGAACGGCAAGGGCAAGAAGATCCACGTTCTGCGCTACAAGGCTAAGAAGGGCGAGAAGAAGAAGATCGGTCATCGTCAGCCCTACACCAAGGTCGAGATCACCAAGATCGCTCTGTAAAAAGCTATGACAAAATGCGAATTTTTCACGGAAGACGACCGGATCACCGGTTTTACCGTCTCCGGACACAGCGGTTACGCTGAGGCAGGCTCTGACATCGTCTGTGCCGCCATCTCCGCTGTTGTGACCATGGCCGAAGCCACCATCAATGAGGTGTGCGGTGCAAAGGCCAAGGTTCGGGTCAAAGAAGAAGATGCCCGCATCACTCTGACCCTCCCCGCATCCTGCGATGAAGAAGAAAGCGTTCAGGCAGTGCTTGCCGGAATGCTGCTGACCCTCATCAGTTTGCGGGACGATTATCCTGATTATATCGAAGTTTTGGAGGTGTAATACCATGCTGAAGATTGGTATTCAGTTTTTCGCTCACCACAAGGGCGGCGGTTCCACCAAGAACGGCCGTGATTCCGAGGCTAAGCGTCTGGGCGTGAAGCGCGCTGACGGTCAGTTCGTTCTGGCCGGCAACATTCTGGTTCGCCAGAGAGGCACGCACATCCACCCCGGCACCAATGTTGGTATCGGCAAGGACGATACCCTGTTCGCTCTGGTTGACGGTACCGTCAAGTTCGAGCGCAAGGGCAAGGACCGCCGGCAGTGCTCCGTGTACGCCGAGCAGTAAATGATTCGGAAAAGCTGCCGCAAAACGCTTGCGGCAGCTTTTTTAATGTACAGTTGACAATTGACAATTGACAATGGACAATTATGGTGTCGCTATAGGCGACGTATTTTTATCATCCCCGAAGGGGATACCTTAATTGTCAACTGTCAATTATCAATTGTCAATTGAATCCGACGAAGGAGGATTTATTATGTTTGTAGATAAAGTGCGCATCACCGTCTGCGGCGGCCGCGGCGGCGACGGTGCGGTTGCCTTTCACAGAGAAAAGTATGTAGCCTCCGGCGGTCCCGACGGCGGCGACGGTGGTCATGGCGGCAGTGTTATTTTGCGTGTCAACGACAATCTTTCCACCCTGTTGGACTTCCGTTATAAGCGCAAGTACAGCGCACAGGCCGGTGTGGGCGGCATGGGGCGCAAAATGGCCGGCAAGCGGGGCGAGCCGCTGATTATCCAAGTGCCCCGCGGCACAGTTGTCCGGGATGCCGAAACAAACCAGATCATCGTAGACATGTCCACCGGCGAAGACTATGTCATCGCCAAGGGTGGCCGCGGCGGTTGGGGCAATGCCCACTATGCCACCCCCACCCGTCAAGTGCCCCGGTTTGCCAAGGCAGGTCTCAAAGGCGAGGAACGGGATGTTATTCTGGAGCTGAAGCTTTTGGCAGATGTTGGCCTTGTCGGCTTCCCCAATGTGGGTAAGTCAACCCTGCTTTCCGTTACCTCCAATGCCCGCCCCAAGATCGCAAATTACCACTTCACTACCCTGTTCCCCAATTTAGGCGTCATCTACGTTGACGAAGGCGTTTCCTTCGTTATGGCAGATATCCCCGGTATCATCGAGGGTGCGGCAGAGGGCGCAGGCCTCGGTCACGATTTCCTGCGGCACATCGACCGCTGCCGCCTGCTTGTCCATGTGATCGATGTATCCGGCAGCGAGGGCAGAGATCCCGTAGAGGATTTTGATGCCATCTGCGCCGAGCTTGGCAACTACAGTATTGACCTGGGCGACCGTCCCATGATCGTTGCCGCCAACAAGGTGGACATCATGGATCCCGATTCCGATAATTTGGAGCGGCTGCGCGCTCATGTTGAGGCCGCCGGCTGCGAGCTGTACGAGATCAGTGCCGGCACAACACAAGGCACCAAAAATCTCATGCGTGTGGTAGCGGAAAAGCTGCGGACGCTGCCCCCCGTGACCATTTATGAGCCGGAATATGTGGAGGTCATTGAAGAGCCCACCGATCCCAGTGCTTTTGAGATCGAGCACTACGGCTCTACCTGGCTGGTTACCGGCCGGTGGTTGGAGCGGCTCATCGAGAATATCAATTTCGACGATTATGAGTCCCGCAACTACTTTGACCTGCAGCTGCGCAAATGCGGTCTGTTCGCCCGATTGGAAGAAGAGGGCATTCAGGACGGCGATACCGTGGATATTTATGATTTTGAATTCGAGTATCAGCGGTAAAAAGAAGTTTTTATAAAAATATTTGCATTTTTCAACTATTGTATGCTATAATGATGGAGCTACCAGCAGGTAGCTCCATTGTTGTTTTTCTTGGGGGTGCAATACCATGATCCGCAACTTAAACCAACTGAATTTTAAAGGCTTTGGTACCATTTTGCCTGAAAGAGTGGGCGTTCCCACCGGCAGCACCGAGCGACAAGAGCTTTTGCTTACCCGCCGGAGCGTGCCAATTTACCGGGCGGTTTCGGAAGTATGGCTGTACAGCAGCACCGGTATGACCGTGCTTTCTGTATCAAAAGACACGAAAAACTTCCAGCATTATTATTTAGACAAGCCGGTATGCCTTGACCCGAATGTTTATTTCTGCCTCTCCCCTTTCCGACAGGACGAATCCAAAGCAGAGCTTTCCGCTGAAGTTCCTCCGGAATTTACCGGCGAATATCACGAAGTAAACGATTTTCAGCTGAAGCACCGGCTGTGGGTCACGGACCTTTATACATTTTTCTACCACGAAAAGGAGCGGGGCTTCTTCTTCCCCGGTGAGTCCCACCCTATGCTGGAGCTGACCTATGTGGACCAGGGCTCCATGCACTCCGTTGCCGACGGCCAGGAGACCATCTTAGAGCAGGGCGATATGGTGATCTACGGTCCTAACCAGTGGCATATGCAATACGCAGACATTGATGTCGCCCCCCGTTATGTGACCATTTCCTTTGACCTTGAAGGCAGCGACATAAACACCCTTTTAAACCGCAAGCTGAAGGTTTCCCAATCCGGCATTACGGTGCTGCAGCAGCTGCTGCGGGAGCTGGAGCGAATGGACGAATGCTCTGCCGATATGATTATCTCCCTGCTGACGCAGCTGCTGCTAACCATGGTGCGCTCTGCCGACGGCCATGCAGTACGGCTCAAGCCCTCTAATGCCATCCACTCTGAAAACGAGATCATCCGCAGAGCCCAGCAGTACATAAGCACCCACATCCGGGAAAAGCTGTCTGTTCCGCTGGTGGCCCGCAATGTAGATGTCAGCCCCAGCTACTTAACGGCGCTGTTCCACAAGAATCTGCAGATCTCCCCCGGCGAGTACATCCGCCGTATCAAGCTGCAGGAAAGCAAGCAGATGATCCGGGAAAATTCCATGAATTTCACCGAGATCGCCGCAGCGCTGCAATATTCCACAGTCCACCATTTCTCCCGCCAGTTTAAGGAAAAATTCGGCGTCACACCTACCGAATACGCAAAATCCGTGCGTTAAAGGAGCTTTTCATGAAACTGTTTGCCTTTGAGGTCCGTCCGGATGAAGCGGAGGCCTTTGATAAAATCGAAAAAGAACTGGGCATCGAGATCGGCCGCACACAGGAAACTCTAAGGGAAGATACCTTACACCTTGCCGCAGGCTGCCAGGGCGTTACCACCTTAGGTCACAGCCATATGACCCGTGAGCTGTTTGCCCTACTGAAAGAAAACGGTATCCTTGCCTATTCCACCCGCACAGTAGGCTGCAACCATATCGACTTAAATGCCGCCAAGGAATTGGGCATCCGGGTCTGCAACACCGGCTACGGTGCGCAGTGTGTGGCAGATTACACCGTGATGCTGCTGCTCATTTGCCTGCGTAACTACAAGCCCGCTCTGTGGCGCATGCAGGTCAACGACTACTCTTTGAGTGGCCTGCAGGGCCGTCAAGTCGGGTCACTTACCATTGGTATCGTGGGCACCGGACGTATCGGGCAGCAGGTGATGCAGCATTTAAGCGGCTTTGGCTGTAAATTTCTCTGCTATGACCCCTGCCCCAACCCCAATATTGGGGCTGAATATGTATCTTTGGACGAGATCTGGGAAAAGTGCGATGTCATCACTTTCCATACGCCCTTGACCGAAGAAAACTTCCATATGGTCAACGCTCAGACCATCGCCAAAATGAAAAAGGGCGTGGTGCTCATCAACACCGCCCGTGGTGAGCTGATGGATGTGGAAGCGCTGATCGAGGGCATCGAAAACCGGAAGATCGGCCGCCTTGCCATGGATGTGTTTGATGCCGAAGAGGGCATCTACCACGAAAACCTCCGGGACAAAATCATCAAAAACCGCTCCATGGCCTACCTGCGCCAGTTCCCCAACGTCATCATGACCCCCCACATCGCTTTCTACACCGCAGAAGCGGTGGAAAGCATGGTTTCCGGCGGTGTGCGGGGCATTTACGAGATCTTAACGACCGGCAGCACCCAAATGCTGGTGGTTTAACAAATTCAGGACTTTTTAGTTCCGCAGAAAGGGTGGATATTTGCGATGAAGATCCTTCACAGCGCCGATTGGCACTTGGATGCCCCGCTGGTCGGCTATTCACAAGAGCAGGCAAAGTACCTGCGCAGCGAGCTGCTGAAAATCCCCGACAAAGTAGTTTCCCTTTGCAAAAAAGAGGGTTGCGACCTTCTGTTGCTGGCAGGTGACCTGTTTGACGGCGCATACACCAAAGAAAGCCTTCAGGCTGTTCGTTATGCTTTGGAAGAGGCGGGCGTTCCGGTGTTCATCAGCCCCGGAAACCACGATTTTTGCAGCCCCTCTTCTCCCTATCTTACAGAAAGCTGGCCGGAAAATGTCCACATTTTCACCCGCCCCGCAATGGAGAGTGTAGAACTTGGGTCGCTCGACTGCAAAATCTACGGTGCAGGCTACGAAGCCATGGACTGCCCTGCCCTGCTGAAAGATTTTCGTGCTGATGGCAATGCCCGCTGGCACATTGGCCTGCTGCATGCCGACCCGCTGACCTCCGGTTCTCCCTATTCCCCCTTGACCCCCTTGCAGGTCAAGGCATCGGGACTGCACTACTTAGCCCTCGGCCACATTCACAAGGAAGGCTCATTCCGCGCAGGAGATGCCCTTTGCGCATGGCCTGGTTGCCCCATGGGTCATGGCTTTGACGAAAGTGGCATCAAGGGCGCACTGGTGGTCACTTTGGACGGGGATGTAAAGACTCGGTTTATTCCCTTTGACACTCCCCGCTTTTTCGACGAAAAGGTAGATGTGGGCGACAGTGCCGCTGATGCGGTGGCAGCCCTGCTGCCTCCTGTGGATACCCGGGATCATTACCGCATTACCCTCACCGGTTACTCCGCTCCCATCGACATAGCTGCGCTTGCTGCTGCATTCCCCCATGTGCCCAATCTTGAGTTGCGGGACCGCACTGCACCGGAAATTGACCTCTGGGCAGGCATCGGAGAGGACACCCTGGAGGGCGTCTATTTCAAGACCCTGCACGACGGTTTGGACACTGACAGTGAAAAGCTGCAGCGGTGCTTGAAACTGGCCGCCCGCATTTCCCGTCAGATTTTGGACGGACAGGAGGTGGTTCTGCCGTGAAGATTCTCTCCATGACCGCCACCTTTGGCAAGTTAGAGCACGAGACCCTTACCCTCAAACCGGGTCTTAACATCATTGAAGCCCCCAACGAATGGGGCAAATCCACCTGGTGCGCTTTCTTAGTCAGCATGCTTTACGGCATCGACACCCGTGAGCGCTCCACCGGCACAGCCCTTGCCGCCAAGGAGCGGTATGCTCCTTGGTCTGGTGCGCCCATGTCCGGTCGCATCGATTTAAACTGGAACGGCAGAGACATCACCATCGAGCGGTCCACCCGTGGCCGTCTGATCTTCGGCGATTTCCGGGCCTATGAGACTGCCACCGGCATCGAAATTGCGGAGCTTAACAGCACCAATTGCGGTCAAATGCTGCTGGGTGTGGAACGCAGTGTGTTTACACGTGCAGGCTTCTTAAAGCTCAGCGATCTGCCGGTCACCCAGGACGATGCTCTGCGCCGCAGACTCAACAGCCTTGTGACCACCGGTGACGAAAGCGGTGCCGGTGAAAGATTGGCAAAGCAGCTGAAAGAGTTGAAAAACAAATGCCGCTATAACCGCTCCGGCTTACTGCCCCAGGCAGAAGCCCAGCAGGAGCAGCTCATCAGCCAGCTGGGCGAATTGCAGGAGCTTGCTGAGCAGGCTGAGATCATCCGCCAGCGGCAATCTGACCTGGAAAAGAGCATCGCGCTGCTGGAAAACCACAAAACCGCTCTTCGCTATGAAGCAAGTAAGGCAGACCTGCAAAAGGTAGCGGCTGCAGAAGAAGCTTTGGAGCAGGCTAACCACGCGGTTGCCGACAAAGAGTCCGTCACCCAGGGTCTTGCCGAAAAGGACGCCATATTGCAGGATCTGCACACTGCCCGCAAGTTGCAGGATCACTTAACTGAGCAGCCCCTGCAGCCCAGCATTGCCCCTCCGGTAAAGCCTGACTTGCCCGACAGCTATGAGCCCTTAACTGCCGATGAGATTTTGGCCCTTGCCAGTGCCGACCACAAGGAAAATCAGCGGTTGGAAAACGACCGCAAGCAGCGCAGCGGTTTGATTGCCGGCATATGCATTACCCTCTTTGCCATCGTAGCAGCCCTTGCCGTCCTTACCTTTATGGACACAGGCATCGACAAGCTGTGGCTGATCCTTGGTGATGGCGCAGCCTTGATCGCATTGCTGTCTATCGCTATTTGGGGCATAGTCGCCAGCCGCCGTTTCCGCAAAGCCCAGGATGTTCTGTTCCTGCGTCACCCCGGCATCAGCCCAGACCGTTGGCTTTCCGAGGCAGAAAGCTATGCCGCAGCCCTGCGGCAATATGAAGCAGCCCTTTCTGAATACGACGCCAATGTAAGTTCCCTTACGCAGCAGCGGCAGGACTTGGAGCAGCAGATCCATGCCCTTACCGGCGGCAAGGGTCTCAGCAGCTTCCTTGATGACTGCCGCCAAAGGATCAGCGCATGGGATGCCCTGGACGAAGCCCGTCGGGAGCTGCGCCGTGCAGAAAGCTATGCCCTCGATTTAAGGAGCATGGTAAAGCCTGCCGAAAAGCCCACGCAGCCGGATATGCTGACCCAAACAGAGGAAGAGACCGATGCTCTGCTGACTTCCGCCCGCTTTGAATTGAAGCAGCTGCAGCTGAAGTTAGGACAGAATCAAGGCCGCACTGCGTCTTTGGGCAATGAAGCAACTCTGCGCAACCAGTTAAAGGCTGTAAACCGCCGCACCCAGCAGCTGGAAGACACCTACACCGCTTTGGAGTATGCCCAGCGGGCCCTCAGCGCCGCCACCACAGAGCTGCAGCGGCGGTTTGCTCCCCGGATCTCCAAGAGAGCACAGGAGCTCTTTGCCAAGCTCACCGGCGGCCGGTATCAGCAGATCACTTTGGGTGAGGACTTGAGTCTTAACGCCCGCACAGAATCGGAAGACACCCTCCGCTCCTCCCAGTGGCGCAGTGACGGCACCATCGATCAGCTGTACCTCGCCCTGCGTCTTGCGGTTGCGGAAGAGCTGACACCGGAGGCCCCCCTCATTCTCGACGATGCTCTGGTGCGCTTTGACGATCAGCGCCTCGCCATTGCGCTGAATATCTTAAAAGAAGCCGCCGAAAGCAAGCAGGTCATCGTCTTCACCTGCCAAGGCCGGGAATCCGCAGCGCAATAACACAAAAAAAGCGCCTGCCCAAATGGGCAGGCACTTGCTTTATTCACTTAGGCCTTCTCAAGAGCCAGAGTCTTGGTGGTGGTGTCGCAGACTTCGGAAGGTCCAAAGTACTGGATCGCACCGGGGTAGACATAGCAGGTCTCGGTGGCCCACTCAGCTCTATGCGCCTCGAAGAACTTGAAGGGTGCACCGTCAAGCTCTACTAAGGCCTTGCGGATAACGGGCTTGTCGGCACCGTGGCGGCGCTCCATGTTCATCATCTTGGTGATGGGCATACCGCCTGCAACCCACTCCTCAGCGGGCTTAGAAAGGTTGGAGACCTTGCTGAGGTAGCCGGTATAACCGTACTGAATCAGCATAAAGGCATTGTAGCCTAAGGAGTAGCAGTAGTCAGCATCAAAGTTACTGGGGAAAGCGCAGCGGCCCTCGTAACCAAGGAAGTGGTGCAGAGCAGAGAACTTGCCATTGTAAGTTCCGGCAGCCTTCCTCTTGGCAAGGTTTTCCTTGACCATGGCAGAGAACAGCTTTTCAGACTCGATAAGGCTGACCTGCACATTGCCGTGGGGGTCACGCTCCAAGAACAGCTGCTGCTGAATGGACTCGGGCAGGATTGCGAATACTGCCATAGATTCCTTGGTAAGACCTCTTTCGATGAAGGCATACTTCTCAGCCCAGGTGGGCAGAGCGTTGAAAGCATCCGCCTTAGCACCTGCCAGCAGCTCGTTGATCTCAGCGATCAGCACAGAGAACTCGGGAACGAACTCCACGATGCCCTCGGGGATGATGGCAACGCCAAAGTTCCAGCCCTTGGCAGCACGGCTTGCCACGGAGTCAGCAATCTGATCCGCGATCTGAGCCAGAGACTGTTTCTTGGCGGCCACTTCCTCGCCCACAAGGCAGATGTTGGGCTGGGTCTGCAGCGCAGTTTCCAGAGCAACATGGGAAGCGGAGCGGCCCATGACCTTAATAAAGTGCCAGTACTTTTTGGCAGAGTTGGCATCACGCTGAATGATGCCGACGATCTCGGCATAGGTCTTGGTAGCGGTGTCGAAGCCGAAGGTGCACTCGATGTCCTCGTTCTTCAGGTCGCCGTCGATGGTCTTGGGGCAACCGATGACCTGCACACCGGTATTGTGAGCGGCAAAGTACTCCGCCAGCACAGCGGCGTTGGTGTTGGAGTCGTCGCCGCCGATGATGACCAGTGCGGTCACGCCGTGCTTCTTGCAGTTTTCTGCAACGATGGCAAACTGCTCCTCAGTTTCCAGCTTGGTGCGGCCGGAACCGATGATGTCAAAGCCACCGGTATTGCGGTACTGGTTGATATACGCATCGTCAAAGATTAGATAATCGTCGTCCAGCAAACCGCTGGGGCCGCCCTTGAAGCCGTAGAGGACATTGTCCTTGTCGGTGGCCTTCAGCGCATCGTACAGACCGCAAATAACATTGTGGCCGCCGGGTGCCTGACCGCCGGAAAGGATCACGCCAACCACCTGCTTCTTGGAATCGCTGGTATTCTGACCCTTTTGGAAGGTGATCTCATTCTTGCCGTAGGTATTGGGGAACAGAGCGGCGATCTTCTCCTGATCCGCAACGCTTTCTGTAGCATTGCCGTTCTTGACCGAGATCTCAGCAATGCCGCCGCGGAGCATGCCGGGCAGCTTGGGCTGATACTGATATCTGGCTGTCTGCAAAGGGGAAAGTTTCATGTATAAAACACTCCTTATATGTATTGTATAAGTTATCACCCATAGATTATACGATATTTTATCCCAAAGGTAAATAGTAAATTCCCATAATATTTCCCCCAAAAAGGCTGTGCAATTGTGAAAGGGTACATAACCGCAAAATTTTCAAATATTTATATTGAAAAGCAAGAAAAACATGCTATAATGTAATCGTAAAAAATTGGGCTGCGGCCTGCAAGAAAGGAATCATACATATGGCTCTTGTAACTACAACTGAGATGTTTAAGAAGGCTTACGACGGCGGCTATGCCATCGGTGCTTTCAATGTCAACAACATGGAGATCGTCCAGGCGATCACTGAGGCTTGCAAAGAGGAGAAGTCCCCCGTTATTCTGCAGGTTTCCAAAGGTGCCCGCGCTTACGCAAACCACACCTACCTGGTGAAGCTGGTTGAGGCTGCTGTTATCGAATGCCCCGAGATCCCCGTTGCTCTGCACTTAGACCACGGCGACAGCTTCGAGACCTGCAAGTCCTGCATCGACGGCGGTTTCACTTCCGTCATGATCGACGCTTCTTCCAAGTCCTTCGAGGAGAACATCGCCATCACCAAGAAGGTCGTTGAGTACGCTCACGATCACGGTGTCGTAGTCGAAGCTGAGCTGGGCTCCCTGGCCGGCATTGAGGATGAGGTCAACGTTTCCGCTGAGGCCGCTTCCTATACCCGTCCCGAAGAGGTCGAAGAGTTTGTGACCCGCACCGGCTGCGACAGCCTTGCTATCGCCATCGGCACTTCCCATGGCGCTTACAAGTTTACCCCCGAGCAGTGCACCGTCAACGAGCAGGGCATCCTGGTGCCCCCCGCACTGCGTTTCGACGTTCTGGAAGAGGTCACCAAGCGCCTGCCCGGCTTCCCCATCGTTCTGCACGGCTCTTCCTCCGTTCCTCAGGAGTATGTCGCCATGGTCAACGCCAACGGCGGCAAGATGCCCAACGCTATCGGCGTGCCCGAGGAGCAGCTGCGTAAGGCTGCCGCACTGAGTGTCTGCAAGATCAACATCGACTCCGACCTGCGTCTTGCCATGACCGGCACCATCCGTCAGTTCTTCAACGAGCAGCCCTCCAAGTTTGACCCCCGTGAGTACCTGAAGCCCGCCCGCGCCAACATCAAGGAACTGGTCCGCCACAAGCTGATTACCGTCCTGGGCTGCGCCGCCAAGGCCTAAGCTATTTCCATAATTTTGACCTCCCTCGGAAGAGGGAGTTCTTTTTTATTCATTTTTCATCCTCTGTAAAACACGGATCACATTGTCGATCTGCTCGTTCCTGTCCCCTTTCCTTTCGATGGAGATAGTGCTGATCTCCCAATCCGGAAAACACGCATTGTGCCGTTCCAGCGCAACGCG
>JAZUNW010000070.1:0-20022 GCA_045604325.1 Faecousia sp. | reverse complement strand
GGGATGCGAATGATTAAAATGCGGCGAGGATGAGCGCCCCCGGCGAGGGCTGGACCGAGCCGAACCTTTATTTTCGCCAAAGGCGAAAATGCAAACGAGTCCCTCTCTCGCACTGCGAAGCAATACCCACCCTTTTGGGTGGTCTTTTTTGGTGCGGCGATGGGACGCGAATGATTTAAATGCGGCGCAGATGAGCGCCGCCGGCGAGGGCTGGACCGAGCCGAACCTTTATTTTCGCCAAAGGCGAAAATGCAAACGAGTCCCTCTCTCGCACTGCGAAGCAATACGCAACAAAATACACCACCTCTCGGTGGTGCATTTCATTTTCTCTTACTGGCCCATCACCATAACCTTGGCAGGACGCTTGATGTCTAAGCGGTTACTGGTAAAGGCAAGGCCGTGGTCAAAGTACCGCCCGATCTCGAATTCGTACTTACCGAAGCTCTTGCGGAACTCCTCGAACAGTTCGAACGCCTTGTCCTGGTCACCCTTGGCCTTTTCTGCCATGCAAAGGGCAAAACCGGTAATATACTCGGCGTGCCGCAGCAGCAGGCGCATGGAAACGGTCTGCGGACGGGTGGGCATTGCCAGATGCGCCAGCGCGATCGCCTTGCCCTCCTCAGCAAGCTGAGGAACGGTCAGCAGCTGCTTGGCATGCTCCGGATTGTAGTGGATGCCCGCAGGACGGTCCACAGACTTTTTGCCGCTCATGTAGGCAAAATCGAAGGTGTCGGTGACTTTCTGCAGGTAAGCCATGACCTCCTGCCATGCATCGCCGTAGATATGGCGGAAATAGTCCTCCTGAATTGCATCATAATCGCAATCCCGGTCGAACATCACTTCTGCATAGATGTAGATGTGCCAGCCATTGGGGAAGAAGCTGCGCTGAGAGCCATCCTCAATGTAACCGTCAAGACCCATGTACTTAAGGGACAGTACGTCCTCATAGATACGGCGGCTGATGTACATCAGACCGGGATCATGGTACTGCTGACGCCAATAGTGATACTCATAGCCGATGTTGCAGCCGGGCCACACCTTCTGCCACTGCTTAAGGAGCGCAAGGTTTGCTTCCGCTGTCCAGGGCTGAGACCAATTATTGCGGACATACTCTGCAGGCTCAGGAATCTCGCTGTCCTCCGTAATGCTGGTAACATAGCTGCGGGTAATGGGCGCATACAGCAGCGAGAAACGGTCGGGATTCTTGATGGTAATTTGCTCCGGCGCGAACAGAGTGTCCACATAGGCGCAGAATACCACCTTGGTCGCCAGGTTTTCGGCCGTAAGCTTCTCATCGATCTCATTCATAATCATCATGTAGAAATCGCTGGGACGCATCTTTTGGCATTCCTCGCACTCGCAGTGATTCATGCTCATGTCAGCCAGCGCCACATGAAGGTATGTAACATTCTGATGCAAACGGGCATAGTTTACCACGCTGTCAGCGATTCTGCTGCGGGCCTTGGGATTGGACATACACACATTGGTGTTCAGCGGTACACCGCCGTTTAAGTCCCGCTTGCCCTTCAGCAGCGCAAGGTACTGCCGCTGTTCTTCAGTGATCTCAATGTTGGATTCCACCCAGCCATCTTCAGAAGGCAGGCCGAAGGGATCGGCGGTCCAGCCGTGGCCCATATCGTGGAACTGGAGACCGCGCTTTGCGATCTCCACCTCGCACTGGCGCTTCCACTGCTTGACGAGATCCTTGGAAACGGGCTCGGGCGGGATATTCTCCTCATTGTGGGTGTGATCGTAATAGATCTTGTAGTAGCAGTAGGGGTTGTCGAACTCCAGCATGTAGACATTGATAAAATGCTTGGCATAAAAATCGATGGTCTCCAGCATGCACTGCTGCGTCTCTGCGCCCTCATTGCAGTGGCCACGGAAACGGTGGGATGCCATCTTGTGGTACTTTACAGGCACGATATCTTGCATAGGAATATACTCACCGTCGATACCAGGGTACAGCCAGCGGCAGCCGTTTTCCTTCAGCAGGCGGTAAACAGCATAGAGAACGCTGCGCATGTTAGAACCAGCAAGGATACCGCCCTCAGTGGTGGCGTCCACATGGACAACATCGTCAAGGATAGGATTCGGTGCCTCATTCTCAATGCCGAAGTCCTCCAAAAGGCCCAGACGGAAACCGTCCTTGGCATCGGGGTCATAGCGAATGTCGATGTCGCCACGCTCCGGCATCATCATCCGAAGGTATTTCTTCAGTTCCTCCGCAGCAAAGTCAATAACATGGTCGGCGCGAATTTTGTTGATCGTAAACATAGCACACCTCACTAAATGTATTTTCTTACATGATATCATGTTTCCTCGCCAAATTCAAGTAATATTTGTTTTACTATTTACAAAAATGTAGGAATGTAGTATACTGTCTTCATAAAAACAAGGAGATGCTAACATGAAGCACTTACTTCCCAAAGTAAATAAGTATTTCAAAACCAATCTGCATGCTCACTCCAACATCAGTGACGGAAGGCTCACTCCCGAGCAGGTCAAGGAGGAATATAAGCGCAGAGGCTACAGCATTCTGGCGCTGACCGACCATGAGATCTGTTTCTCCCATCAGGAGCTGGACGACGAAGATTTTCTCACCATCACCAGCTACGAGCTGATGACCTATGACGATAACCCCCGCATGACCGCCAAGACCTACCACCTGAATTTGTTCGCAAGAGACCCCAATAACCGCTGGCAGTTCCATCTCCCGAACCTACGCCCCTACGTCGCAAAGGTTGCCGATCAGCTCATTTACGATGCGCCCATGGAGCGCACATACGATCTTGATGAGGTCAACAGCATCATCGCCAAGGCAAACGAAAAGGGCTTTATGGTCATGTACAACCACCCCGTTTGGTCGCTGCAGGACGCCCGGGATTACCGGGAACTGAAGGGCATCTGGGCGGCAGAGATCTTCAACTACGGCAGCTACTTAGCCGGCTACGAGGAGGATATGAGCCAGTGCTACCAGGAGCTCCTGAAGGAAGGTCTGCACATTTTCCCCGTCGCATCCGACGATTCTCACCGCTATGATGACATCGGCGGCGGTTGGATCATGGTAGGTGCAAAGGAGCTGGAGTACAGCAGTGTCATCGACGCACTGGAAAAGGGCGATTTCTACGCGTCCACCGGCCCCGAGATCCACAGTCTGACCCTGGACGGCAGCAAGCTGACGGTAACCTGCTCCGATGCCGCTACCGTCAATCTGGTCACCCACGGCCGTCACGCCCAGCGGGCATTCCCCAAAGAAGGCACAACCATGACGGAAGCCACCTTTGATCTGACCAGCTGGAAAAAGCAGATCAGCGAGGATTGGCAGGATAAGGCCTTCTTCCGCATCTGTGTTACCGACCCCACCGGCAAAAAGGCCTTCAGCCGCGCCTACTGGCTGAAGGATGTAGAAGGCGAACTGTAAAAAGGAACAAGGCGCTCTTTCGAGCGCCTTGTTTTTTAATCTACAATAACCGTGCCGTCTTCCTTAACTGTAACAGACATACCGTCCTTTACGTAGTTCAGGAATTCTTCGCCCAGGCTGTCAACGACCGGCATTTTCACATCCGGAAGCCAAACAGATGCCAAAATCGAACCGGCCGCAGCCAGAGAATCGATGGGATTACTAAAGAGCATACAGGCAGGCTGCCGCTCCATAGCACAGGCGCAGTACAACACCAAGCCGCCGGTGGTAGAGCCGATGGTCTGGGGCAGGCACAAGGCCGTGCCCAGCATCTGCTTGCCGTAAAGATCGGGATTGTTCTGGTCACCGCAGGTGGCTTTCTTGTCACCGAACTGCAATGCCTTCTGGAAAGAAGCAAGTGTGTTCAAACCGCCATGGGAAACCAGAGCGGGAGCGGTAACTGTTCCGGGAGCGACAACGCGTCCTTTAAATTCTTTCATTGCTCAGTTTTCTCCCTTCGTAATCTTTGCAAGGATCTCATCCTCACGGTAATAACGGGCTGTGGTATAGGTGCGCAGCTTGTTGGAGCAGGTGATGACGGGCATCTTGCCTGCCAAGGGGTTATTCATGTACATCAGCGGGCAGATATAAGACAGCACCACGCCGGTAGCCTTCAGGCGGGCAGCATAGGGCGTCTTTTCAAACTCCTTCTTCACCGCAGGTGCAGTAGTAAACACTGTGGGGATCAGCACCTTGCTGTTGCCTGCCTCCTTAAGACCTGCTTCCACCTTTTCTGTCCAGTCGATCAGCTGCTGCATGCTCAAGTGGGGGCAGCCGATAAAGCACAGCTTGGGCTTGGCATCCGCATTCTTCCAGATGACAGGATAGTTATCCTGCACCCGCTGCAGCTCTGCATCGTCGATCACATAGACCTTTGCATTTTCTGCAACAAGGCTCTCGCCCAGCTCCTTGGCCTCGGGGGTCAGGTTTTCAATGTGGTAAAGACCAACCGCGCCGTTACTGGCGGTAGCTGCGCCAAAGTCTTTCAGATACGCGCAGTTTTCGTCGTTCAATTCTGTGCCGAGCCACTTTTCCATACCGGTGATAAAGGGCACATCTTCCATCACCTTCATGCCGATGGCGCTGCCCAGAAGCTGCGCCTCAGGCTTCTTTGTGCACTCCACCTTGACGATCCAGGTAGCCTTACGGCCCTCGTCGGTCAGCAGACCAAAATGGGGCACGCAGCCGGCAATAGAACCCATAATGTCCATAATACCGGAGTTGCGGTTGCAACGGGCACCAAGAACAGAGTTGGCATATACGACCGCAGAAGATTCTGCCCAGCTGAGCACATCCCCCTTCTTGGGCTTATTGCCCATCTGATCGAAGTAGCAGGCACAGGTGAAGGCATCGTCATTCATCAGGCCCAGCTCTTTCAGCTGCTTTTCATAGCTTTCCTGCTTGGAATACATGAAATTGTTGAAAATGAAATTCTGCAGGAAATTGGCAGGCACATTCTTATCCAGGGGTCTGGGGTCAACAGAGAACTTCTGCTGGGATACCGCACCGGCATCGATCAGCTGCTGCATCAGGTCAAACACGGGGCCCATCATCTTCAGGCCAAAGGATGTGACCAGATGGTTATACTCCGAGCTCACCGGCACCATTTTATCCGCGCCGAAAGTCTCGCCGTACATCACAAGGGTCTTCATGACTTTTGCCATGGTCTCGCCCTTGGCGCCATTCAGTATGGCCTGTTGTTCATCGGTTAAGTACATATTTTCGCCTCCTTACAGCTTCATGCAGATATCCCATGCGCCCCAGATGACACTGCGCAGGTTGCCCACCTTATCGCAATCGCCCACCAGGTGGACGTTCTTTGCCTTGGGTGCGAGGGGCTGGGGCTTATAGCCTACGGACAAGATCACGGCATCGGCATCGATCTTAAAGGTCTTGCCGTCCTTATCGGTAACAGTAACACCGTCATCGGCGATCTCATTGAGGCGGGTCTCCAGATGCACCGGCACGTTGTTTGCCTCGAAGAAATCCCGGAGATAGCTGGTGTTTGCAAGGCAGACACCGGGGGTGGTGATGAGGTCGTCCTGCATTTCCACGATGGTGGGCTTTTTGCCCTGCAGGTACAGCTCATAAGCGATCTCACAGCCGGTCAGACCGCCGCCGATGATGGTAACATTTTCGCCAGCCTCAGCTTTGCCCAGCAGAAAATCAACAGCCTGAATCCCCTTTTCGATACCGGGTACGGGAATGCGGTTTGCCTTGGAGCCGGTGGCAACGATAATCTCGTCAGCATCCAAAGTTGCAATATCGGTAATTTCGGTGTTCAACTCAACTTTAATTGCGGGATAGAACTTTTTAATCTCCCGCTTGTACCATGCGATCAAGGCTCTGTCCTTTTCCTTAAAGGAGGGTGCGGCAGCGGCAATGAACACACCACCCAGCTCACCGGACTTTTCGTACAGAGTGACCTTATGACCCCGCTTAGCACAGACCAGCGCAGACTCCATACCGCCGATGCCGCCGCCGATGACAGCGATCTTCTTTTGTTTCTTGGCAGGCTTGATGTAGTGCTTCTTGGACTGCATGGTCTCGGCGTTCAGCGCGCAACGGGCAAGGCCCATAGTGTCTTTCAGATCCTGGGTATTGTAGTGACCCTTGGAAGAAGAGAAGTTGAAGCAGCCGGCATGACAGCAAATGCAGGGACGGATATCCTCCAAGCGGTCCTCGATCAGCTTGGTGATCCACTCGGGATCAGCCAGGAACTGACGGGCAACGCCCATGCCGTCGATACGGCCCTCAGCGATTGCCCTAGCAGCATCCTCCGGCCCCATACGGCCGGCACAGACAACAGGGATGTCCACAAACTGCTTAATGTGGGCAACATCGTCCAGGTTGCAGTTTTGGGGCATATACATAGGCGGATGAGCCCAGTACCAGCTATCGTATGTACCGTTGTCGGCATTGAGCATATCATAGCCCGCATCCTGCAGGTACTTGGCAGCTTTTTCGGACTCTTCCATATTCCGGCCCATTTCCTTGGCCGTCTCACCGGGAACGATGCCCTTCTGGAAGCCCTTGAGCTTGGACTCTACAGAGTAACGCAGGGATACGGGGAAATCTTCGCCGCAGGCTTCCTTGATAGCCTTGACCACTTCAGCAGCAAAGCGGTAGCGGTTTTCAAAGCTGCCGCCGTACTCATCTTCCCGCTTGTTGAAAAATTCAATAGCAAATTGGTCCAGCAGATAACCTTCGTGGACCGCATGGACTTCCACACCGTCAACGCCGGCGTCCATGCACAGCTTGGCGGTCTTGGCAAAGGCCTCGATGATCTCGTGGATCTGCTCCTTGGTCATCTCGGGACAGATAATGTCCGGTGCCCAGCGGGCAGGCTGCGCAGTGGGAGATGCCAGCTCATGACTGGTATCCAGGATAGGCTTCAGGATCGCCCGGGTAAACTTATTCTTGTGCAGAGGGCCAACAAGCTCCGTAATTGCCCAGCTGCGGCCCATGCCGGCAGTGAGCTGAACGAAAAGCTTTGCACCGGTCTTATGGATCTCGTCCATGAACTCTTTCAGTTCCTCAAACATCTTGTGATTCTGCCACAGCCACTTGCCCCAGAAGGTATCCCGCAGAGGGGCGATACCGGGGATAATCAGACCAACATTGTTATTGGCCCGTTCCAAAAACAGCTTTGCTGCTTCCTTATCAAAACCACAGCCGGTCAGCTCGAACCAACCGAACAGCGATGTGCCACCCATAGGACACATGACGATGCGGTTTTTGATCTCCACATTGCCGATCTTCCACGGGGTAAACAAGGCTTCATATTTTGCATCCATTTGCCACACACTCCTTATTTTTTGTTGAAATATGCTATAAAAATGATACTATAGATTCCTTAGACTGTCAACAAAATACATTGTCACTCACTTTTTTGTTGCACTGTAACAACTTATCCGTTATAATTGAATTAGAATCTAAAATGATCGTTTATCTTACGCTGCGCCTTGGCTCTCCCTCTGGGAGAGCTGGCAAAAATCTTTGATTTTTGACTGAGAGGGCATGCGTTAAAGCCCTCTCCGCCCAGTGTGCGCACTGGGCACCTCTCCCAAAGGGAGAGGTAAGTAGGCGCGCTAAACGACCATTTATACTATGAAAGGTGGGCTTAACATGAAACCTATCGTATATTTTTCCCGCACCATCACCCCGGAAAAAGTTATGGAACTTTATCAAAAGTTGGGCAAGACTCTCAGCGGCAATGTGGCAATCAAGGTCCATTCCGGTGAGCCCGGCAATCAGAATTTCCTGCGCCCGGACTTCTGGAAACCCCTCGTAGATCATGTGGGCGGCACCATTGTTGAATGCAACACCGCATATGAAGGTGGCCGCAATACCACAGAAAAGCACATGGCCTCCCTTCAAAAACACGGCTGGCTGGACTACTTCCCTGTTGACCTGCTGGATGCCCAGGGCCCTGATGTGGAGTGGGAAATCCCCAACGGCAAGCGGATCAAGAAAAACTTCGTCGGTAAGGATATCGTAAACTACGATTCCTGCCTGGTCCTGTCCCATTTCAAAGGCCATCCTATGGGCGGCTTCGGCGGTGCGCTGAAACAACTGTCCATTGGCTTTGCCTCCTCCTACGGTAAGGGTTACATCCACGGCGTGGGTGATCCCGCTCATTTCTGGGATCGGGAGCAGGACGCCTTCCTGGAATCCATGGCAGATGCCGCCACTACTGTGGTAAACTATTTCAAAGGTGAAGCGGTGTATATCAATGTAATGAAGAACATGAGCGTGGACTGCGACTGCTGCGCTACTGCGGAGGACCCCTGTATCGCGGATATCGGCATCCTCATCTCCCTTGACCCAGTGGCCATCGACCAGGCCTGCCTGGATCTGGTGTACGCCTGCACCGACCCCGGGAAGCCCCACCTGCTGGAGCGAATCGAAAGCCGCAACGGCATCCACATCCTTGAGGCAGCCGCCGAGCTTGGCATCGGCAGCCGGGAATACGAACTCATCGAAGTTGAATAATAAAAAAGCCTCCTTCCGGAGGCTTTTTTATTATTTAATAACTCTTACCCGCAAAACGCCGTCGATCTTCTTCAACTCATCCACGCTGTGCTCCGACACCGGAGTATCCAAATCAAGCATGGTAACGGCGTAAGCGCCCTTACTACGGTTGACCATGTCGGAGATGTTGATGTTCTCCCGGGCAACACAGGAAGTAAACTGACCGATGGAGTTGGGAATGTTCTTGTGCAAAATCAGCACACGGCCTGCCTTGGTGCACACGCCCATATCGCAGGCGGGGAAATTGACGGAATTTGTAATGTTGCCGTTTTCCAGATAATCCATCACCTGACGAACTGCCATCTTGGCGCAGTTGTCCTCAGATTCCTCGGTGGATGCACCCAAGTGAGGAATGGCGATGACGCCTTCCATACCTGCGGTGCGGTCATTGGGGAAGTCGGTGATATACCGCTTGACCTTGCCGGACTTGAGGGCCTGCTCCATAGCATCGTCATCTACCAGAGAATCACGGGCAAAGTTCAGAATGATGACGCCATCCTTCATCTTGGAGATGGCCTCTGCGTTAATCATCTTCTTAGTGCTGTCCAGCAGAGGAACATGGAGCGTGATGATGTCGCACTTTTCATAAATCTCTTCCCGTGTCTTGACAGGAATAATGTGGCGATCCAAATGCCATGCAGCATCGATGGAAATATAGGGGTCGCAGCCGTAGACATCCATATGCAGTCTTCTTGCCGCGTTGGCAAGAGGGCCGCCGATGGCACCCAGGCCGATAACGCCCAGGCTCTTGCCTGCTATCTCATGACCTGCAAACTTGGACTTGCCCTTCTCTACCTTCTTGGCCACATCGCCATCATTCTTGATGGACTGCACCCAGTTAATACCGCCCACAACATCACGGCTGCCCAACAGCATGCCGCACAGCGCCAGTTCCATAACGCCGTTGGCGTTGGCACCGGGGGTGTTGAATACTACGATACCCTCATCGGCGCAACGGTCCAACGGGATATTGTTGACACCGGCACCGGCTCTGGCAACAGCCATCAGCTTATCGCCAAACTGCATCTCGTGCATAGCGGCAGAGCGGACCATAATGGCATTGGCAGATGCTGCATCTTCGGTCTTCTGATAATCCTCTTTCCAAAGGGCTACGCCCTTGGCAGATATGGGATTTAAGTAATGAATGTTATACACACCGTTACCCCCTTACCGATTCTTCTTTTCGAAGTCTTCCATAAATGCCACCAGGGACTCAACACCTGCCTTGGGCATGGCGTTGTAGATGCTGGCGCGCATACCGCCAACAGTGCGGTGACCCTTTAGGTTAACAAAGCCGGCATCGGCAGCAGCCTTGACGAACTTGGCATCCATCTCTTCGTCACCGGTGATGAAAGGCACATTCATGAGGGAGCGGTCCTTCTTTACAACAGTGCCCTTAAAGAGTTCGCTGTTATCCAGGAAATCATAGAGAATCGCGGCCTTTTCCTGGTTGCGCTTGCCCATAGCCTCCAGACCACCCTGGTCCTTGAGCCATTTAAACACCTTGCCGCAAATGTAAATGCCGTAGCAAGGGGGCGTATTGAACAGAGAACCGGCATCGGCATGGGTCTTGTAGCGCAGCATGGTAGGCGTGCCGGGCAGGGCCTCCTCGGGGATCAAATCCTCACGGATAATGACAACCACCACACCGGCAGGGCCGATATTCTTCTGCACGCCGCCGTAGATCACGCCGTACTTCGTCACATCCACGCTCTCAGACAGGAAACAGGAAGAAACGTCTGCAACCAGAGGCTTACCCTAGGTGTTGGGCAGCTCCTTGAACTTCGTGCCGTAGATGGTGTTGTTTTCACATATGTACACATAATCCGCATCCTCGCTGATGGGAAGATCGGAGCAATCGGGAATGTAGCTGAAATTCTGATCGGCAGAAGATGCCACGCAATTTGCCTGTCCGTAAAGCTTTGCTTCCTGCCATGCCTTCTTGGCCCACTGGCCGGTGACGATGTAGTCTGCCACCTTGTTCTTCATCAGATTCATGGGAATAGCGGCGAACTGCTGGTAAGCACCGCCCTGCAGGAACAATACCTTGTAGTTTTCGGGAATGTTCATCAGTTCCCTGATGTCAGCCTGGGCATCATCGATGATCTTCTGGAAGGGCTTAGATCGATGACTCATCTCCATAACTGACATACCGGTTCCCCGGTAGTTAAGCATTTCAGCTGCTGCCTCGCTCAGGACTTCCTCGGGCAAAACCGCAGGACCTGCAGAAAAATTGTAGACTCTTGCCATCGTTCATTCCTCCTGTTTTTAATTGTCCGCAACGGGCAGACAAATGTATATCATATATAATAACATCATCATCTCTAAATTACAATATGCGAAATTCATAGAATGTTGCGGTTTTGAAAGCAATTTCATGTGCATACTTTCTTGACAGCAGCGAATAATCTTGTTATAGTCCAAGAAAAACCTTTAGGAGGCAGGTCTATGAGCGGATGCGGGAAATGCAGCGGCAACTGTGCAAGCTGCAACGGCTGCAGCAGCAGTCTGGAACTGAATACCGGTGAGATCGCCATGCTGGAAAAGTTGGGCCAGCTTCCCTTTTTGCCCGTTGCGCGAAAAGCAGATGACCTCTCCCCTATTTTTCTCGAGGAAAACGAGTACAGCATAGACGAATACAGCTTGATCCTGCAATGCCTGGAGAAAAAAGGGCTTATCGCCATTGATTTTGATGCGCCGCTGAAAGGCTTTGCAGACGAAGCCTATGCTCCATACCCCATAAAGGGTAGTTTCACTTTGACATTACGAGGACTGCAAGTTCTTGACATTCTGGAGATACAAGGTATTGACGAATAAAAAAAGCGCAGGAATTTCCTGCGCTTTTTTATTTATGCAGCTACCAGTTCCCAAATCACCTTCACAGCCAGCAGGATCAGCACCGTAAAGATCACGGGGCGTACTACCTTCGAGCCGTTTTTTATGGTAATACCGGCACCGAAATAGTGACCGGCAAAGGAAAAGACCGCGGTAATAAGGCCGATGACAATGTATACCTTGCCGGCAGCAAGAGATGTCACCACTGCTCCGATATTAGAAGAAAAATTCACCAGCTTCATATTTCCGGATGCGGTGCGCACATCCATTTTTGCCAGATGACAAAAGATCAACAGTAAAAACGTGCCCGTGCCGGGACCGTAAAAGCCATCATACGCACCGATGACCAGCGATGCGCCCCATACGATGGCCCGCTGCGCCCAAGGCGAGATCTGCCCCGGCGTCTCCGGCAGCTGCTTTTTCTTCAGCATGACCGCAGCAACCAGCGGCAGCACAAGCAGAAGCATATACTTTAAGTACCGTTCATCTACCATCAGCTGCAGGCGTGTGCCTAAATGAGAACCAAGGAGCGCAAGCACAATGGAGCCTATACCCAGATCCCATTTCACAAATCCGCTTAAAATATAGCGCAGTGTAGAGGCCGCCGTTCCAATGCCGGAAGAAAGCTTATTCGTGCCCAAGGCAAAATGGGTGGGAAGTCCGGCAAAGAGGTAAACCGGCACAGAAATGATTCCACCGCCACCGCCAATGGCATCCACAAAAGAGGCGACGAATACACCAACGCCCATAAATAACACAGCCCAAATAGAATACCCGTCAATCGTCATAGTCTTTCCTCCCCAAAAATCTTTAGCCATTGTATCACCAAAGTAAAAAAAATGCAATATGGCAGATTGCGGCGACTAACCCATACAAAAGAAAAGGAGCCCGGAAGGGCTCCTTTTTATTTGGACAAAATTACTTTATCGCTGGTAAATGCGCTGCCGCTGGCCTGCTCAAAGAGGCCCAACAGCTGGCTGATGGTCAGCTTTTTCTTGTCTTCACCGGATACATCCACCAGAATTTTACCCTCGTGCATCATAATCAGCCGGTTGCCGTAGGCAATTGCATCGTGCATATTGTGGGTAATCATCAAGGTGGTCAGCTTGTTTTCCGTGACCAGCTTATCGGTGATCTGGAGCACCTTTGCCGCAGTCTTGGGGTCAAGGGCAGCGGTATGCTCGTCCAAAAGCAGCAGCTTCGGCCGGTTTAAGGTAGCCATCAGCAGTGTCAGTGCCTGCCGCTGACCGCCGGAAAGCAGACCCACCTTGCAGGAAAGCCGGTTTTCAAGTCCCAGCTCCAGCGGTGCCAGCAGGTCACGGTAACGGTCCCTCTCATTTCTGCGAATGCCCCAAAGGAGCTTGCGGCGTGTACCACGGCGAGCGGCAATAGAGAGGTTTTCATCGATCTCCATGTCCGGGGCTGTGCCCTTCATGGGGTCTTGGAACACTCTGCCAAGATACTTGGCTCTTTTGTGCTCCGGCATGCCCGTAACGTCCACGCCGTCGATCTCGATGGTGCCGTAATCCGGCTTCCAAACGCCTGCGATTGCGTTGAGCATGGTGGACTTGCCGGCGCCGTTACCGCCGATGACGGTTACGAAATCGCCGTCTTTCAGCGCAAGATCCAGCCCGCTGAGGGCAGTTTTGGCATTGATGGTGTCGGGGTTAAAGGTCTTTTGCAAATTTGTGATCTTAAGCATCCGGGCCACCCCCTTCCCCATTCATGGGCAGCACCTTTTGCTTGGTGAAGTACTCGCCCTTCAGGTAAGGAATCGCCAGGAACAGCACCACGATGATGGCAGAAAGCATCTTCAGATAATCCGTCTTAAGTCCCAGCAGGATCACAAAATTATAGATGATGTAATACACGATTCCGCCGCACACCACACCGATCAAACTCACAACAAAGTTGGGCTTGATCTTCAAGGACACGGACAGACCGATAAAGATGGCCGCAAGGCCGATGACGATAGCGCCACGGCCGTCGTTGATGTTGGCTGAGCCCTTGTACTGTGCCAGCAACGCACCTGCCAAAGCTACGATACCGTTGGAGATGGCAAGACCGATGACCTTATTGAGACTCACATTGACGCCCTGGGCACGGCTCATATCCGGGTTGTCGCCGGTGGATTTTAGCGTCAGACCTACTTCTGTGTAGAAGAACAGCCACAGCACGATGATGGTAATCACGATGCCGCTGCCCGCCACCACAATGGCCATGGGGTTGTTGCTCATGCTCAGCAGCAGTCCCTGCTGCCAGCCGGCAAGGGAAACCATAGATTTACCCCCTAAGATGGCAAGATTGACGGAGTAAAGGATCAGTTGGGTCAGAATACCCGCTAAAATAGAGGGGATACCCAGTGCAGTGTGCAGAAGACCCGTCAGCACGCCGGCTGCAGCACCTGCCAAGAATGCTACTAAAATGGCAAGCCAAACGGGAGCACCGGAAACGACCATCACCGCGCAGACACAGCCGCCGGTGCAGATAGAGCCATCCACCGTCAGGTCGGCAATATCCAAAATCTTATATGCAATGTAAATGCCGATGGCAACGAGACCCCAGATCAATCCCTGGGCCACAGCACCGGGCAATGCGTTTATAAAAGCCGTCATAAATTATTCTTTCCAATCAGTTTTCAGGTACTGTAATGCCCAGCTGCGCGCAAAGATCCTTGTTGTAAGTCACGGCAGGGGTAAGGGTCTTGATCTCGAAATCCGCAGGCGTTTTGTTGCCAAGGAGAATCTCTGCAGCCATCTTGCCGGTCTCATAGCCCAACTGGTAATAGTCGATGGCAAGGCTTGCGTAGCAAATAGCGCCGCCATAGCTGGTGTAAACGGGCACTTTCTTCTCGTTGCAGATGGTGCCGACCACGGTATCGTTGTCCGCAACGGTATTGTCAGAGGGAATGTAGATAGCCTTGCTCTCGGAGGCAGCCTTGGTAACCAGAGTCTGCAGCTCGGTGGTGTCGGAGAAGGTGTAAGCCTCTACAACGATGCTTTTTGCCTCGAACAGCGCCTTGACAGCCTCATACTGGATCAGAGAGTTGGACTCACCTGTGCAGTAGATAACGCCCACCTTGTCGCCTGCAACAAGCTTCAAAGAATCGATCATCATCTGTGCCTGCTCATCGAAGGGAACGGCGTCGGATGTGCCGCTGACATTTTTAGGAATGTTGCCGTTGAAGGTGTCAGCATAGTCTGTAACGGAAGTGCCCAGCACGGGGATCGTGGCGGTGGCAGTAGCCGCGGCAGACAGCGCAGGTGTTGCGTTTGCCATAATGAGGTTAACATTCTTAGCAGTAAAGGCATTGATGACGGTGGCGCACAGGTCTGCCTCGCCTGCCACCTGAACATCGATAGCAACGGTCTTTCCTGCCGTCTCCAACTCTGCCTTCAGAGCATCGCTGAAGCCCTGAGTTGCCTTATCCAGAGACTCATGCTCCATCAACTGGCAAACACCAACGGTAAAGTCCGTCTTTTCACCACCGCAGGCACTCATGCTGACACACAAACAGATGCACAGCACCACAATCAACATACCCGATACGATTCTTTTCATCTTAATATCCTCTTTTCCTAAATTAATTTCCACGGTCATTCGGCCGCAAATAACAAAAAACCTGCGCTTTCCATTCAGAAAGCGCAGGGACGATACAATCATCGTGTTACCACTCTGCTTCACCCATTTCTCACGAAAAGGGCCTCATAAGGTGCCATCACACCCTTGCGAAATAACGGTCGCCACCGGTGGAGCCTACACAGCAAGCGCTTTCAGACCACAGCTAACGAAAGGAATTCACCGAATACCGCATTACTGCCTCGCACCAAACGGCAGCTCTCTGAAACTTGGAACATCGGCTACTGGTTTTCGCTCAAACGCCTTGAATATTAATACGGGTATTTTATAGAACAATTTTCAATTTGTCAATAGTCTTATGCAAAACAACACGGTTTTTTCATGGAAAACAGGGTTGACAAACCCCGGAATTGTGGTATAATCAGTTTCGTTCCGATATGGAGGCTTAGCTCAGCTGGTTAGAGCGCATGCTTCACACGCATGAGGTCGATGGTTCGAGTCCATTAGTCTCCACCAAAATAAAATCCACACCATATGGTGTGGGTTTTATTTTGGTATAGATATTCAGACTAATGGACTCGAAAGGCGGCTCTTAGCAACATGCCGGTGGCATGTTGCAACCGCCGTGGCTTTTCCGCAGAAAAGCGAGTCCATTAGTTTCCGAGCTCCCACACACAAACCGACCCATCCACTGGATGGGGCGGTTGACACATCTCGCATTTACAGTTATGATTATTCTATCCTTCGGGGGGTGACGACATGCAATACCGCAACATGATGCAAGGGATTTTCCGCACAAGACCCAACCGTTTCATTGCCCATATCGAAATCGACGGTGTAGAGCAGGTCTGCCATGTCAAAAACACCGGCAGGTGCAAAGAATTGCTGACCCCAGGCGCTCAGGTTTGGTGTCACCGCTCTGACAACGAACATCGCAAAACAAAATACGATCTCATCGCCGTGCAAAAGGGCAACCGGCTCATCAACATGGATTCCCAAGCCCCCAACGCCGCTGCGAAGGAGTGGTTACTGGGTGGTGGGCTTGGCAACATCGAAGATTTACGTGCAGAAACAACCTACGGTAATTCCCGTTTTGATTTCTCCTTTACCTTAAATGGAAAGCTCTGTTTTTTGGAGGTAAAGGGTGTCACTTTGGAAAATGACGGAGCGTGCGCATTCCCCGATGCACCCACGGAGCGGGGCGCAAAGCACCTGCGGGAGCTGACCCAATCCGCACAAGATGGCTATGGTGCATATGTCCTCTTCGTCATTCAAATGGCGGATGTAAAATACCTGCACCCCAATGATGCAACAGACCCCGTCTTTGGCGATGCCCTGCGAAATGCTGCAAAAAACGGCGTCACCGTGCTGGCCATGGACTGCGCGGTAACGCCGGAGCGTATGGAGATTCGTTTGCCGGTTTTGGTAAAATTATAAACTCTTAAGAAGCGCTTCCAACTGCGGGAGCACTTCGATTTCATAATCAGGGATAATGTCCGGTCTGCCGGGAGCATGATTTGGGTTAACCCAGCAGGTCAAAACCCCTGCATTGATACCGCCTTGGATATCAGAGCTTAAGCTGTCGCCTACGATGATGGCCTTTTTCGGGTCAAAATCCGGAATTTGTGCAAAGCAGGCATCAAAATAGGCCTTGGAAGGCTTATTGTGGCCGATCTCTTGAGATACGAACACCTTTTCAAAGAAACGGTAAAGGTTTGCGCTGGTCATGCGCCCCTTTTGCACCGATGCCGTGCCGTTGCTTACAAGGAACAGCCGGTACTTTTTGCTTAAGCTGTCAACCGCATCCTCCGCTCCGGGCAGGAAATAGTGGCCAATAGACAGATTCTTTTCGTAAGCACGGGCGCAGGCAGTTTTGTCGGCCTGTACACCCAATTCTTCAAACAGAACACCAAACCGGTTTTCCAGCACCTCAGCTCTGGTCAGTTTCCCCTGCTCTAACTGCTCCCAGTGCCACTTGTTGATGACATGGTAGCGCTCAAGCACTTCTTCCGTGGGCTCGACACCAAAATCCCGGAAGGTCTGGGCGATGGCAAGGCGCTCGGCCTTATGAAAATCCAAAATAGTATCGTCAAGATCCAATAGCAAAAACTCAATCATACTTTCAATCTCCTTGCGATTTCGTTGGCAAGCTTTGCAAACTCCGGAATGCTCAAGGTCTCGCCACGGACATTCTCATCAAAGCCGCACGCTGCGATCACCTCAGCAGCCCCTTCCTTACCCAGTTGGGAGAAGCCCGATGCAAGGCCGTTGCTCAGCTTTTTGCGCCGCATGGCAAAGCTGGCACGGACAGTACGGAAGAAAATATCCGGATCGTCGATCTGCCACGGCCGCTCCTTACGCACCCGCAGAGTAATAACTGCAGAGGTAACTTTCGGCTGAGGCATAAAGCAATGGGCAGGCACATCAAACAGCAGCTCCGGCTCGGCATAGTACTGGCAGAAGATCGTAAAGGCGCTGTAATCGGCACTGCCGGGCTTGGCAGCGATCCGCTGGGCAACCTCTTTCTGCACCATGACAGTAACTGCCTCAAAGCAGTCTGCCTCTAAAAGTTCTGTCAGAATGGGAGATGTGATGTAGTACGGCAGGTTGGCGCAGGCCATAGGACGCAGGCCCGGGAATTTTTCTTTGACCAGCGCCGGAACATCCTGCTTAAGAACATCATCCCAGATGATCTCCAAATTCTCGAATTCCCCTACCGTTATATCCAGTATGGGCTTTAAGCGGTTGTCCAGCTCCACCGCACAGACCTTTCCCGCACGCAGGCAAAGCTGCTGTGTCAGCGGGCCGATACCGGGTCCGATCTCCAGCACGCCTACATCCTTTTGCACACCGGATTCCTCAGCAATTTGCTCCGGCACCCAGCGCTGGGTGAGGAAATTTTGTCCTTTTGCCTTGGAAAAGTGGAATCCATGCTCTGCAAGCAGGGGTTTCATCACTTGAATATCACAAACATTAACCATAAAAAATCCGCCTTTCTTCTGACATCATAGCAGAAAAAAGGCGGATATGCAACTATTCAATTAGCCAAGGAAGTAGACAGTACAGTCGCGGCGACCGAATGTGTTGCATTCAGCCACGGAGTCGAAATACAGGTCGATGCGGTTGCCCTTGATAGCGCCGCCGCAGTCTTCCGCAACAGCAATACCGTAAATGTATCTGCCGTCATTGGAGACGATGTACATCCGGGTGCCATAGGGAATGACCTTGGGATCAACTGCAATGGCACCCACGCGGCACAGAGTGCCGGTAGCCGTCCAAATGGTGCAGCCGGGGTCAGAGTTGTGGTAGGCTGTTGCCTTCATTACCTTTTGGCTGGTATAGGTCAGCACTTCGCCGTCGGGTGTGGTGATAAAACCGTCACCGATGATGGGCTTGGCAGGAGCTGCCGGAGCTTCGGGTGTCTGTGCGGTGGGGATCTCGGGCATGGGAGCAAGGGGCTTATCGATCTTTGTGCCAATGGCGATCAAAGCATCCACGCTCTGCGTAATGACGTTCTGACTCAGTACCGTACGGCTGACTTCCACGCCATCCGCATAGCACACATTGGCTGTGCACTGGACTTGTCCATTCTTACCCTCGGTCAGCACCACTTCCTCGCCGTCCTTAAGGGAAGGATCGTAGCAGTAAACCGTTTCATAGGGCAAAACCGTGGTATAGGTTTCTTCAACCGTGTAATTGCGGGAGATGGTCAGCACCATGCCGTCATAGGTCTTGGTACGCAATGTGGCGGAGATCACATCGTCATCGGTAAGGGTCAGATTCAAACGGTTCAGCAAAGATTCCACCGTCTCGCCATAGGTGGATACCACCATAGTCTTACCGCCGTATACGATATTCACCGTCTGCATCCGCTGGATGGTGATCTCAGACATACCAAGTCCAAGCTGAGTCGTATAGGTATCGTCCATGTCCAGCTCAAGGCCAGCTTCGTCCAGCACATTCTCGGGATCGGTTGCGTAAGTCGTGTGGATCGTAACGCGGCCGCCGTCATTGATAAAAAATGTATTCTTTGCAAATACAGTCTGCGTTAACAGCGTCATGATGCAAATGACCGGCATCAGCAGCGCCACCATCCGAAACATTGTTTTCTTTCTTGCAAAATGATTGCTTTCGAGCATAGAAGGTACCTCCTCTCGTAAGAATTGTATGAACAATAATCAGTCAAAATTCATATAGTAACAAATAGTTACAAGCAGCGCTTAGAGAGCGCAACTTGATGACATTATAACAATTTATTCAAAAAAGTCAAGCTTTTCCTTAAAAATACCCAGAAACGACAACTTTTTGCACAATTATGCAAAATAATTTATGTAAACTTTCATTCAAAATATGCACTCCCTGCTGTGCCTTAACCACAATATCTTGTGTAAATGTTACATTTTGTTTACATAATGCCGCATAAAACGCAACCAATTTTATTTTTCTTATTTTCAGCCCTTTTTGCAGTCTTTTTCCTCCACAGGGATTGACATTTGGGCCTATCTGTGATAGATTTTCTCCATAAGGCTGTGATGAAGACACGCATCCCTAACCAACACTTCAGAGAAGAGCCGGTCGGTGCAAGGCTTTGTGAAGGAAAGGGAATGATACCACTTCTGAGCTGCGGGGAAGAAATGCTCCGCCGGGTACGCCCGTTAAAGCGTCAATGAGTGACGGCTTATGTCGTAACCAGGGTGGAACCGTGGAATACATTATAAATTGTATCCCACCCCTGATTTTTCAGGGGTGGGTATTTTTATACCTTTCCCCGAATCAAAAAGGAGGAAACCAACATGGAAAACGAAAATCTGTACACCTTTGAAAATCCGGAATACCGCAAGACCTTCTGGCACACCTGCAGCCATATCATGGCGCAGGCTGTCAAGCGTCTTTGGCCCGAGGTGCAGCTGGCTATCGGCCCTGCCATCGACGAGGAAGGCGGATCGTAGCCATGTCGTTCTGTGAGCCAAGGAGTTGCAATAGTTGCTTGTCTTCCTAAGACCGCTTGGCCTCCGACTTCTTCTGGCACACCTGCAGCCATATCATGGCGCAGGCTGTCAAGCGTCTTTGGCCCGAGGTGCAGCTGGCTATCGGCCCTGCCATCGACGAGG
>JAZUNW010000069.1:0-16797 GCA_045604325.1 Faecousia sp. | reverse complement strand
GCCTGACGTGACCATGAAGCCCCTGCGCAGCAAGGGCAATGCCGTCATCAATCTGATGGGCACCGCCGGCGGTATTCTGGTGCTGGTGCTGGGCATGGTGTTCTCCACCTCCGCTGTGCAGAACTCTCTGATGAGCTACACCGCTTACTATGCCGTTGTGGCTGCCATTATGCTGGGAAGCCTGACCATCTTCCTGCTTACCGTTAAGGAGCCTCAGTGGGCCGCCCAGATGGCTGCCGACAGCATCAAGTACGGTGTGGAAGAGCAGCAGGCATCCACCGAGATCGCTGTCAAGCGGAAGCTGAGCCGCGAAGAAAAGCGGTCTCTGCTGCTGATCCTGGCCTCCATTGTCCTGTGGTTCTTCGGCTACAACGCCGTTACCTCCAAGTTTTCCGTCTATGCCGGCAACATTCTGGACAAGGACTACAATACCACTATGTTGATTGCCCAGGGTGCTGCCATCGTTGCCTACTTCCCGGCTGGTATCGTTGCCTCCAAACTGGGCCGGAAAAAGACCATTCTGGCGGGCGTTGCCATGCTGTTCACGGCGTTCTTCGTGGGCTGCTTCCTGAATGCCTCCAGCCCTGACTGGCTGATGACCGCCATGTTCATTCTGGCGGGCATCGCATGGGCCACCATCAACGTCAACTCCTTCCCCATGGTGGTTGAGATGTGCTCCGGCGGCGACATCGGCAAGTACACCGGTTTCTACTACACCGCATCCATGTCCGCCCAGATCGCCACTCCCATGTTCTCCGGTCTTTTGATGGACAACATGGGCATGACCGTCCTGTTCCCCTACGCAGCCATCTTCGTGGCGCTGGCCTTTGTGACTATGATCCTCGTCAAGCACGGCGATACCAAGGTCGTGGCAAAGCAAGGCCTGGAAGCGCTGGATATTGACGACTAAAAGAAATACACTATGATTGTATTATTTATCATCGCGGTCTTTCTGATCGCCGCTTACCTCTTCGCCTTATTAGGACGCACAGATCACCAAGCGCTTGCAAGCCTGCGGGGCAGAGCCTACGCCCACAGAGGACTCCACGGCAACGGTGTGCCGGAAAACAGCATGACCGCTTTCCGGCTTGCCCTCGAAAAGGGCTACGGTATTGAGCTGGATATCCATCTGATGAAGGACGGCAAGCTGGCCGTGATCCACGATGCATCCTTAAAGCGCACTACCGGCGCAGACATTAAGATCGAAGACCTGACCGCCGAAGATCTGAAAAATTACCGTCTGGAAGGCACCGAGGAACAGATCCCGCTGTTTACCGATGTTCTTAAGCTGTTCTCCGGAAAAGCGCCACTGATCGTGGAGCTGAAAGCCGAGCGCAACAACCACGCTGCCCTTTGCAAGGCTGCCTGCGATCTGCTGGAAAGCTATGATGGCGCATACTGTGTCGAGTCCTTCGACCCCCGGTGCATCCGGTGGATGAAGCAGAACCGACCGGATATCGTAAGAGGTCAGCTGGCAGAAAACTACTGGGTGTCAAAAACACGCCTTCCATGGTATCTGCGGCTGGTATTATCTGCACATTTGTTGAATTTCCTGCTTGTGCCCGACTTCATCGCTTACAACTTTAAGGACCGCACGCGTCTTGGCACGATCCTCAGCCGCAAGCTATGGGGCGTGCAGGGCGTTGCATGGACCATCAAAACCCAAGAGGATTTTGACACCGCCATAGAAGAAGGCTGGATCCCCATTTTCGAAGGCTTTGAGCCCTAAAAACACCCGCCCGCGACCTTTCGGTCGCGGGCTTTGAAATTTCAGTTTGCCGGACTGCCAATGGCAGTAAATGCAGAATGATTGTGTCGGCTAAAGCCGACTATTAAAATTATTTGCGGAGCAAATACCTCAATTTTGCATTTTGAATTTTTCATTTTGCATTTTGAGCGTTCGCTCGATAAACCGCAATTTGACAGCAAAAAGGGTGCGATCACTCGCACCCTTTTGTTATTACGAAAGCAGCAGCTTATCGTCTGCTTCGTCGGAGCCGCTGGCCTTGCTGAACAGCGCCAGCAACTGCTCCACAGTCAGATTCTTCTTCTCCTCACCGGACACATCCACAACGATGCGGCCGTCGTACATCATAATGAGCCGATTGCCGTAGGCAATGGCATCACGCATGTTGTGGGTAATCATCATGGTGGTGAGGTTATCCTTCTCCACTATTCTTTGGGTGACTTCCAGTACCTTTGCGGCAGTCTTTGGGTCAAGGGCTGCGGTGTGCTCATCAAGGAGCAGCAGCTTCGGCTTCTCAAGGGCCGCCATCAGCAGAGTCAGCGCCTGCCGCTGTCCGCCGGACAGCAGACCCACCTTTGCTGTCATCCGGTCCTCAAGTCCAAGGCCTAAGATCTTCAGCTGCTCCCGGTAGGTTTCCCGCTCTGCCTTGGTAATGCCGGCGCTCAATCCTCTGAACTTACCCCGGCGGGCTGCCAGCGCCAGGTTTTCCTCGATCTGCATGGTAGCCGCTGTGCCCATCATGGGATCCTGAAACACACGGCCGATGTACTTCGCCCGCTTGTACTCCGGCAGATGGGTCACATCCACGCCGTCAATGAGGATCTGGCCGTCCTCAACGCCATAAACGCCCGCCACGCAGTTGAGAATCGTGGATTTACCTGCGCCGTTGCCGCCGATGACGGTAACAAACTCGCCCTCCTTCAGATGAAGGCTCACACCTCTTAAAGCCTGCTTTTCATTGACAGTGCCGGCATTGAAGGTCTTAAATACATTCTTTATCTCAAGCATGTTCCTTCTCCTTTCCGGCAGCATGGTGCTTTTTCTTTGGGAAGAACTGCTTCTTCCAGTAGGGTACGGCAAGGAACGCCGCCACGATCAGAGCAGAGATCAGCTTTAAAAGATTGGTGTTGATGTCCATGGTGCTGACTACGATCTGAATGACCACATAGTAGATCACAGAGCCAAGAGCCACTGCCAGCAGCTTTAAGGCAAAGTTGGTGAACAGCTTGCCAAAGGTCACATCACCAATGATGATGGCTGCAAGGCCGATGACGATGGCGCCGCGGCCCATGTTGATCTCAGCATAGCCGAAATACTGAGTCCACAGGCAGCCGGAGAGGGCAACGAGACCGTTGCTAATCATCAGGCCGATGACCTTATTGACATTGGTGTTGATGCCCTGGGCACGGGCCATGTTGGCATTGGCACCGGTGGCACGGATGGATGCGCCCCGGGCAGTACCGAAGAACCAATACAAAATGCCGATAATTGCTGCTGTAAACAAGCCCACCATCACAATGGGGTGCTGGAAGAAAGGACGCATGCCAGCCTCTACTTCCTGCATATGCCGCATAGAGACCAGCAGCTCCACCTTGTTAAGGTTCATAGCCTTGTTGGAGCTCCAGCCCAGGACGGCCAGATTCACAGACCACAGACCCAACTGGGTAAGAATGCCGGAAAGAATAGCGGGGATGCCGCAGATTGTGTGGAAAAATCCGGTGACGAGGCCGGCGATCATACCGGCGATCACCGCTGCCAGCATGGCGACCCAAACATTGGTGCCGCCTGTCATCAGCACAACAAACACAGCACCGCCGGTGGCAAAAGAGCCGTCGACCGTCAGATCGGATACTTCCAGAATTTTATAAGTGATATATACACCGATGGCCATAATGCCCCAGATAAGGCCCTGCGCCAAGGCGCTGGGCAAGGCGTTCAGCAAAGCCATAAGTTATCCTCCTGTTCAAAAAGAAGCGGGGTGGAGGGTCCACCCCGCTTGCAGAATTTCATTTATTCGCCGATGGCTACATAGCCCTCGGGGGGAGTCAGACCCAGCTTCTGGCAGATCTCCTTGTTGTACTTGTACACAGGATCGCTTGCGTACTTAATGGGCATTTCGCCAACCTTGGCTTCGCCCTTCAGGACTTTGACTGCCATCTCGCCGGTAACCTTGCCCAGCTCTTCGTAGCTGATGGACAGGGTTGCCACACCGCAGCCGGCACAGATGCCCTCTTCGCCTGCGATGACGGGGATCTTCTTAGCCTCGCAAATGCCCTTAACAATGCTTGCACCGTTGGCAACGGTATTGTCGGTGGGCACATAGATCACATCAGAGCTTGCTGCTGCACTTTCCGTGACAGTAGCCATATCGCTGGAAGATGAGAAGGAATATTCCTTAACGGTCAGGCCCTTGCCTTCCAGATACTTCTTAACGACCTCTACCTGATACTTGGAATTAGCCTCCGTAGCGCAGTACAGAAGGCCCACATTCTTTGCATTGGGGAACCAGTCAATGACCATCTGTGCCTGCTTGTCCAGAGGCGCCAGGTCAGAGGTGCCGGAGATGTTGCGGCCAACAGTGCCGTCGAAATTATCCAGCTCCAGAGCAACGCCGTACTCAGTAACAGAGGTGCCTAAAATGGGAATGGTGGTGGTAGCCATTGCGGCGGTCTGCAGAACGGGAGTTGCATTGGCAAGGATCAGATCCACCTTCTTGGCCACATAGTCAGCCATGATGGAATTAAGGGTATTGGAGTCGCCGGCAGCATTGCCGTCGATAAACTCAACATTTTCTGCACCCAGAGCAGCTACAACAGCGTCCTTAAAGCCCTTGGTGGCTGCGTCCAGCGCAGGATGGGGCTCAATCTGGCAAACGCCGATAACATACTTGCCATCATCCTTCTGTGTTTCGCCGCCGCAGGCGGTCAGGGACAGAAGCATCAGCATGGCGCAAATAACAGCGATCAGTCTTTTCATGGTTTGTCTCTCCTTTTGGATACTTGATTTGTCTAATATACCACCATTCGCCCCTAAATGTCAATGAAAAATTCCACATTTTACGGACATTTATTCGCCAGCGGAGCACATTTTCTTCTGTCCAAAGCAAAAACCACGCCTTACGGCGTGGTTTTTGAATATCAGTGACTAGCCTTTAGCACTTTGGCGCTTACGCGTTGCTTCAGCGCCTTTACATCTGCTGTCAGTGCCTTATGGTCAAATACCAGCGACAGCAGGAACGACAGCGGGGTGACCAGCAGATACACCGGCGTAATGAGCCAGAACCAGGGCCAGTACTTTACCTGCCCGGCAAACTCTCCCACCGGAACGGTCTTGAAGATGTCGGGAGTAAACAGCGCAAGGAAATCGCCAATGGCATCATTGGTGCCGGGGCCCCAGATATAAGAGGTGTTTTTATAGTCGATGCCGAAGAAATTGCCCCGGTCCCGCAGAGGGATATAGCCCAGCTCCGACTGGAAAATCTGGTTGAGCATAATAAACAGCATCAAAAGCAGCAACCCCGTAGGCGCGCTCAGCAGCCGCTTGTAGCTGAGCTTGTGGTGACCAAACAGCACCATCAGCAGCGGCACAGCCAGCACCATCCAGTGATGATAATAGAATCTTACGATATCCAGCTGCTCTGCCAGTTGATCGGTCTTGGCGATGGGCTCCTGGGGATAAAAGAGGGCGATCAGACCGCTGATAGCACCGATATAGAACATGTAGTCCTTGATCTTCTCGTTTTTGGACCAGAAGAAGAACGGAAACAGAGCAATATTGGCGCCGCAGATATTGACGAACCAGCTGTCCCGGAGCATCCGGGCTTCATCTACAGAGTAAGGCGGAATATAGACCTTTAAAAAGTGCATCAAAAAGCCGGCAACCAGCAGACCGAACAGCACCGCTTTCTGTGTTGCTTCAGAGCGCTTGCGCAAAAGGAAATATAAGCCCACCGTAACGCCGGTCCAGAACAGCAGCCAGAAGAAATACCAGCCGTTGAACATCGCGATATACATGCCGTCACCTCACCTTGGTAATTTATACCACGAGAGTACAAAGAAAAGTTCTGCTTGTCAACGGTCTTAAAAAACTCTTAAATTTCCTTATCAAAAACTTAAACTTATAGCAGCGGTGCCACCACATTTGGGAAAGTGCGGTAGTCGTCAATGGTCAGGTATGGGAAGTCAGAAAGATATACGCTCTCGTCGTTGCCGCCGGGGCCGTAATCATCGCCGATGTAGACCACATTCTCGTGCTCTAAGCCATTTTCCTTGCAGAAAAGATCCAGCGCATAAGCCTTATTATAAGGTGTGGGAGCCATATCAAAGGAAGAAGATCCGCCAACGAACACGGTATAATCGCTGAAAACCTCGCAGACATCCTTGTAGATGGCACGGCGCTTAGACCGGTCGGGGTCAAAGGCCAGCTTGTCTTCCTGCAAGGCCTTTGTTCCAAGGCAAGGGAAGGTAACGCAACCGGAAGGATGATACTCCACATTCTCACCGGCGAACTCCGTCAAGCCGTACTTTTTCCGGAGCATGGTCACTCTTCTGTCAACGCTCTCCCGGTCGCAGGGGAACACCAAATCCCGCAGGATGTCCAGCGTGCCGGTCTCGGCATTGTACTTTCCGTACTGCAGGCCGTAGTTGCCGATGACATCGATGGGAAACTGCCCCAGTTGGTTGAACACCCGCATCACCTGTCCCGCACCGGCCATTACCAACTTATATTTCTTTGCCAATGCCACCAAAGCGGCACGGTTCTCCGGGGTCAGGGGCTGCTTGTGCTGGGTAAGGGTACCGTCTAAATCCATGGCGACGACTTTGATCTTTTCTATATTCATTTTCCTTCTCCTGCCTCTCCAAAGAAATCGTAGTACAGCCAAAGCACCGTGTACCGGTCTTTCAGCTCCTTGCCGTAGGCGATTGCGTCACGAATTTTATCTTTCGTGTACAGCCTATAGAATTCCTGCATAGCAAGGCCTGCGGCGGCAAGCATTTTTTCGATCTCCGCAGCCCTGGGCATTTCGGACAGCACCGCGCGGATCTCCTGTTCCTTTGCTTTGTAGATGCTTACCATATCCTTGCCGTAAAGCCCCACCTTGTCCTGCAGGGCGATGCATCCATCGGCTACCGGGCCGTAGATGCTGCGGATTTTTTCTTCGTATTCTGCCCGGGGCAGACGGAACTGGGCATCCGGCCAGCTTTCCCGCAGCAGTTTTTCCCGCAACGCGGCGGTTATGACGGTGGAATAGGCAACATCAATGCCATGGGGGAAGTATTCTTCACCCCGGACGATGCCGGTGATTTCAAAGAAGTGGGAAAGGTGGTGCTCGCTGCCGGAGGCAGGCCGGGAAGAACCGGCAAAGCTCATGGCAACGCCAACCGCCACCAGCGCCTCCATCAGCACGCCGACACTCTCCTCATCCCGCTTTTCAAGGCGGTCAGCAAGCCGCAAAGTCTTCTCCACCATCTGCATGGTCAGATCGTAAATGTAAGGACACAGATACTCGCCACTGACCACATGGCTCAAGCGCCAATCGTTGAGGGCAGAGAACTTTCCCACAATGTCACCGTAGCCTGCCCGGATCATCTCCATAGGAGCATCTTTCAAGACCTTGGTGTCGGCAATGATGGCCTCCGGCACTTTTGCCGCCACCGTCACCTTCATGCCCTCCAGGATCATTGCCGCACCGGTGGATGCGTAGCCATCCATAGACGGTGCAGTTGCCACTACGTAGTAAGGCACGCCGCTGAAGAAGGACACATATTTGCAAAGATCCTGAATTACACCGGAGCCGATACCCACGATCAGGTCTTGCCCCACCATATTCTCATTGACACGGGCGATGACAGCCTCATTGGGGATCATAACCGTATCGCCGGGGAAGATCACCTTGCTTAGCATCTTGCCCGCCAGCGCCGCCTCGGTAGCGGCGCCTGCCGCCCGATATGTATTCTCGTCTGCCACAATCAGGATATTGCTATATTCCTTCGTAATGTCGGCAAGACCGGAAATTGCGTTGCTGCCGATAAGTACATGACGTATGGGGCAGCTATGATGCTTACCGCAGGCGCAATCCACACCCTTTAAGAGTTCTTTGATCTGCATGGCTTTCTCCCTTTCTCTTGCTTTTTTCATGTTTTATATTATAATGAAACCACGCAAACCAATCAATATTTTTGACTATTTATGATCGATATATGAAAACCGGTCAGCTGTTTCTGCTTATCTTTGCCGATTCGGTCACACATTGGAGGTATTATGAAAGAAAAAACAAGAGATCAGCAGATCCTCGACATCCTAAAGGCGCAAGGACACACCCGGGTGCAGGATCTGTGCAACTGCCTGTATTTAAGTGAGGCTACCGTCCGCCGCAGCCTTGCGGGTTTGCAGCGCCGAGGCTTGATCCGCCGCACCCACGGCGGCGCTGCGCTGCTGGAAAACTACACCCATGTCAGCCCTTTCCGCAGCCGCATCATTCTAAATTCCGCAGCCAAACGGCAGATCGCAGAAAAGGCAGCAAGCCTTGTAAGCGATGGCAGCATCGTATTCTTAGACCAGTCCTCCACCGCCTTTTATCTGGCAGAAAAGCTGACGGAAAAGAAGGCGCTGACGGTGGTAACCAACAACATCGAGATCGCCGCCTGCCTTTCCCAAACGGATTTCGATGTCTTCTTATCCGGCGGTCAGCTTTGCCGCTCTGCCCGGATGTGCCTTGTTGGAGCAGATGCCGAGCAGACCTTCCGGCAGTTTCATGCCGACCTTGTATTTTTCTCCACCCGCTCCTTATCCGATGGCGGTGTGCTTTCCGATTGCAACCGGGACGAGATCCATGTGCGAAACGCCATGCTGAAAAATGCCGCCAAAAAGGTGTTCCTTTGTGACAGCTCCAAATTCGGCACCACCTCCGGCCATATCCAATGCACCCTCAGCGACGTGGATATGCTCATCAGCGAAGGAAACCTCGCCCAAAAGTATGCCGACCGCATTACCGTGCTGTAAACGCAAAAAGGACACCGAAAATGCACCGAACCAGTAAAACTGGACAATAGACAAAAAGGCCCCCTGTGTAGGATAATAACTACACAGGGGGTATTGTTATGGAGAAACGAAAATACACACATCTGAAAGCCGTAGAGGGGCTTATATTGTCGATGCGACAGGCTGGAATGACATTCCAGGAAATTGCTGATGAACTGGGACTAAGCCACAAGCAGCTTAGGAACTGGTCGTACAGACACAACTGTGAGAATCGCAATATACTCAAAGGCATTGCGCCCAAGCCTAAAGGAAGACCAAGAAAAGACGGACTGCCACCCAAGCAAGACATAGAAAAAGAACTGTATCGACTAAGAATGGAGAACAAATTGTTGCGGGATTTTCTGCAGTCAACAGAAAGGAAGTGAGGCCAAAGGCAAAATACGCTGTTATCTATCGTCACCGCAGTGAATATCCAATATCGGTTATGTGCAAGTTTTTCGGCGTGTCCCGGAGTGGATATTACGACTTTGTAAAACGGTTGGGAAAGCCTGAGAAGGACGCAGATCTCGCCAAGGAGATTCAGATATGTCAGGATACTACCGACAAAACCTACGGCTACAGACGGGTGTGGTTGTGGTTGAAACGCAAGGATATACATAAAAATCCCAAGACCATTCTGCGTATAATGAAGAAATATGGGCTACTGTCAGAAATACGCCGCCGCAGGAAATGGGTGAATCTTGGTCAGCAGGTACATAAGTACAAAAATCTTCTTGCCCGTCAGTTTCGAGCAGATCGTCCTAACGCAAAATGGGTTACAGATATTTCTTATATCCACACCAAAGAAGGTGTGTTGTATTTGTCCATGATCCGGGATCTGTACGACAACAGCATAGTGGCTTACAAAACCTCATCCAGGCAAACAGTAAGTCTTGTACTGGACACGATACGACTTGCAATAAAAAAAGAGAAAAAGAGTGTCGCTGCGGAGTTGCAGCTCCACAGCGACCAAGGGTTTCAATACACTTCACAGGGGTATTTTAACCTAACTCAATCTTACGGGATAACACCGTCAATGTCAAGTAAAGGAAATCCCTATGACAACGCGATGGCAGAAAATTTCTTCTCGATTCTGAAAACAGAGTGTATCTACCGGCATAAACCAAAGACATTCCGGGAAGCAAATGAACTAATCGACAGATACATTCATTTTTACAATTATGAGCGTATCCAGATAAAAACTGGAGTGGCGCCGCTAACGCTACGCCACTCCGCTTAAAACTTAATAATCTTACACAGGGCCTCTTTTTTTGTGCTGTCCGTACAAACTGGGGCAGTCTAGAGCCTGCCTCTTAAATATTTATTTCCTCTTCCTGCAGCGGGTCCCATAAGAGCCGCACATCAGCAGACTCGCCAAGCTTGTCCGCTGCTTTGGCAGCAGACAGACGGAATCCGTTTGCATCATCCTCTGCAAAGGGCAAATGATAGGCAATCACATGGGCATGACCTAAATGCGCTTGCAAGAACTCCCTGCCGACCCGCTTGGTGATCCAGGGAAAATCCACGATTGCAAGGTCGATTTTTGTATCCCCTACCGCATCCTTCAGTGCGGGGCTTGCCACCTCGCAATCACCGGGCAGCAGGATATTGCAGCCGGGCACGCCGATCAAAAGTCCGTAAAGCTTTACATCGGCATAGATCTCCCTCGCATGGGGCAGCTTCACAAACCGCAATTGCAGCGCACCATCATTCATAAGGCATTCACTGCCCGTCAGCAATGTCTGTCCCTCTAACGCCTGCTCAGGCAGGATCACCTTTGTATCCGGCCACTTTTCCATGGCAATGCGGGTCAGCTCTCGGGAATAATGATCTCCGTGATTGTGGGTATAGACGATGTAATCCGGTTTGCCGAAGGCGCCGGACATGATCTTCTCCAACAGCTCCGGACGAAGGTGAGAAAACGTATTCCCCACGCCCTCAAACAGAGCATCCACCCAAATATTCTTACCGCCAACACGAATGGAAACACCGGCGTTGGCCCCCAGTTTAACAAGAACCTGCGGCACTTTAAATGCACTCCTTGCTTCTTTCTAAAAGTAAACATATCACAAAGAAATGAAAAGTGCAACCTTTTCTGATTCCAATCAAAAAAGTTGTATTTTTATACCGTGAATTTACGATTTGTTTATTTTTTCGCTTAAAACTTGGTTTATAATGTATACTGAGATTTTACTGAGCAAAGGACCGATGCCGATTATGGAAAAATTAAGCGTTAAAAAGCCATTTACCATACTGGTGGCAGTGATTGCTGTGCTGGTGCTGGGTGTGGTGTCTGTGATGCGGATGACCACAGACCTGCTCCCCAACATGAGCCTGCCCTACCTCATTGTGGTAACCCCCTACCCCGGCGCAAGCCCGGAGCGTGTGGAAAGCGATGTTGTGCGCCCGCTGGAAAGTGCATTGGGCACTGTAAGCGGTGTAGAAAATGTCTACTCCACTTCCTCCGAAAACTTTGGCATGGTACAGCTGGAATTTGCAGAAGGCACCGACATGGATTCTACCATGGTCAAAGTCACCAGCGCTTTGCAGGAGGTGGGCGGAAGTCTGCCGGAAATGTGCGGCACACCTTCCGTCATCGAGCTGAGCATGGACATGGTGGCTACCATGTATGTATCCGTCAGCCGGGAGGGCTATGACATTTACCAACTTTCCGCCTTTGTAAAAGATACCGTACAGCCCTATCTGGAGCGGCAAAACGGTGTTGCCAGCGTATCTGCCCTCGGTCTTGTGGAAAAGAGCATTCAGGTAGAGCTTGACAAAGAAAAGATCGATGCATTAAACGCCAAGCTGCTGGAGACCGTGAATGAAAAGCTTGCCTCTGCCGCTGCAGAGCTTGAAAAGGCAGAAAAAGAAGTAGCCAACGGCAAAAAGGAACTGGACAAAGCCCAAAAAAGCTTTGGCGCTACCATGGCGGATGCCATCTTCGGTCAGCTGGAAAGCGGTGTAAAGGACGCCGCGTCGAAAATCAAGGCAGAAGTGGATACTCTGTTGGAACAAACCCAAAAGCTCCGCGGCGAGATCACTGACGGTGAGGTCGGCAAATCCCTTGATACCATAATCGACAACTTAAAGAATATTTCCGACAGGCTGGCAAAGGAAAACTTAACGGTAGAAGATCTTATGGAGATCTCCGGAAGCCTGCGGGTCATTGCAGAAAACCTCTCTTCCCTCTTGGAAAATTTGGAAAACTCAGAAAGTGCCGAAACTGCCACGTTGGAGGAGCTGCGGCAGGCCCTTAATGACATCAACGACACTTTAAGTAATCTTTCCGATACCTTGGACTCTGTTCCCGAAATTTTAGCAGGTCTTGAGGACGCCTACGCCGGCATGACACAGGCACAGCTGGAAGCTGCGGTCGGCTTTGCCGTTGCAAGCAGCCAGCTTTCCGGTGCTGAAGCTCAGCTGGCTACCGCAAAGCAGCAGTATGAAACCGCAAAGGAGCAGGCACTGGCCAACGCAAACCTTGACAAGCTGCTGAGCATCAACACCCTCTCCCAGCTGATCTACGCACAGAACTTCTCTATGCCCGCCGGCTACATCGATGACAAGGACGACAACAGCTGGCTTTTGAAGGTGGGTGACGAATTCAAGACCGTTGAGGACGTTTCCGGAGCACTGCTTGCAAGCATGGACGGCATCGGTGATGTGCGGCTTTCCGATGTGGCTACCGTTACCGTAATCGACAACGCAGGCACAAGCTATGCCCGCTTGAACGGCGAGCAGGCCATCATTTTGAGCATCTACAAAAACAGCACCACCGGCACCAACGAAACCGCCAACAATTGCCTTGCGGCCTTTGACGAACTGGAAAGCAAGTATACCGGCACAAACCTGGTAACGCTGATGAACCAGGGCAGTTATATCGAACTCATCATTGACTCTGTCCTTTCCAGTATGATTACCGGTGCGATCCTCGCTATCATCATTCTGGCACTGTTCCTCAAGGCTGTGAAGCCTACATTGATCGTTGCCATCAGCATTCCCCTATCCGTTCTGTTTACACTGGTGCTGATGTATTTTACCGGTATCACATTGAATATGATGACCCTTTCCGGTCTTGCGCTCGGCATTGGTATGCTGGTGGATAACTCCGTGGTTGTTATCGAAAACATCTACCGCCTGCGAGACCGCGGTGTCAGCGCGGCAAGAGCTGCCGTACAGGGCACGAAACAGGTTGCCGGTGCCATCATTTCCTCTACCCTTACCACCATTTGCGTATTCTTCCCGCTGGTATTTACAGAGGGCATGGTCAAGGAATTGCTGCTGCCTCTCGGCCTTTGCATCGGCTACTGCCTGATGGCATCGCTGATCGTGGCACTTTCCGTCGTGCCCGCAGCGGCATCCACCATGCTGCGCAGTTCCAAATCCAAGTCCCATCCCTGGTTTGACAAGTTCCTGAATGTTTATGGTAAGTTCCTGAACTGGTGCTTAGATCACAAGGCCGCACCCTTGGGCACTTCCATCGGTCTTTTGGTGCTGTGTATTGTCATCGTGCTGAACATGGGCATTGTCCTTCTGCCGGAAATGACCACAGATGCCATTCAAGTCACCGTTTCCACCCCTGAAAACTTAACCAGAGAAGAATCCTACGAAATGGCAGACTCCGTTATCGATAAGATTCTTTCTGTTGAAGGTGTTGAGGAAGTAGGTGTTATGGATGGAGCCTCCACTTTGGGCATGCTGGGCGGTCTTTCCGTCAGCAGTGACACCTTCGGAAATTACTCCTACTTTATTGTTGTTGCTGAAGATACTCCTGCAAGCGAGATCCTGCAGATCGCGAAAAACATCAACGAAGCTTGCGCAGATATGCCCTGTAGTGTAGAAGCTGCAGCCAGCGGCATGGATGATATGACCGCAATGCTGGGCAGCGGCTTGTCTGTTAAGGTCTACGGTAACGACCTCGAGACCATGCAAAAGATCTCCGATGAGATCGCTGCAATTGTAGAAACCGTTCCCGGCTATGAGGATGTATCCACCAGCTTCTCTGACGGTGACCCCGCCATTCACCTGGTCATCGATAAGGATAAGGCCATGGCACAGGGCCTCACCGTTGCCCAGATCTATATGGCCATCTCTGAAAAGCTGACCACCTCCACAAACGCCACCACCATCACCGTCGACGGCATCAATCTGAATGTTACGGTGGAGAACAATGCTGATCCCTTGACATTGGAGAATCTGTTGGATCTGGAGCTGCAGGCTGCTACCATGGATTCTTCCGGCGCTTCAGTCACTGTAACCCACAAGCTTTCCGAGTTTGCAACCATTGAAGAGACCACCTCCATCGGCGCCATCGAAAGAGAAAACCAGACCCGGTATGTCAGCGTTTCGGCAGACATTGCCGAGGGCTACAACGCAACGCTCCTTGCCCGTACCCTTTCTGACAAGCTGTCTGCTTACACCTCCGGTGAGGCCGTTCCTTATGGCTACAGCGTCCTGCTGGAGGGCGAAAGCTCAACCGTTAACGAAATGGTAAACCAGATGCTTCTGCTGATTGCTTTGGGCGGTCTGCTGATCTACCTTGTAATGGTTGCCCAGTTCCAAAGCCTCTTAAGCCCCTTCATCGTTCTGTTTACTGTTCCGCTGGCCTTCACCGGCGGTATGCTGGGTCTTTTGCTTGCGGGACATCAGCTTAGTCTTCTGTCGCTGATGGGCTTTGCAGTGCTGATGGGCACCATCGTCAACAACGGCATCGTCTTTGTTGACTACACTAACCAACTTCGCCTTGGCGGCATGGACCGCCGCAGCGCCTTGATCGCCACCGGCAAGACCCGTATGCGCCCCATTCTGATGACAGCGCTGACCACAATCCTTGCTATGTGTCAGTTGGTATTCAGCGACGATATGGCAGGTCAGCTTGGTGGTGGCATGGCAATCGTCGTTATCGGCGGATTGGTCTACGGCACAGTCATGACGCTGGTCATCGTGCCCGTGATCTATGATATCTTCTCCAAGCGCCAGCCCCACACCGTGGACATCGGCAGCGACAATCTGGACGACGTCCCCGACGATGCCGCAGAGTTTATCGCCCAGGCCCTTGCTGCACAGACTGCAGAAGAAGCCGAAACCGCGGAATAATAAAAAAGTGCCGCCTAAGGCGGCACTTTTTATATCCTCGGCATCAATTTAATGACACCGCAAGCAATTTTCGTACCCGCGTTGCCTGCCGGCTGAGAGGTAAAATCGTCCGGCCCGCTGTGAATGACCACAGTCCTCCCGATCACATCTCCTACGCTGAAACGGTCGGTTTTTACCGCAAGAAATGCTTTCCCGTTGCAACCCAAAAGCGGCGGCAAGTCCCCTGCGTGGAAAGGATGCTCCTTACCGGTGGGATTGAAATGGCTTTTTGTATCCGCAAAGCCCTCACCGGTGCAACTACTACCTTCATGAATGTGAAAGCCGTAGAATCCATCCTGCCGTGGTAAGCCGCTGACATCCGCTACCACCAGCACACCGTCCGGCCGGTAATAGAATTTTACCGTTCCCCGCAGCATGCCCCCTGTCATGGTCGCAACAGCAGCAGGCTGTCCCAAATAATACTGCATATACATCACCTCGTGTCAGTATATGCTGCGAAAGAAGAAAGGACCTCCCTAAGAAGGTCCTTTCTTTTATTTTTCAAGCCATTTTTTCAGTGATTCAACCCACTGAGCAATATAGGGCCTTTCTTCCGCCAAGCCCCAACCGTGACCAACATGGTCATAAATGTGCAGTTCATAAGGCACATTGTTTTCCGCCAGCGCCATGGCATACAGCATGGAATTCTGGGCGGGAACGCCGGGGTCACCGGCACAAGCCCAGATAAATGAGGGGGGTGTATTTTCATTTACATGCAGCTGCGGAGAATAGAAATGCTGGGCACTTTGGGTAGCACGGGCACCCAGTAAATTCTGCCGGGAACCGTCGTGGCGGTAAAGGCCCATATCCATTACAGGATAGCACAATACGGAAAAATCCGGTCTTGCAGAAATCGTATCTGCCTCATCCGTAAGCTCATAGAACATATGGTCATAGTGCACCGTCATGGTTGCCGCCAAATGACCGCCTGCGGATGAGCCCATAATGCCCACCTTTTCATATCCCATCTGCCGCACAAGGCGGAGCGCCCGCTGCGCGTCTGCCATAGGAGCCGGTGCTTTGTCCGGCGCAATGCGGTATTCCAGCACATAGGCTGCAATACCGATGGTGTTGAGCCAGCGGGCGTAGCTCTCACCCTCATGCTCGGCCCGTTTCCAGTAGCCGCCACCGGGCAGAACCACAATGGCTGTCTTTGCCCCCACCACGGGATATGGGGTTATGTAGGGAGTAAAATCACCTGCATAGGGCACATTTCCATTCCAAATATTCATAGCTTTTATCCTTTCAAATGCTTGTTCACATAGTCCATGTTCATTATACCGCTATAAAATAAAAAAGCAAGAAATATCTTTTAAAATGCCCATTCAAGATGGTACCGGCCAGATTTGTTTGCATTTTTGCCGCAGGCATATATCATCGCACGATCGTTTGATATCATATCGAAGATATATCACCCATTCCGTAAGGAACGGATATCATTGAAAAACGGCAAGTTTCTGTTGAAACTTGCCGTTTTTCATGGGTGTACTCCCCGAAAATGAACCTATATGTAAACAGACCGGTTTTCTTCGTTACAAATGGAATTTCTCTTGAATCATTTTTGCAACTACATCGGGTGGAAGCTTTGAATTATCAATTTTAATGTAGTTATCAAACGGAATTTCACCCTCAAAACTTTCGAGTCGGTATTTTGTATCATCGTTGATAAGTCTTTGATTCGATACCTCAACATCCCTTTTCGATGCTTTGTTCTGCAACCGGTTTTCAGTAACATTTCGTTCTAATCTAATTTCGCGGGGAGCAACAAGTTCCACATAGTAAAACTCTGTATTATAGGGTTCAAAAATGCTTTTCACATATTCAATATAATCCCAATCTGCTTGTTGGTCGAAAGCCCACATATATGTGAAAATCATTCCATAGCAATCTGA
>JAZUNW010000068.1:0-25921 GCA_045604325.1 Faecousia sp. | reverse complement strand
ATTCTGACCGTCCGCGGCGGTATGACCTCCCACGCAGCAGTCGTTGCCCGCGGCATGGGCACCTGCTGTGTTTCCGGCTGCACCGAGATCAAGATGGACGAGGAGAACAAGGTCTTCACTCTGGATGGCATCACCTTCCACGAGGGCGACGAGCTGTCCCTGGACGGCTCCACCGGTAACATCTACGCCGGTATCATCGCAACCAAGGACGCAGAGATCGCCGGTGAGTTCGGCCGCATTATGGCTTGGGCTGACCAGTACCGTACTCTGAAGGTCCGCACCAATGCTGACTCCCCCCGTGATGCCAAGAAGGCTCGCGAGCTGGGCGCAGAAGGCATCGGCCTGTGCCGTACCGAGCATATGTTCTTCGAGGAAGGCCGTATCGGACCCTTCCGTGAGATGATCTGCTCCGACACCGCTGAGGAGCGTGAAGAGGCTCTGGCTAAGATCCTGCCCATGCAGCAGGCTGACTTCGAAGGCCTTTACGAGGCTATGGAAGGTATGCCCGTCTGCATCCGCTTCCTGGATCCCCCTCTGCACGAGTTCGTTCCCACCACTGAGGAAGACATCGCTGCTCTGGCCGCTACCAAGGGTAAGACCGTACAGCAGATCAAGGACATCATCTCCAGCCTCCACGAGTTCAACCCCATGATGGGTCACCGTGGCTGCCGTCTGAGCGTCACCTATCCCGAGATTGCTGTGATGCAGACCAAGGCTGTCATCCGTGCTGCTTTGAACACCAAGAAGAACCATCCCGACTGGAACATGGTCCCCGAGATCATGATCCCCCTGGTTGGCGATATGAAGGAGCTGAAGTTCGTTAAGGAGCAGGTAGTCAAGACCGCTGACGCTGAGATCGCCGCTGCCGGCATCGAGCTGAAGTACGAAGTCGGCACCATGATCGAGATCCCCCGTGCATGTCTGACCGCCGACGAGATCGCCAAGGAAGCTGAGTTCTTCTGCTTCGGTACCAATGACCTGACCCAGATGACCTTCGGCTTCAGCCGTGACGACGCCGGCAAGTTCCTGAATGCTTACTACGACACCAAGATCTACGAGAACGACCCCTTCGCAAAGCTGGATCAGACCGGTGTTGGTATGCTGATGGAGATGGCCGTTGCCAAGGGCAAGGGAAGCAACAGCAAGCTGCACTGCGGTATCTGCGGTGAGCACGGCGGCGACCCCATGTCCGTCGAGTTCTGCCACAAGATCGGCCTGGACTACGTGTCCTGCAGCCCCTTCCGTGTGCCCATCGCCCGTCTGGCCGCCGCCCAGGCTGCTATCAAAGAATCTAAGTAATTAGATTTATAAAGCGAAACTATCACCCTGCCGAACGCTCGGCAGGGTGATTTTTCATTGACAAAGACGTATACAAAAATTATTATTAAGATAAGGAGGTGTTACATAATGAAAAGAATCGTATGCATCATCTTACCCATTATTCTTATATTTTTATGCTGCTCATGTGGTCTTTTCGGAGACCAAGAATATGTCTGTAAAGCTGAAGATGTAGCATCTGTACAAATAGTTAGATTGGATAAGTATGTCCAAGGGGAATACCGATACGAATACACTGTGCTTTCTCAAATTGATGATTTTGATGATTTCGTTGGTCGGCTTAACGCCGTAAAACACTCTGTAAACTGGGGCGACCCGCAGCAAATGGATGAGAGTTATGTTGTTGTAAGAATTGAATACCTAAACGGTGATTTTGATTTAATACACCCTGACGCACAGTGTTTTAATAAGAACGGTACAAACAACTATGGTTATTTCTTCTTTGATGACGAACAGTTTGAAACACTGATTTCTGATTATATGCCAGAATAAAACATAATTTCCCTCTTTTGGTGATAGCAGCACAGGCTGCTATCAAGGACTAATCGCTTAACGCAATAATGAAACCCCACCGAGCAATCGGTGGCGTCTTGTTAACGCCAAATTTGCTTTTTCCGCAATCTTCTGCTATATTATAAAAGAAACCAAATTCTGCCGGGCGGCAGAACAATAAGGAGGCAGCCTTGTGTTAGAAGTAAAAAACCTAAAGAAGATCTACAAAACCAAAAACGGCGCGGCTGTTCACGCATTGGACGGCGTATCCCTGCGTTTCCCGGAAACGGGCATGGTGTTCCTTTTGGGCAAATCCGGCAGCGGTAAGTCCACATTACTGAATGTCTGCGGCGGTTTGGACAGCCCCACCGATGGTGAAGTCATCGTAAAGGGCCGCAGCAGTAAGGACTTTTCCCAAAGCGATTTCGACAGCTACCGCAACACCTTCATCGGCTTTATCTTTCAGGAATACAACATTCTGAATGAGTTTTCCGTTGAGGATAACATCGCCTTGGCGCTGGAACTGCAGGGAAAGCCTAAGGATAAGGCCGCCATTGCGGCTCTTCTGGAGGAAGTAGACTTGACCGGCTATGCCAAGCGCAAGCCCAACACCCTCTCCGGCGGCCAAAAGCAGCGTATCGCCATCGCAAGAGCCTTGGTGAAAAAGCCCGAGATCATCATGGCGGACGAGCCCACTGGCGCGCTGGACTCCAACACCGGCAAGCAAGTCTTCGACACCTTGAAAAAGCTCTCCAAGACCAAGCTGGTGATCGTGGTTTCCCACGACCGGGATTTTGCAGAACAGTACGGCGACCGGATCATCGAGCTGAAGGACGGTCTGATTCTCTCCGATGTGAGCAAGACCCACGCAGAGGCGGAAGCCGTTTCCGACAACCTACAGGTCATCGGTGATGTGATTTGCATCAAAAAGGGCGCTGACCTTTCTGAAAACGATTTTGACAGCATTAAGAAATTCCTCAAGAAGTCTGATTCCGATGTGGTCATCGCCACCGACGAAAAGTCTGTAAAGACCTTCAAAACCGCCGCCCGCATCACCGACGACGGACAGATGGAAGTGTTCCGTCAGACCGATCCGGCAAAGACTCCGGCCAAACAGTACACCAAGGAAGAAAGCCGGTTTATCCGCTCCAAACTGCCCCTGCGCCACGCCTTTAAGATCGGCGTATCCGGCCTGAAGTCCAAGCCCATCCGTCTGTTCTTTACCATTTTGCTGTGCTGCGTGGCCTTTGTGCTCTTTGGTCTGCTCAGCACCATGAACTTCTATAACAGCGAAGCTACCTTCCGTCAGACACTGCGTGATGCTGACATTACCGCTGTCTATCTGAACAAGGATTACGAGGCAAAAGTCACCTGGTACAGAAATGGCGAGGAAATGAGCACTTTCGATACTTATTATGAGTGCAAATTTGCTCCCGACGAACTGGACAAGCTGACCGCTGACCTGAATGCCAACGCCTTTGGTGTCATCGGCTACGGCGACAGCTTCAATATGCGTCCTGCCGAGGGTGAATATTGGCAGAGCTACACAAACGGTTTTGCATACCTGCCTGAACGCAACACTTTGCGCGACCAGCTCCAAGGCACCTACCCCGCACAGATTGGCGAGCTGGCATTGTCCTCCTACTTCGCAGATATGCTGGTGGCCTGCAAGGGCTATGATTCTACCGGCACTGCAATGGAGCTGAATTCTACCCAGGAGCTGATCGGAAAGAAGATCACGCTCTCCGGCAAGGAGTATACCATCACCGGCATCGTGGGCACCGGTGCGATCCCCGAAAAGTTTGACGCTTTGAAAGAAGCCGGCGCCCGGGACGACTACACCTTGATGAACGAATTCCACTCCTTCCTGCAAGGCAGTCTGCATCAGCTGGTGTTCGTTTCCGTGGAGCAGGTAGCCGAAGTTTCCAAGAATTACAACTTCTACAAAGAAGGCCGGAATCAATATATGTCCATCGCCACCGGTACCGCCCGGGACGGTGAATATCATATGTCTGAGTACAGCGATGCCCGGTATGACGGCATTTCCGGTTTGTCTTCCAGCCAAAAGATCTATGCCGTCTCGAAAGAGGGCACTAACCTTGCGGAAAATGAGATCATAATCCCCTCTGACCGTTTCTTCAATCAGATCATGGACGCTTTCTATCAGCTTGCAGAAAATGTTTCTGATAAAGAGGATTATGAAAAGATAGATCGTTATTACCAGCTGGCAAACAAGGCATCTGAGCTATACTCCGGCGGCACTCATATCCAGGGTGAAGAGAAGGAAGACTACGTATTCGTCCCCTTCTCCGAAAAGGAATATGAGGACCGTATGGCCCAGCTGATGGATGTGGTACATAAAGAATCCATAGACCTGACCATCGGCCTGCAGCTTTTCGACAACATGAACCAGGGGTACATTGGTGATGTGCAGGTCTTCCGGATCGCCGGATTCTACAAGAGCTCCAGAGACTACTATGAATCCACCTTCTATGTATCCGACGCAGTAGCAGACAAGCTTTGGGAGCAGCAAAAAGCTGCCCTCGGCGAATACTCTGAGGTGACCACCAACTATGTGGAGCGCCCCGACGGCATTTTCTCCGCCATCTACCTTCCCGGCAATGTGCCTGAAGAAAAGATCGATGCTTACTGGGCGGTCTACAGCAGCAGAGAGTTCGGTGCCGATTCCTCCCGCATTATGATGCGCGGCGGTCTCGTGAGCACACTGCAGATGGTGGACGATTTCATCGACTCCCTCTCCAAGGTCTTCCTGTATGTGGGCCTTGTGCTGGCTGTGTTCGCGGCATTGCTGCTTTCCAACTTCATTTCCGTTTCCATTTCCAACAAAAAGCGGGAGATCGGTATCCTGCGGGCCGTGGGCGCCAGAAGCTTTGATGTGTTCAAGATCTTCTTCTCCGAGTCCTTCGTGATCGGAGTGATCTGCGTAGCCGTTTCCTGCGGTGCAAGCTACTGGCTTTGCAATCTAATCAACCAGGAATACGCCGCTGATCTGGGCGCTTCTGTGTTCGTTTTCGGCGTTGCGTCTATCGCCGTTCTGGTCGGCATAGCGGCTGTAACCATTCTGGTGGCAACCTTCCTGCCGGTGTATAACGCCGCAAAGAAAAAGCCCGTGGATTCCATCCGCGCCATTTAACAGCAAAGAGCACCCCGCTTAGGCGGGGTGCTCTTTATTCTTCTTTGGTTTTCAGCATCTCATAAGAGATTTTCAACTTTCTGTCAAAGGAGTTAAACCGTTCACTCTTGCAATTCTTTGTTCCCGTGGGGCACAAATGGAAGGCCGTGCATTCCGGCAGCAGCGGGCAGGTCTTGCACTTTTCCATAGGTTCGCCGTTGTGGGTCCATTTCTCGTACAACTCCGGCTTGGTGATTCCGTTCCACACATCGCCATAAGACATTGCATCATCGTGGCTTTGGCAGGTAAAGAGCTTTCCGTCCGGTGAAATGATGGCAGTCGTTCTGTTGTTTGCCATGCACCGCGCCTGCGGTATCTTTTCCGATACGCCCTTGCTGCCCTGCAGGCCCGCTTCATCCACTTCATGTCCAATTTCCACATACTTGTCGAACAGCTTTTTCCGTTTCTCCTGAGAGATCGGATTGGCATAACCAAACCACTCATCCATAATCATAGCTGGATACGCTTGAACACAGGAATATTTACCATACCGATTTTGTAAGTATGTCTTCAGTTCCAGAATGCTGTCTACATTGTTGGTATCCACATTCATGCGAATAACCACCTTGACATCCTTTTTGGCCAAGCGCTCGATATTGTCTGTAACGATTCGGAAAGGATCCTCAATATTCCCCTTATAATTCTTGCGCTTTTTATATTCATCGGACATGCCATCCAGTGTAATCTGGCACCATTGCAGATTCCAAAGCCGGACAGCCTCTTCTGCCAATTTATCATCAAACAGCAGACCGTTCGTTATCATCTTAGAAACATAGTCCACCTTGGCATCACGCAATTTTTCGCACAATCTGGTGATTACCTTCACATTGCACAGGGGTTCACCGCCAAACCAGTACAGAGTGATCTGCTTGTCATGCTTAGTGCGCATGATATAATCAAATACCGCATCCGCGGTTTCATCAGTCATAGTTTTGGGCTCTGCACCTTGCTCAAAGCAGTAAAAGCAGCGGGCATTGCAAGCCATAGTGGTAAAGATCTTATAGAAATTCTTTTTCTGTTTTCCCTTCAAAGCATACATCAACTCGTATACCTGCATGTAATACTTCAGCTCATCCTCGTCTTCTCGCACCAGGATCCGAAGTTCTATCATCTTGCGGACCGTTTCGCTGCAGTCGGCTGCATCTACCGCAATCACGCGCTGAGCAAGTATCGCCTTATCCGCTTCCGTAAGGGTAACGATGCAACGGGAAAGGGTATTGGTCAGCACCGTTTCCTCCAACTCTTTCATATAGTTATATACAGACGGGACATAGCTTCCCGTAGCCACCTTGGGCTTCGACAGCATTTTCCCAAATATTTTCGCACACTCTCTAAGTACCTGCATATTTTTCTCCCTTCCGCTTTCTTGACAAAAGAATATCATAAATTAGGGCAATTCGCAACTGAAAAGTTTTCCTCTTCATCCCATAACACAGAAAACCCCCGCCCTGCGGCGGGGATTTTTAATGTTCACTTAACCGGCCTGGGTGTACTGGGACTGGGTCATCTGCAAAGGATTGGCCAGCGCGTTGTTCACAGATTCCACAATGACTTTCTGCACCTGCTCAGTAAGGACCAGGGAAGTAGTAGACTTAAGGAACGCCTTGGGAACGGAAGTCAGCTTGATTCCTTCCAGCTTCTCCACACCGGTGAGGGTGCAGAACCATGTGTACGCCGCAATGACACGCCCCAGATCGCTGGCATGGACATAGTCACGGTGCAGATCGGTTTCCTCCAGATAGCTGGAAAGCGCATTTTCCATGGCAGTACCGGACGGAATCACATAGGCGAAAGTATCGTCAGTAGTAATGTACTCCTTGACGAGGCCTGCTGTGGTCTCAAACAGCGTAGCACGGTTGTGGTTGAAAGCTTCATAGTTTGTGTAATAGGTGTTGGGGTCGTGGGGGTAAGTATCCCGCAGGTCATTGTCTGCGGGTGCTACCCAAGGCATGTGCCAGGCAAAAACGGTGTTGGGATTCTGGTTGTGCTCCCGCACAAACTCCTGAATGTTCTGGATCCTATCATACTTAAATGCGTGAGCGGTGGTCATCTCAAAGACACCGCCCTGCATGATGACGATATCCCAGTAATCGTATTCCAGCGCATCCTGAATAGACATGCCTGCCAATATGGACGGCGGCATATTCACCTCATCTGTGTTGCTTAAGTACAGATCGTAGGCTTTTTCGCCGGTCTGTGTCCGTGTCAAATGCTCGGTGATGGAGCAGCCGGACTCATACAGTGTGCCTACGACAAGGTTTTCATAGCCCTCGGTGGCTGCGATCAGCGCCAGCATATGGCCGCAGTCCACTGCCAGAGAGTGACCTAATGTCAGCACCTTCAGCACACCGGCTTCTTCCGGGGGCTGGGGCTGGGTGGGTGCGGGTGTGGGTTCGGTAGCCTCGGGCTCACCGCAGGCGGTGAATACGCTCACAGTCATGAGCAGGCATAAAATCAAAGCGACGGTTCTTTTCAGCATGGTTTGCTCCTCCTTTGGTTTTTCTTATTGTAGCAAACTTCCGCAGGTATTGCAAGCAATTTCGCCTTAAATACGCCCTAGTTTCTATCAAATCTGTTTGTTTTTACCGCAAGCGCCGCAGTTTCCGGAGCAGCTGCCGCTGTCCGGGCAGCCGATGCACTTCTTGCCGCTCTTTTTGGAGCGGTAAATGGCATAGCCGGCACCCAGAACGATCAGCACAAAAATGCCAATAATCACAAAATCGATAGGTTTCATAGCTTATTTCTTTCCGCTGAGGGCGTATTCCGTCTTCAGCTTTTTGTCAGAACGGACGCACAGCCAGGTAAGCACGGCGGCAAAAGCAATCACGAAGATGAATCCGCCCACAAAGCCTGCGCCCAGGCTGCCGGTGGTGATGAGTGTGCCGATCTGATAAACCAGGAAGCCCACGCTGTAGCCGGTGCCTAGCTGCAGACCAATGCCGCCCCAGAACCACTTGCGGTCACGGATCTCGGCATTCATTGCGCCCAGTGCGGCAAAGCAGGGAGGTGTGAACAGGTTGAACATCAGGTATGCCAGAGCGGCAGCCTTGGTGATGCCGAAGATCGCCGCCACCTCAGCGCCTGCGCCCTCTACCATTTCGAGAGCGTCGGTATCGATTAAATTGGAAATACCGTAGCAAACCGCCAGCGTGCCCACCACATTTTCCTTGGCGATGAAGCCGGTAACGGCTGCGGCTGCCAGCTGCCATGCGGCAACGCCCACCACGGGGATCAGCAGCACGGAAACGGGGCTGGCGATGGTTGCCAAAATGGATGCCTGCTCCATGCCCTCTTCCACCAGCTGCAGCTGCCAGTTAAAGGACTGCATAATGTAAACAACAGCGTTACACAGCAAAATAATGGTGCCTGCCTTGACGATATATGCCCAGCCACGGCTCAGCATGGAAAGGCATGCCCGCTTAAGAGAGGGTAGCTTATACTCCGGCAGCTCCATGATGAAGAAGGACTTGCGGTTCTTGTGGCCAGCGATCTTGTTCACCAACAACGCACCCAGCAGGATGATGGCAATGCCGACAAAATACATCAGCGTGCCCACCCAGCTTGCCTTGTCGAAGAAAGCACCGGCAAACAGACCGATCACCGGCAGCTTTGCGCCACATGGCATAAAGGGGGTCAGCATAGCGGTTGCGTTGCGCTCCCGCTCGTTGCGGATGGTGCGGGCAGCCATAACACCGGGAATGGCGCAGCCGGTGCCGATGACAAAAGGAATGACAGACTTGCCGGAAAGACCAACCTTCTTGAAGATGGGGTCAAGCACCACCGTGGCACGGGCCATGTAGCCGCAGTCTTCCAGCAGGGCAATGAGGAAATACATCACCATCACCAGCGGCAGGAATCCAACCACAGCGCTGACACCGCCGATGATGCCCTCGGTCAACAGAGCGGTAAGGAACGCATTGGCGCCTGCGCCTTCCAAAAGGCCGATGACCCATTCTTTAAATGCGTCGATCAGGGTAACCAGACCGGGGACACTAACGCCGTTTTCAAATTCATAGCCTTCGGCGATCCACGCGCCCAGCCAAGCCTGGGAGATTTGGAACACAAGGAACATCACCACCGCAAAGATAGGCAGGCCTACGATGGGATGGGTCAGCACGGCATCGATCTTATCCTGGAAGTTTCTGTCTTTGGTCAGAACCTTGCGAACCTCCACTTCCTTGACGATCTTGTTGACAAATTCAAACCGCTTGCGGTCTGCTGCCACAACTTCCTTTTTGTCGGTCAGGTCAACCACTCCCTGCTCATAGGGTGCGCTCTGACCCTTGCCGGCTGCGCTGACAGCCGCCTTGATGACGGTAGACAGGTCGCCGTGATCGCTGTCGGTAGAAACCGTCTCCACCACCGCACAGCCCAGCTTCAGAGAAAGGGCGTTGACGTCGATGACGGTCTTTTTCTTTTCATTGATGTCCGATTTGTTCAGCGCAACCACAACAGGAATGCCCAACTCCAGCAGCTGTGTGGTAAAAAACAGGCTGCGGCTGAGGTTGGTAGCGTCCACTATGTTGATGATGGCATCGGGCTTTTCGTTGCGGACGTAAGCACTTGTGATGCTCTCCTCGGATGTAAAGGGCGACATGGAATACGCACCGGGAAGATCCACCGCAACGATCTCTGCGCCGTCCGTATATACCTTCTTGATCGGTGCTTCTTTTTTGTCAACTGTGACACCGGCCCAGTTGCCCACCTTTTCATTGCGGCCGGTGAGGGCATTGTACATGGTGGTCTTGCCACTGTTGGGATTGCCCGCAAATGCGATTCTCATTTTCTTTCCTCCTTAACCAGTTACCCATTGCTAACTCATGTGCAAAAGAAGATCAGCAGACCTTCTTTTGAAACTTTTAAACGATGATGGCCTCTGCCAGCTGATTGTCGATGTTGTACCTGCCATCCTTGATGGAAACCGTACAGCCCCCTCTGCGGCGGGATACCACCGTGATGGGCTCACCGCTGTAGCAGCCGAGGGAGAACAGGAATGCGTCCAGCTCCTCATCGTCTGTTTCGATCCGCTGAATGATATATTCTATTCCTTCTTGCGCGGTCAGTAGTGTCATAGCGTTCACCTGAGTCCTTTTTAATTAGCATATGCTAACTGCCTAACTATAATAATCCCTCGCCCCTTGTTTGTCAATGCTTTTTTTGAAAAATTTTCTAATTTTTATCACCGCATTAAGGGCAAATGATCGTTTATCTTAGCAAGCACTACCAAGTATGTCATTCCGAGGGAGCGTCAGCGAGTCGAGGAATCTACGCATTTCGTTTATATTTGCATTAAAATCGGTGTCAAGATCCCTCGGCTCCGTTTCACTCCGCTCGGGATGACAGCATTTTTGGTGGTACGGTAAACGATCATTTATATTTGCAAACAAAGGCGTATTATGCTACAATTCAAAAAAGGAAAGGGGAGAGGAAAATGCCCGTTATTGAGATCGATCGGCTGGATCGCAGCGAGCTTTCTGTGTATGCCAATCTGACCGGTGCCCAGCTACGCAGCCGCCTGCACCCGGAAAACGCGCTGTTCATTGCGGAAAGTCCCAAAGTGATCCACCGTGCGCTGGATGCAGGCTGTAAGCCGGTGTCGCTTCTGATGGAGCGCAAGCATATCCGGGGACAGGGTGCTGAGATCATCGAGCGCTGCGGCGATGTGCCGGTGTACACGGCGGACAGGGAAGTGCTGGCCCAGCTGACGGGCTATGAACTGACCCGTGGCATTCTCTGCGCAATGAAACGCCAGCAAATGCCTGCGGTGGAAGCTGTGTGCAAAGATGCCCGCCGGGTGGCGGTGCTGGAAGGCATCGTGGATGCAACCAATATCGGCGCGATCTTCCGCAGCGCGGCCGCCATGCACATGGATGCTGTGCTTTTGACGAAAACCTGCTGCGATCCCTTAAACCGCAGAGCAGTCCGCGTGAGCATGGGCACAGTTTTTCAAATTCCCTGGACGATTTTGGATGCCGAATGGCCGCAACCCGGCTTGCAGCGGCTGCAAGCGATGGGCTTTAAGACTGCGGCTATGGCGCTAAATGACCGGGCAGTAAGCATTGAGGATGAAAGTCTTTGCGCGGAAGAGAAATTGGCTGTTATCCTCGGCACGGAGGGGGATGGCCTCTTGGCTGAGACCATCGCCGATTGCGACTATACCGTGAAAATCCCCATGTCCCATGGGGTGGATTCTCTGAATGTGGCGGCAGCCGGCGCAGTGGCGTTCTGGCAACTGAGGTATAAATAAAAAGAAGCTGCTTTGCAGCTTCTTTTTTACTCCAATGTTACCATTCTCGGCTCGTGGGCCATAGCGGGGATGATCTTTCGCATCAGGTCTTCCGTTTTTATGCGCAGGCTGGCGGTGTTGATGCAAGGGTGGCAGCCGATGGATTCGCCCCTAAGCACATCCTCGTCGATCAGCAGCTGCACATGGTGCTCTTTGTCGTTCATCAGCCCCAGAACACTCAAAGACCCGGGGGTGATATCAAGAAACTGCTCCATATATGCTCCATCGGCAAAGGAAAGGCGGGAAACACCCAACTGATGGGAAAGTACAGTGGTCTTAAAGCGCTTATCACCGGGCAGAAGGAGCAGATAAAAGTTTGTACACTGACGGTTGCACAGCAGCAGATTTTTGCACATGGTGCAATTAAGTGCTTCGTCGATCTCGGCGCAGGCTTCCATGGTCATAGCGGCTTCGTGGTCAATGCGCTGATAGGAAATGCCAAGAGAATCCAGAAAATCGTATACTCTGATTTCTTTTTGCAGCCGCGTGCTTTCGTCTGCGGGCCTGCCTTGCTCTAAAATCATGGAAACACCTGCTTTCTTCTTTGTCATCAGTATACCACAATGGGGAAAAAAGGCAATAAAAAAACGCCCTTTAGGGCGACAAAAAGTGAAATGACCCTTGATTACAGCTTCTTCTCTGACTAAAGAAACTTTTTTATGTAATCAAGGGTCATTTCTGTTCACTCTTAGTATCTAACATCATTGGTTAACCTCGCTTTCTACTGGATCGATGACCTTTTTGTCGAAATCCATTCCACAATCACATTCGCATCTTTTTCTGTCCCTTCAGCGGGACGCTCTTTCGTGTTGGAACATTCCCCTTGGGAAGGTCATCGTTCGGCTCATTTGCTTGGCGGTTGGCTGTCCATCTTGGTTTCGGATCTTCTTACCCAGTTTAACATTACATTTTCAGTTTTGTTTATTCTGTTGTACTTGTTTCCAGCCGGTTGCCGTTTTTTATGAGCCAGGGTTTCCTTACATAATCATTGGTATCACCCTTTCTGACTATAAAGTAACACAAAGAAATGAGAAAATCAATATGGAAAATTGTATAAAATAACGAACTTTAATTGGTGCAAAATACAGAAATAACCAAAAATGCATTGACATTGATGTGTAGTTATGATATTCTAATTATGTTGGGCGTCTGCAAAAGGTGCCATTTTTATGAGAAAAAGGAGAGAATATTCCATGGCAGAGCTTTTAGAGGTGGTTATGATCGTCAGCTTTGGTGCATCCTGGCCGCTGAATGTGATTAAATCCTACAAGGCAAGAACTACAAAAGGCAAGAGTCTTGCGTTTCTGTGCCTGATCTTTTTCGGTTATATTGCAGGCATTGCGTCCAAGCTCATCAATGAAGCATACATGGCTGCTTTTGCGCAGAAGTGGTACGTTCTTTTCTTCTATGTTTTAAATTTACTTATGGTAGGTGCGGATCTGATCCTTTACTTCCGCAACGCAAAGCTGGATAAGGTAAACGGGTAATAAAATTACACCGCAGTTCGTATGAACTGCGGTGATTTCTTTTAGTCGGGAAACTCCCAAAGCACCTCGCGAATGATCTCGCTGACAGTGGGGTGGGGGAAGATAATCTGGCGGGCGTCTGTGACACGCAGCTGCATCTCAATCATTTCCGCTGCGCCCCAGATGATCTCACCGGTGTATGCACCCAACATGTGCACGCCCAAGATGTTGCGGCGTTTTTTATCAATGATGATCTTGCACAGGCCATCTGCGCCTTCATTTTCTGCCACAAACCGGCCGGAATAGCGCATGGAGAGCTTTGCAACCTCATAATCCAGGCCCTTTTCCTTGCATTCTTCCTCGGTTTTGCCCACGGAAGCAATCTCCGGCTGGGTGTAGATCACGGAAGGGTTAGCGTTGTAGCGCATGGCATCCTTCTTGCCAAGAATGTTGTTGACGGCAACTTCCGCTTCACGGTATGCGGTATGAGCCAGCATATGGTGACCGTTGACATCGCCGATGGCGTAGACATCGGGCACATTGGTGCGGCACATGGAATCGGTAGGAATGCCGCTGCGGTCAATATTGACACCGATGCTTTCAAGACCGATGCCTTGGGTGTTGGCTCTGCGGCCGATTGACAGCAGCACCTTGTCTGCCGGTATTGTTACCTTTTCACCGCTTGGCGCTTCTGCGATGACCTTGCCGGACTCCACCGATAGGCATTTGTGGCTCAAAAGGAAGGTAACACCTTTCTTTTGGAGCTCCTTTTGCAGCATAGTACTGATCTCCCGGTCAGTAGGACCGGCAATGTGGTCAAGCATTTCTACCACTGTGACCTGCGAGCCAACAGTTGCGTAATAAGCAGCCATCTCAAGGCCGATAACACCGCCACCGATGACAGTCAACTTTTCGGGGATCTCAGTCAACTCCAAAACTTCTCGGTTCGTCATGACGAAATCGCCCAAATTTTCTTTCACACCGGGGATCGGCGGCACGGCAGGGGAAGAGCCGGTGGCAATGATGAGCTTTTTGCCGTTGTAGGTGCTGCCTGCGGCACAGACCGTGAAACCGTCAGCGGTTTTGCCGGTGATGACGGCTTCTTCCATGATAACGGTAACGCCGTGGGCCTTCATTTTTGCCTTTACGCCGTTAACCAGAGCGCGCACGACCTTTGCCTTGCGGGCAATCACAGCCGCCTGGTTGATTTTTACATTGTCGCAGGTAACACCATAGTCAGCTGCGTGGCGGGCATGATCGTAGGTCTTTGCGCTATTGAGCAGTGCCTTCGATGGGATGCAGCCTTCGTTAAGACATACACCGCCCAAAGAGCGCTTTTCCAGCAGCAAAGTTTTCAGTCCTGCCTGGGCAGCACGCTCCGCGGCTAAGTAACCACCGGGGCCGCCGCCGATGACGATCAGATCAAAAATGTGGGACATTCGGGATTCCTCCTCAGTCTAATATCTTTCCGTCAGCGGAAAGGGTAATGATATTCAGCGGAATGTCTTTTCCGCTATCTTCCAGCGCCGTTTTTACCGCAAAGGGCAGACCGCCGCAGCAGGGCACTTGCATCCGCACAACAGTGACAGAACGGATCTCGTTGTAGGTAAATATCTGGGTAAGCTTTTCTGCGTAGTTTACATCGTCTAACTTGGGGCAGGCGATGATGGTCATCCTGTCCTGCATGAACTGTGAGTGGAAATTGCCGTAGGCATAGGCGGTGCAGTCGGCTGCGATCAGCAGGTCAGCGCCGTCAAACCATGGCGCACCGGCAGGAATGAGCTTCAGCTGAATGGGGAAATTCTGCAGCTGGCTGGGAATGTTGATGCTTGGGGATTGCTTTATCTTTTTAGACGCCAGCACGGCAGCCTCGTTATAGGCAGGGGCTTCCCGCATTTCAAAGGAAATCGCACCGGTGGGGCAGGCGGGGAGACAGTCGCCCAAGCCGTCACAGTAGTCTTCCCGCAGAAGCTTTGCTTTTCCGTCTACCATGCCGATAGCACCCTCGTGGCAGGCGCTGGCGCACAGGCCGCAGCCGTTGCATTTTTCCTCATTAATGGTAATGATCTTGCGGATCATGCAGACCGCTCCTTTCTTGAGCGCCGCTCTGCGGCAGCTTTTTCTTTTTGCAGCTGGGCGATCTTCATCATCTGCTCGTACATTTCGTCACCCACGCATTTTCTTGCATACTGACACCACTGAACGCAGCTTAAGGTGTCGTTATAGGCGACAAAGCCGCAGTTGTCGCAGGCGACTTCGGTATCGATGGAAAACAGCTCGATGATATTGCCGCAGTTGGGGCAGACCTTTTCGTGAATGGTCGGCGTACGGGGTTTTCCTTGACAACTATCCATTAACATATTACACCCTCCTTGACTTTGTGTCAACAGTATACTATATTATAGTTAAAATGTATGTTGGAAATCCAACAAAGGAGAGCGATTATGAAAGAATTTTTACCGATTTTAGAGAAATGCACGCTGTTCGAGGGCATTCGGCAGGAAGACCTGCTGCCCATGCTGGGCTGCCTTGGCGCAAAGTTAGGGCGATTTCAGAAAAATCAGATCATCTTCTCCGAGGGAGAAGAGGCAAAATTCTTGGGAATTGTGCTTGTAGGCAGCGTGCAGATCGTAAATGAGGATTTCCACGGAAACCGCACCATTGTATCCCGCTCAGGTGAGGCGGAGCTTTTTTGCGAAAGCTTTGCCTGCGCTGGGGTCAAGACCCTGCCGATCAGTGCCGTGGCAGCAGAAGATTGCGTGGTGGCCCTTATCGACAGCCGCCGCATTTGTTTCGGCTGCTCCAATGCCTGCGCTTTCCACAGCCGTACGGTGCAGAATCTTCTGAAGGTGGTGTCGGAGCGGAATCTGCAATTCCACCAAAAGATGGAGATCACCGCAAAACGCACCACCAGGGAAAAGCTCATGTCCTACCTCATGGCCCAGGCCAAGCAGGCAGGGTCTGATTCCTTTACCATTCCCTATGACAGGCAGGAGCTGGCTGACTTTTTGCAGGTCGAGCGCAGCGCTATGTCTGCCGAGATCAGTAAACTCCGTGCAGACGGTATACTGGAAAGCAAACGCAACCATTTCCGTATTTTGTGAGGAATATTGGTCTTTACATTTTGACGAATGTTTGGTATAATGTCAAGGATTTTGTGGAAGGAGCGCTTTCAGTGGGAAGATTAAAAGAATATCCGCGTTTAAAGGCTGTTTTAAGCGTATTTGGTAAAATTATGATTGTCTTATTGGAGACTGTTTTGCTGCTGGTAATCGCACTTTACGGTGTGATGGCCGTGCTGGCAAAGGGCCCGTCTCCTACGGCCCGGAATCTCTTTGTTCACTCTGTCAGAGAGACCAGTGCAGTGGGCTTTTTGGCCAACCTCTTCTTTACGGAAGAGGAGATCGCTGCCATGAGCCAGGGTAGTGACGTGGAAGAATTTGACGATACGGATACATCTTTGATCGTCAGACCCACCGATCCCGAACCCGGTGTGAACGAGGGCCCCAAGGCCGATGCATGGGGTCTTATCGACGAAGACGGTGACGGCATCATTGTGGATGAGATTCATGGCGAAGGCTACCACGGCTATATGATGGTGGTGCTGGATCCTACCCGTGTAATCATGGGAAGCAAGCCCTCTTCCTATGGCAGCCGCGGTTACACCGTTGCCCAGATGGTCAAGGAATTTGATGCAGTTGCCGGTATTAATGCCGGTGGTTTCTACGATCCCGACGGTCATGGCAATGGCAGTATCCCGGATACCATGGTTGTTTACGACGGTAAGGTCTACTACTCTGAAAAGGGTGTCCGTAACGGCTTTGTGGGTATCGACAATAACTACATTCTCCATGTGGGCAAGCCCTCCGTGGCGGAGATCAAGGAAAAGAATATTCAGTACGGCGTCGGCTTTGGACCCGTCCTGGTGTCCAACGGTCAGCCTGTGAACAATAAGGACAGCGGCTTAAATCCCCGTACCGCCATTGGTCAGCGTTCTGACGGTGCTATTTTGATGCTGGTCATCGACGGCCGTCAGGTCAGCAGCCTTGGCGCTACCTTCAGTGATCTGACTGAAGTTTTCCTGTCCTACGGCGCTGTCAATGCCTGCAACATGGACGGCGGCTCTTCCACTGTTATGTGGTTCCAGGGTGATTACATCAACACCAGCGCTTCCATTAAGGGTATCCGTCCCGTGTGCACCACATTCCTGGTGCTGAAGGAAGGAGTGAACGGAAATGGCTAAGTCGAGCAAAAACCGTCGCTGGATTTTCCCTATTGTCCTGCTTGCCTATGCGCTTGTATTCTTGGTAGCTATGGCCTTTGGTCTTGACTATCTGTGGGACTATATGGATGCCTACGAGCGTACCCGTCCCCATACCGCACTGAATGCCTACATGGAAAAGCTGACTCCGGAGTATGTGGCCGACGGTTGCGATGAGTTGATCGCGAAGATCGATCCCAATGTCCAGTCTGAGGAAGCATGCCGCAAGATGATCGTTAATTCCTTGACCGAGAAAATCTCCTGTGCCAAGAAGACCACCGAGTCCACGGAGGATCACCATGTATATGTGATTCGCTGCGGCGCCAAGATCATCGGCACTATGGAAATGGATCGCACCGGTGAAGAGGTACAGGGCCTTACCACCTGGCAGGTCACAAAGGATTCTTTCGACCTTTCCTATCTGATGACCGAGCCCAAAAGCATTACTGTGCCTGAAGATTTCAGCGTCTACGCAGGGGAATCTCTGTTGAGCAAGGACCTCATTACCAAGGATAAGCTGCAGTATTCCATGTTGAAGGAGTTCTACAGCAGCTTTAATCTTCCTACCATGGTGACCTACACTGCCGGTCCTTTCCTCGGCGAAGTGGAGCTGACAGCTAAGGATCCCAATGGCAATGCTGTGGTATTTGATGAGAATACGGATATGAATTCCTTCCTGCCCCGGGCTACCGATGCAGAAAAGAAGGATCTGGATAAGATCATCGAGGACTTCCTGACTTACCACATGAAGATGTCTGCCAATGCCGGCAACTCTCCCACGGCCAATTACAATGCGCTGAAGAAGTACATGGTGCCCGATGGCGATCTTTCCAAGCGTATGAAAGAGGCTATTGGCGGTCTGAAATGGATCACCGACCGTGGCGCCAGAATGAAGACCATCAACACCGCTGAATATGTGAGCCTCGGCGAGGGCCGCTACATGTGCGATGTGACCTATGTGGTCAATGTTTACGGTTTGGGTGGCAGAATCGACACCACAACCAGAGTCAAGCTGATCTTCCTGGAAACAGATGACGGCTTGAAGGCAGAAGCAATGATTACTATGTAATTGGATCTACACCGCCACCAAGTATGGTGGCGGTGTGCTTTTGAAAGAGGTGTGTTCCCTAAATGGATACAATATCCCTTGTAACCCCCGGGGGCCTTGCGGATTGGGTAAATCTGTACCTGCTGTATCTGCAGGCATTTCCCGCGTCAGAACGCAAGCCTTGGAGCATGATCCGAAGAATGTACCGCAAGGGCAGGACGGATATCTGGTGTCTGCTGCGCGGTGGTAAATTCGTGGGCCTTGCCATTACCATCAATGGGCCCGATGTGATCCTGCTTGATTATTTCGCAGTTTGCAAGAGCTGCCGTGGGCAGGGGGTGGGAACAGCTGCGTTAAAAGCAATTCTCAGCAAGTATCGGGGTAAGGGCTTCTTTTTGGAGATCGAAAGCACCTTTGAGCCGGTAAAAGACCAATCCATACGCCTGCGCCGGAAGAAGTTCTACCTCAGCTGCGGTTTGCAGGAGATGCACACCACGGCGGTGCTGTTCGGTGTAAAAATGGAGCTTTTGGGCGCGGGCTGCCACTTGGATTATGAGCAGTATAAAGCGTTCTATCGGGATAACTACAACAGCTGGTCGGCAGACCACATCACACCGGCAGAATAGGCGGGGCAGTTTAAAACTGCTCCGCTTTTTTGTTGCATCCAAAGAAAAAGGTGGTATAATAAGGGAAAAAGGGGGATGGCCATGGAAGAGTTGATAGCTTACTATAAGCGCATGGGCGCGCCGGGGGATCAAAGCGCGCTGGTGCAGCTTCTCAAAGAAGTGCAGGAAACCTATGGCGGCATCCCGGGCTATGCTGTTCCCCAGATCGCGGAGGGGCTTGGCGTGAAGGAAAGCTTTTTACTGGCCATTATCCGCCGGATTCCCAGTCTGCGGCTATCTGACACCCATTGCATAGAGATCTGCGCAGGCCCAAACTGCGGCAAGCATACCGCCCTTGCAGCCTTTGCGGAAAAGCATTTTTCAGATAAGTTTGAGATAAAATATGTACCCTGCATGCGCCTTTGCGGCAAAGGGCCGAATATGAAGTTTGACGGCAAGCTGTACCACAAAGCGGATGAGAGTTTGTTGCGCCGTTTGGCGGAAGGAGAGAGAGAACCGTGAGCAGAACCTTATCCAAAAATTTTACCCAGGGAAGCGTAGCAAAGCAGCTGTGGTGGTTTATGCTGCCCTTTATGGCATCCAATGCCCTGCAGGTGCTCTACAGCACCATTGACATGATTATTGTGGGCAAATATGTAGGTACGCCGGGTCTTTCTGCCGTTGCCCAAAGCAGTCAGATCTTAAATTTTGCCACCATGGTATGCTTCGGCTTTTCCAATGCCGGTCAGGTGCTGGTGGCCCAGGCGCTGGGTGCAGGCAAGCGGAAAGAAATGAGCAGGATTATTGGCACGATGTTCAGCCTGCTGATGATTCTGGCCCTTGTTTTGTCTGTCGTGATTTTAGGCGCACGGGTATGGATCATGGATGTGATGAACATCCCCATGGAGTCCTATGCCTATTCAACCGACTACCTCATTATTTGCGGCGCAGGCCTTGTGTTTACCGCGGGCTACAATATGGTGGCGGCGGTACTGCGGGGCATGGGTGACGGTAAGCGGCCGCTATTGTTCATCGGCATTGCATCTTTCGTGAATCTGGTGCTGGATATTCTCTTTACCGGTATCTTCCGCTGGGAAGTGGCAGGTGCCGCGTGGGCCACCATCATCGGCCAGGCGGTATCTTTCCTGTTTTCTCTTTATTACTTATATCGTCGCAAAGAGGAATTCGGTTTTGATTTCAAAAAAGAAAGCCTGCGTATCGACGGTCACTATGCCAAGATGATCCTGTCACTGGGCGCGCCGCTGGCCATTCAGTCCGGCAGTATCAATATTTCCATGCTGTTTGTCAATTCCATGATAAACGAGGTGGGAGTGGTGGCATCAGCTACATTCGGTGTTGGCGTTCGCATCGACGATATCGTCAACAAGATCTCCCAAGGCATCAATTTTGCGGCGCTGCCCATGGTCAGTCAGAACATTGCCGCGAATCAGACAAAACGGGCGGAAAAGGTTGTGCACTGGGCATGGATCTACGGAGCCATCTCCACAGCACTGTTCATCATAGCCTACATTGTGTTTGGCAAGCAGATGTTTATGGTATTCTCCGATGACCCGTTGGTGCATCAGCTGTCCGGCACCTTTATCGCGGCGATTCTTTGGATGTTCCCGGCACTTACTGTAATGCGGGGCAGCAATGCTTTCATTCAGGGAATCGGCAATGCAAGGCTCAGCATGGTGCTGGCACTGCTGGACGGTGTTGTGCTGCGAATCGGCCTGAGCTGGCTCTTTGGCATTGCGCTGAATTGGGGCTTCTTTGGCTTTGTGCTGGGCTATGGCTTAGCACCTTACGGTTGTGCTGTGCCGGGTATGATTTACTTCTTAAGCGGTATTTGGAAAAAACGGAAAGTCCTTGCGGAGGATATATGATGCAAAAAATCACAGAAGTTGTGGCGGCGCTGATATGGGATGGGGACAAGTTCCTTGCCTGCCAAAGACCTGCGCACAAAGCGCGGGGGCTTTTGTGGGAGTTTGTCGGCGGCAAAGTCGAGCCGGGCGAAACCATGGAGGATGCCTTGATCCGGGAATGTCGGGAGGAACTGGCTGTGGAGCTTTCTGTTGGGGAAGTCTTCATGCAGGTGGTCCATGAATATCCGGATATTACGGTGCGCCTGACGCTTTTTAACGCAAAGATAGCGGCAGGCCAGCCTCAAATGCTGGAGCATAACGATATCCGCTGGCTGCATCCGTCTGAGATTCCCCGGTATGATTTTTGCCCTGCGGATAAGGATATATTGGAAAAATTGCAACAAATGGGGTAGTATTATGTTTGAAACCGAACGATTGATACTTCGTCCGTGGCGGGAAGAGGACGCGCAGAGCCTTTATAAATATGCAAAAGATCCGGACATAGGCCTTCCTGCGGGGTGGCCGCCCCACACAAGCGTGGAAAACAGCCTTGAGATCATCAGGAATGTATTTTCTGCACCGGAAACCTATGCGGTATGCCTAAAGGACGGTACTGCCATCGGCAGTATCGGGCTGAAGCTGAAAGGGCATACCGATATGACTGACCGGGAGGACGAATGTGAGCTTGGCTACTGGATCGGCAAGCCCTTTTGGGGTCAAGGACTCATTCCGGAGGCAGCTCGGGAGCTGCTGCGGCATGCCTTTGAGGAACTGGGGATGCGGGCGGTTTGGTGCGGCTATTACGAGGGAAATGAAAAATCCCGCCGGGTGCAGCAAAAGCTGGGGTTTGCGTATCGGTACACGACCCATGATTTGGACTTGCCACTTTTGAACGAGAAACGCACCGGCCATACATCCTTGCTTACCAAGGAGCAGTGGGAGCACCTAAAGGCACAGAAGGAGGAAAGTGCCAATAATCACGGCTGCGATTCTTCCCGTATTGCAGGCAAGCTTCTTGCAGAAGCTCTGACAAAGTTTGCCTGCGGCCTTTTGATGGTGGGACTTTTGATCTTCCTGCCGGCAGGTACACTGCATTATACATATGGTTGGCTGTTCATCGGTCTGCTGTTCGTGCCAATGCTGATCGCCGGGTTTGTGATGCTGGCGAAGTCCCCGGAGTTTCTGAAAAAACGGTTGGATGCCAAGGAAAAGCAGGGGACGCAAAAAGGCGTGGTTGCCTTTTCCGGGGTGATGTTTATTACCGGCTTTGTTGTGGCAGGTCTGGACTTTCGTTTCGGTTGGTCTACAATGCACAATTGGGTGGTCATCACCGCATCGGCGCTGTTTTTGACTGCCTATGCCCTATATGCCGAGGTCATGCGGGAAAATGCTTACTTAAGCCGCACGATCAAGGTGGAGGAAGGACAGAAGGTGGTGGACACCGGCCTGTACGGAATCGTCCGCCATCCTATGTATATGGCAACGATTCTGCTGTTTTTGATGATCCCCATTGTTCTGGGCTCTTGGTACGCACTGATCGTTTTTGCCTTCTACCCAGCAATCATCATCGTCCGCTTGACGGACGAAGAGGACCTGCTGACCCGGGAACTTCCCGGATACGCAGAGTATAAAAAGAAGGTCAAGTACAGGATCATTCCATTCATTTGGTGAGGTAAATTATGAACTTGAGAATGTTTGGAATTGGCGTGACCGATGCCCTTGCAGGCGACCAAACGGAAGGGACTGTCACCGAAGTTAAGACTTGTTACTGGCTCAAGGTCAACACAAAACCAGTCCGCTGTAGTGCCATTGACGGCGCGTTGTTTCCGCATATCATCTACTTTACATACAGTGTAGGCGGTCAAACCTACAAGGGAAAGCGCTATGTGAATTGGAATAAACGGTGTCCCGTGAAGGATGAAAGAATTACAGTCTGCTACGAGCGGAAAAACCCGGAAAAGTATGCTGTGATCGTATAATTTGAGTGCAATTACAGTTAAGTCGATTGCAATCGTCCGGGTACAGAAGAAATATAACGGTGGTGTATTTTGAGGCTATGGACAATTACGATCTTCAAGTGGATATCGGCAAGCGGATATTTTTGAAGTACAATCAAGAGTTGCTGATCCGGAAATTCCGGCTGGGAGAGGATGAGCAGTATATCTATCTGACCTATTTGAACACTCCCTGCCGCATCGATAGATCCGATGGGGGAATCGAAGAGTACATCGAAGGCGTGTGGAAGGAGTGCCGCTCTTATAGTACGGTCATGACCATCTACGATCTGCTGTGCTATCACAAGGGCGAAACTGCACCGTCACTGTTTGGGCAGTGGTGCGCGGTTGGCAATTTTGTAGTCACCGGGGTTACCAACACCGAAACCTTTACGAAGAAATACGCCGCCAAGTTTGACGGTAACCTAGAAGAACTGAAAGTGGCTGTGCAAAGTCTGGGCGGTGTTCTGCAGGCGCGTATTGCAGGTGCGGATCTGACCTGCAAATTTCAGGTAACGCCCTTCTTTCCGGTGTTGCTGCAATTCTGGGAAGGTGACGACGAATTTCCGCCCAAGCTGATGCTCCTGTGGGATCGGAACACGGATCAATTTATGCACTTTGAGACCACCTTCTACCTGCAGGGCGACCTGCTGGAACGGCTGTGCAGCAGTATGAAAAAGTGAAGTGGAACATATCAACGCCTCCTTTGTGCTGTCTTTATAGCACAAAGGAGGCGTTGTCTCAAGCAATGCAAAGTAACATCACTTTATTTCTGTTTCCTCTTACTAAAAAGTGATGCGATCAACCGCACAGTAAACACCAACACTACTGCGAGCACAATATTTCGCACCCACCCGGAAACAGCTGATACATATCTGTAAGACTGAGAATATACAACAGCATTTTCTGCCTCGTAAGCAGGAAGTGCAAACACAAACCATGTGATTACATACACCGCCAAGGAAGATACCGTTCCAATAACATTGCTATGCAGAGTGCTTGGCTTATCTTTCCAAGAACGAAAGGCAGTAACAATCGTCAAGGTCAAAAATGTAATCAGTAAAATCCATGCGACAATTAGATGAATTGTCCGACCACCGTCATAGACTTGTGGCAACAACACAAATTGCCAGTTGACACCTGTAGCGAACCGCAGATATATCTCGACAAATAGATATACGACCCAGAAACACCAAAGACCTGTATTCTTCCGGATAAACATACAGATCAAACCACAGGCGACAAAAGGAGCTGCCAGCACAAGACCGGAAACAAAGTCCCCTAAAAGCGCAATCAGGAGCCAGATCAATCCGGCAAAGCACAGTAAAACTACACCCGCTGTTTTCTTTGTGGAGATATTCTCAACACGTTCTACATAGATGATCTTCGGCTCCGATTCCGCAATGGGCTCGGATTGTTTTTTGCTCAGGATCAGTTCATCAAGAGAGATGCCGAAGATCTCGCTGAGCTTCACCAACTTATCCAACTCAGGTACAGATCCATTTGTCTCCCATTTGGAAATGGACTGACGGGATACTTCCAATGCATCCGCCAGATCACCCTGGGACATTTCCTTCTCGGTCCGGAGCTTGTAGATTTTTTCGCCTAATCTCATAGTCATTCCTCCTCATTTGCCATAAGTATAGCAGTGGAACAGCCAAAAGTCCACCAAGCCGACTTGGAAATGTTAGCAACCGGCGGTTGCATTCATTTTTTGTTGTTGTTTTGCAATGAAGAGGTCAATGACTTCCTTGACTGTTTTGTGGCGTTCCCTCCCGTCACCGCCATTATAAATTATGACGTAAGGGGAGAGTCAAGGGTTATTTTATGGTCAACAAAAAATTTGGACACCACATTATCGTGATGTCCAAACTTGGTTAAAAAGCGTATTACTCTGTGAAGGTGTATTTCACGAAATTGCCGTGACCGTCGCCGGTGATAATGACAGTATCGCCACCTGCGTTTTCTGTAATGTCCAGAATGGGGAATCTGCCGTTTTCTTTCACATAGGCTTCGGGGCTGGCTGCCTCCACCTCGATCAGCTCTTTCTTGGCGTGCTGCTCACCGCCACAGGAATTGATGTCTTCAATAAAAACTTCGTATTCGTTCATGTTGGTATCTCCTTAAATTTTATGATGTGATGATGGGTTCAGAATTCACACCTTCCAAACGGTTGAGATACCGATGTAATACCACGATTCTTTGCAAATCATATGTACCCTCTTCTTGTCAGTACACTTATGTCCTCAGTATACCATTACAGCGGGAGGAAATCAAGTGGCCTACTGGAAACAAATTTTGCGGATTTTTTTATTGTTTTTTCATCTGTCGCAGGAACAGCAATACTGCTGTGGCGAGCGAAACAGTGGCGTATCCGAGCACCCACCATATATGGGGAAAAATATCGGTAAAATTTCCTGCAAGTACCGCCCGTTCCATTTCCACAGCATGAATAAAGGGTAGCGCATATGCTATCTTTTGAAAGGCACCGCCCACAAGCTCGAGATCAAACCATGTACCGGACAGCCAGGCAGAAAGATTGGTAAGCACAGCGCCGCAAATGCCGCCAACCTGTTTATCATTCAGGACACTGCCGAAAAGTAAGCCCAAGGCAATGTAGAGTATGGAAATAGGAATGATAAAGGCAACGGCGTACACTACATTGATCGTCACTTCAAGGCCGAGAATAATTGCCACGATATAACAAATGACGCACTGCGCCACAGCGATCGGCACGATCGGCAGGGTATAGCCCAGGATAAAATCCACCGGTGTCAGCGGCGTGGTGTATAACCGCTGCAGCAGTGAACTGCCTCTGTCTTTGGAAATGATCGTTGCAGAAAACAGTGTCATAAAGGAAAGACCAAAGACTGTAATGCCGGGGGTTAAGTGGTGAATTTGAAAAAGCTTCACAGGTACGTTTGCTTGTATGGCGCTGAGCAGCACGATCAGCACAAGGGGAAAGCCAAGACCAAAGGCCAAATTCAGAGGATCCCGTAATATTTCCTTTGTGTTTCGAATTGCAAAGGTCAGCATTCTCATTTTGCTGCCTCCTTCACGATATGAATAAAGGCTTGCTCAAAATTATCTGTTCCTGCCGTTTCTTTGATCTTGCCGGGGGTATCGCAAATGAGCAGCTTACCGTCCTTCATAATAGCGATACGGTCAGAAAGCGCCTCTGCTTCCTCAAGATAGTGTGTTGTAAGGATAATTGTGATTTTACCCTTAAGCTTTTCTATATGACGCCAAAGCTCTCTGCGAGCAAGAACATCAAGTCCCAGTGTAGGCTCGTCAAGAAAAACAATCTCAGGCTCTGATATAAGAGCCATAGCAATGCTCAGCCTTCTCTGCCAACCACCCGAAAGGGTCTTGG
>JAZUNW010000067.1:0-21596 GCA_045604325.1 Faecousia sp. | reverse complement strand
AAACCGAACCTCAACAGCCCCTCAGCGGTCCTTTTTGTCGCTTTTTACTTTGTTTTCCTTGCTTTGCGCTCGCAAGGCTGCGTCATTCGCACCAAAAATCGAGCAAAAACTACTCGCTGAGGGGTGCTGTGCAGTTTCCATAATATGCATTTTTAAGATAAAGAAAATCACGAAGGGAATACCGTCGGGTATTCTCAAGGGATTTTCTGCAATATTGGAAAAAGCAGACCGTTGGAAACCTATTGATGTTCGGCTTTCATCTGCTTACATTCTATTAGGAATGGAGACCTGTAATGCCTGCGGTGTCGTCAAAGAGGATGAGTACAGGTAAACGTGAGTGTGGTGTGTCCCGGATGCGCCGATCTCGTCCGCAAGGCACACATAGTCCGGATTAAACTTCTGCGCGCGGTCGATGATCTCATCGTGGGTCATACCGTGGTCCAGGGGATTATTGATAGTCAACAGCCACTTGCGTGACTGGATTTGATTTTCATGCATAGCATTTTCTCCTTTTTTGCTACCGCTACATCGCTCGCATAGGTAATACTAACCTATGCGAGCGGGGACGCTCCCGCGTGAGGCCGGGGGATATTTTTCTTTAGGGAAAAATATTAACCCCCAGCCATCCCGCGGGCGTGTCCACAGCGAACAGGTGTGGATTAATCCACGGGGAAGATGCCGCTGGCCCTGGCGGAGAACTGGAGCTTGCCCTGAGACTCATAGCCGGTTACGACCAGATCGGTAAACTCCACATCCACAAAGCCCTCGGGCTTTTCCATTTGCTGAGGTCCGTCGATGCGCACACTCAGCTTCTCCAGGCGATGTTCTGCCAGGCACACCACATAGCGGTAGCCGGTAACGGTCTCGGTTCGTTTGCCGTCCTTATACTCGTAGGCGGGCATCACATCGACCAGCAACATTTTACGACCCAAGCTGGCAGGGTCGATCCGAAGATCACGGATGTTCAACATAGAACCATCTCCTAAAAATAGATTTGCATCCGCACGTGGCCACGTGCTTCCGCGGGTTACAAGGTTCCTTGCTGACATCATTATAAACCACAAATTGGCTCCGGAAGTTTCGCATGCGAAACAGTTTCGTAAAAAGTTTGCACCACTCATTTTGAAGGTGAGTGGTGCAAAAGATTATGGCTTGGTCAATGGTCTTAAGCCTTCTTTCTCTAATTGGATATTGACATCATCGACAGAATATCCAATGTCTAAGGCCTCGCTAATAATAGCGTTTTCGGGGAAGGCAAGGTTATATAATTCCCAGCGTTGTTCTCTGGGTATTCTGAGGGCAAGACAAATTGCAACAACAGTTCCTCTATCGGGGTGATAGCTGTTACCTCGGTAGTCAGTGTTGTTAAGAATACGCGTAATAGTAGTCTTTGAAATACGAGATCTTTGTGCAAGCCAGGAGGCATTACGCCCTTTAGCTGCAAGATGCTCTTTTACTTTGCTGGCGAAGTCAATAATTTTGTCCGGGCTTTGCTTGGGCTGAATCTTACCCAAGGCAAAATCCTCGACTTTTTATTCCGTGATAGATCCTTGCGGGCCGGAGGTGGTCTGTGTGGTTTGTATACGGATGAAATGGTATCTCTTGAGCATAAGGTTAGCTACCATAACAACCACCCCCTTTGGAAGAATATCGGTATAGTGAACAAATAAATTGTCCACCTCCGACGCGCAAAGCCCATCACGCATAGCTGTCATTGGCACGGTTGATCCGTGCCTTTTTTCTGTACAGCGCAATGTTAACATTGTGCTGTAATCAGCGGTCATTTAGATACAAAAAGAGTACAGTCAAGAATGGCTGTACTCTTACTGCTATGATGTTTTTGCATCATCGGCGGGGTAATATTGTTACGGTGCTTATGATACCCTGTGGGCATAGCAATACCGTATATGAAACTTGCAACCTATGTTTTGCCAACGCAAAACTAATGATCATGTACTCAAACGTGTGTCTGCAAGCATCCTCAGCGGGCATATATTTCTGCTCAAATGGGCGCAAAAATACCGTTGTGAAACTTGGAGACTGTGTTTTGCCAACGCAAAACTAAGATACTGTAGTAGTAATTATGATTTGACACAAGCTTTCTCGGTGGTCAGTTAAGTTGCTTCTACTCTAATATGCATAGCTATCCCATAGTGGGTAGGAGACAAAGAAATAATAAACGGACACTTTTGATTGCTTGCGCAAAACATCGAAACTTTATGGCCGCCAACGAGGGGGTAATCCTTTGACGCACCCAGAAATAATTAACGGTCAACGTACAATCTGAAACTAAGTACTTCTAAAAAGCACGAGAAACTTTCATCCAATACGCCTATGGATCCTAACGCAAACTGACCGACGATTTGTGCAGGTAGACATATCGGGAACAAAGAGAAACGCTCACAGCACCTTGATTCCCGCATTACCCACGGAGGATCAAAACCTGTGCAATCTTTGTTATTTATAGTTTATCATACATTGATTTGTTTCACAAGATGGCAAATGTAAAAATTCAATTAACTTATTTGATTTCACGCTTATAAAAGCCATATTTGTTTGATATGTACATCGTGCAGCGTTTTGACAAATTTCGAGAAGTATGTATAATATCAGTAAGATTTGCTGTCTACACTGTGAATCTCGCGACCTGAATTAAATGAATTTCTTCGAAAAACTGAAAAGCAATCACAGATTGCCTAAATGTAAACCGCGCATGGTTTACATTTATGAGGTTTTGAGCAAAAATGGAGGCGTACATAAAATGAGTTTAGCAACAAACCTTGTCACCCTTAGAAAGCAACACGGCCTGACCCAAATGGATCTGGCAGAGAAGTTAAATGTATCTCGCCAGGCGATTTCTAGATGGGAAGTTGGCGCAGCAGTTCCAAGCACTGATAATTTAAAAACCTTAAGTGTTTTATACGAAGTTTCCGTAGACGATATATTGAAAGGTGAAACTGCAAGTGTTCCTCAGAGTTCCGATTTGTCGGATTCGCCGCAGGAAACACTGAGTAACCACAGAAGTAATAAGAAGAGCAAGATCATTTTTGCCTGTGTATTGATTCTCTTGGCACTGGCCGTGGCGATAGTGGCCAGTGTTGTAAAGTTTCATGAGAGCGAGGAAAAAACAAATTTGCCGATGGAGAATATGCCTGCTGAAGAAGATGATGGTAGCGTAGAGACATTCTCCTTCGAGTGACACCGTACTGAAAGGGGGGAAAAGATGCAGATGAAAAGGATCGCATGTCTGGCATTGGCGTGCTGTCTTTTGATCGGAACCATTGTTATGCCGGCAAGAGCAGCTGAAGCAATACCCCAGACTGAGGAAAGCAATATTGTAACCCCTCTGGCAACAAATTCGTTCAACATAAGCATCCCAGCGAATTCAAAGGTCCGAGCAAACACTAGCTTTTCGTTGATGGTCGGAGAAACAATCACATTCAAAGCGTCCTATGCACCATTTTCGGCAAGTTTAGATGTTGGCTTTATTGCGCCAGATGGCAAGTTTTATTACTTTAATGTGATTGGCGGCAGCATTGATCAGACCATAACGGTTAGTCAGACAGGACTGTATACAGTGCAGTTTAGAAATAATTCCAGTAGTGAGGTACAAATATCCGGATTTGTAAACTATTAGGTGGAATTTCATTGGTTCGCTGGGCTATATGCGGATCCAGAAGTTAGAGTTTACTCTGGCGCTTATGAAAGGGGAAAATCGCCGAGTCAATACTGAAGGCGTTTTCTGTAAGAGAAATTTTTTGTAGTAACTGAAAGGAGCATTGTTATGAAAAGCAGAAGAATTTTGGCTATTTTGGTTTGTCTGGTCCTGGTGGTAAGTATGGCAGTGGTTGCGTCTGCAGCAACCTCTACGACTTTCTTTAGCCAGAAGGCTGATGGTTATCAGTGTGTTGGTACTGGCAGCATTGATGGAAGCAAGGGAACCTCTACTCTTAGAGCGACGGCGCTTCCCATGCATCAAATTATTCCTGGCGTTGACTGTGAGTCTACGATCTTCGTTTTAGCGTATGACACTAACGGCGACTATATTGGAGCAGCGACCACTGACGGTAATGTGAATGCGTCGGCTACCTATATTGCAGGCAGAACGATTGGTTTTACTTACAGCTCCTTTGAGTTCAATGGTACTGATTTGGGAAGTTATGTCCTGAATGCCGATTGAAAGTAATCGATAATTCGTTTAGCGCAGTTGAGATGGATAGTGATAGCCTAATTTATTGCGTTGAAAATGGACATTTTTTATGAAGGCAGGGAGGTACTAGGTACCTCCCTGCGCGTTAGCTATGGAAGAAAAAGCTGACGCACAGGGAAATATTACAGGAGGATTTATATGAAAAAAGCGCTTATTGCAAGCATTGTTGCCTTTGTGCTGCTATTTACCGGGTGCCAAAATAGTGTACCAACTGTTACTACAGGGGGTGATGATCCCGCCTTGTTGCCGGCCCAATATAATGCTCAAAATAAATACCTCATAGCAGATGCTACCAGTTTCCAGGAAACAGACGGATTTTTCTGCGGCACAAATCTTTTAGGAAACTACCTTCAATATTATGATAAAGCCAATGGGATCAGTGGTGTACTCTGCGCAGATCCTGCTTGTGCCCATGATAGTGATGAATGTGGTGCATATATACAAAAAGGTGCGAATCTTTCGTATTGCGATGGAAGTATTTATTGGATCGCCGAGGATGCTGATTCCAGTGACAAATACCTTTGGGAAAGTGATTTGTCCGGTAAAAACCGTGAAAAAATTATGCAAATCAGCTTCAATGATGTAATCTATCCTTACCAACCCCAGAGATATGTGGTGCATCAGGGAAATCTGTACATATTGGGTCGCGCCAGTGTGGTAGACGGTACGCAGAGCGGCTACCGGGTATCTTTGTTGTCTAAAAGCTTGTCTGGTGATGAAGCCTTTATGACATTGTATGATGAAATCTTCACTAGTAGTGTAACGGAAACATATAGGTTTGTAGGAGGTAATATTTACCTTTCATTAGTTACTTTCGAGGATGCCGTATCATCCAATTTGACGGTTACAAAATTTGATATACAGAAGAGTACATCAGAGGTCATATATCAGGAAAGTGGCATAACTGAAAGAATTGGTTCTGTTTGGGTAACAGAGGATAATGAAATCTATTTGCCAACAATGACGGAAACAGATGCGTATCTTTGGAAGTTGGAAAATAATACGAGAAAAGAAATTGCATCCTGGTCAGCAAGCAAAATCTCGATGCCTGCCGTAATGGACGGGATTGCAATATGCCAATCTCATGAAGAAAATATCCGGTGGATTGATATTCGGAATCTGGCAGGTGAAACCGTTTACAACGGGAAACTGTTTCCGAGTGAAATATCCGGACTGGATAAGGATCCTAATACCTATAATTTTGCGGTTGTGGGTGGGGATACAGAAAAGATAATTGTAAGCCTCATGGAAGTTACCGGCATGGAAATGTTGGACTATACCGTATTACTGGATCTGAAAGATAATATGAAGGCAACGATTCTCTGGAGCAGTGTGAAATAACGAAAGGATTTGCCTATGGAACTGCGGTTAACGGAAGTCACAAAGAAATACGGAGATAAAGTGGCGCTGAACTGTTTCTCCTACACTTTTGAGCCGGGAATCTACGGCATTCTCGGTGCTAACGGCGCAGGAAAAAGCACCATGATGAATCTGATCACCGACAACCTTCGCAGGGATGGCGGCTCCATTACTCTCGACGGTGAGGATATCGTAAAGCTTGGCATTAACTATCGCCGGATCTTGGGTTATATGACCCAGCAGCAGGGGCTTTACGAAGGTATGACCGCGGAGAGCTTCCTCGTGTACATGGCCCGGTTGAAAGAGATCCCCAGAAAAGCAGTTTCCGGGGAAGTTGACCGTGTTCTGGAAATGACCAATCTATCGGATATTCGGCATAAAAAGGTAGGCAGCTTCTCCGGGGGTATGAAGCAGCGGGTCATGCTGGCCCAGGCTCTGTTGGGGGATCCCAGGGTGCTGATTCTGGATGAGCCTACTGCCGGTCTGGATCCCCGGGAGCGCGCTCGGCTGAGAGATCATATTTATCGCCTTGCACAGGACCGGATCGTGCTGCTGGCAACACATATTGTCAGCGATATTGAAGCCATTGCCAAGGATATTCTGTTGCTGAAGCAAGGCCAGCTGCTGCGTTCGGGAACAGCAACAGAGTTGATCTATTCCCTCCCGTCAGACTGGATCCCTGTGCTTCACGCACCCAGTCTGGAGGATGTATACCTCTATTATCTGGGGGAGGATGACCATGAATGAGTGGAAGCGAATCGTATCAGACCGAAAGCGGATCGTGCTGATGTTCTGCATCCCACTGGTTTGTTTTGCACTCTTTTTCTATCAAAAGACCATGGATGCAATGCTGGCAGACCCGCAAGAGTACCGGGCCTTGGTGGAGAAGTGGCGTGACCACGATCCGGAAGAAATTTTGGCTGCACTGTCTGAGCAATACGAAATGTCTGAAAATGAAATGCGCTTGCAGGCACAGGTGGAGTATCTTCTGGATTATCCGGATTATCTGGAACGGGTACAGGAGCAGGCGTATAAAATGCAGCATTCCAGTATTTTCGGAACAGATCACAATTCCTTTACTTACCGAAACATTATCAAAACGGCAAAGGATTTTGCGGATCTTTCAGGAGACGGAGTCCGTTTGGGGGATGATCTTGCCATGCAGAACTGGCTGGCGTTTTCCTGGGCGGATTGGGGCTTCCTGGCAGCGATACTACTGCTGGTAATGTCCTTCTTGGAGGAACGGAAAAAGGGCCTTGCCGCTATCGTTCGTTCCTGTCCTGCCGGTCAGGGAAAGCTGCAAGGTACCCGGTTGCTGATCCTGCTGTTCTACAGTGCCGGAATGACATTTCTTCTGTACTACCTCCCGCTAGTGGTATCGCTGGTTGCGGAGGGCGGATGGAGTGATCTCTCCCGCCCGGTACAATCACTTGCGGCATTTCAAAAGTGTACTGCGCAGCTGACCATTGGAGAATTTCTGGTGCAGTCTTTCTTCCTGAAAACAGCATGCGGATTTTTCCTTGGAGTGTTGATTTGGTTTGCACTGAGCTTTTTGGAACAGGTGCAGCTCTGCTGGATGGTAACAGCAGCGGCTCTGGCGGTAGAGTATTTCCTCTATACCACGATTCCTGCTCAGTCTGTTTTGAGTTCTCTGCGCTATGTGAATGTTTTTTCTTATGTATTTACCTCTATGATTTACACAGAGTATGTGAATCTCAATTTCTTTTCCTATCCCGTTGGAAAAAGCACAATGCTCTTGGGCCTTCTGTTGATTGGGACGATTGTTCTAACAACCGTTATTGTAGTCCTGATGCCGAAACGATATCCTTTTGGAAACAGGGATCTGTTGGGCAAGTGGGTAAATCTTTGGAATCGAGTAAAGGATCCTGTTCTCCGCAAATTGGGTATGGTTGGCTTTGAGTGGTATAAGCAGTTGTTCATGACTGCCGGCGGGATTATTTTGGTTCTGGGCTTGCTGATCAGCCGCGATCTTCCGTTAAACAGCGGTGCTTATAACCGGATTGAAGACTCGCTTTACCGCCAATATGTGGCCCAGGTTCAAGGGCCGGTTACGCAAAGTACCCATGATTACATAGCCCAGGCAAAGGCAGCGCTGGAAGGTTTGGAGATAAACCGAGCAGAATTTGAAGCAGCACTGAACCGTTTGGAGCAGACCGTTGCTGATATGTCGGAAGGCGCATGGTTGGTCGATGACACGATGTTTTTAAATATCTACGGAAGCGAAAGCTGGTACACGCAGCGAAACACCGCATTGATAGCCTTGCTTATATTATGCGCCGGCCTGTCCTCCCTCTTTGCGCCCGAACAGAATGCTGACCTAAGGAGAATGCTTCATTCCACACTAAGAGGTCGGAAAAGGCTATTCTGGGCAAAATATGGCGTTGCTGTTGGCGTAACGGTACTGGTTTGGCTGATGGTATTTGTGCAGGAATGGCGCACCGCATCCAAAATGCTGGGAGAAACAATATTGAATGCTCCATGCGGAAGCATTAGCATGCTCCGAAGCTTCCCTGGTACAGTTAGATCCTATTTGTCAGTTCTTTGCATAATCAAGGGGGTCACACTGCTGCTCCCAATGAACCTATGTGTGTTTGTTGGAGAGAAAGTCCGTGGATTTGAAAAAGCCTTCCTGATTAACCTTGTGTTTTTGCTAATTCCTGCAGCCGCGTATCGGTTTGGTGTCCATGGCCTAAAATTTGTCACACCGGTTAGTTTCCTCGCAGATGGGAATATTCTTCTGCTCGATGCTGGCAGCGTTATAATCTTTGGTGTTTGGATTGTAGGAGCTATTGCAGCTTTGGCTGCAGCAAAACGAGATTGGATATCTACAAATCATTAACACATAAGAGGAGTATTATATCCTCCAATTATAGGCTGCGAGCCTTGCAAGAAGTGTAGTCTGCCACATGGAGATCGGCAGTTTTCCGCCACTTCGCGATCAACCGGTAAGCGTATTCTCGACAGAGAGATATCCCCCGGCACCGTCACGATTAAAAAACTCTGCGACGGTTTTAAAATCACTCTAGGAGAATTCTCCTCCACCCCAGAGTTAGATGCATTGGAGCAGGAGATAAAGCAACAGGCCATACTACAAAATTGTAGTATGGCCTATCTTTGTCGAATTGGTCTTTTGTATTGTGTTAACTATACATTGCAACTTGGTACTCACGTAGTGCAACAAATCTCATCCCAGAAACTCTCGCCAATGCCGCTTGTGTACAGTCGACAACCAGTGGTGGAATAGTCTTCTGTTTAGGTAAATAATTTTCATCTTCAGCATATACATATTGTTCCTGAGAATCCAATACTGGAATCCCGTTAGCTAAACGATAATAGTGAAGCTGGAATCTTCGATCTGGAGACATATCTGTAAGATCAAACATGCAAAGGAAGTTGTTCAACGGGATTTGCTTAGTGATTTGATACTGCTCAAATCTAAAGGCGAACAGTTTAGATTCCTTATCGCCTTCTCGCAAGCTTGCACCATTAACTTCTCCAATTTCAGAACACAGCGCAGCAAATTTCTGAAAAACCTCACTGTTGTCCATTTCTTTGAAGATGTCTTCTTTAGTAAAGCCTGTGCAAATCATTTCGTTAGAGGATGTGTCCGCTAAATCAAAAGCACTATAATTTTTCAAGCGAGATACAATTTTTTCCAAGAGCGGAAGCATTCCGCCCACACCCTCTAGTTCGTATATCTTTCGTATGATATACGCATCTGTAAATGCCAGGTATTTCTCGTTTGTCTCTGACTTGGATACTATCTCGAGTAGATTTTCGCAATTGTAATCTCGTTCCTTTCTTAACCAAGCTTTGGCTAAGTGCAATAGCATTGCTTCTAAAACAGAGACATACTTACTCATAGTCATTTGACTATAAGCAAGATACTTGTTGGTCAAAAACTGATCAACACTTCCAACACCCTTCTTTTTTACGCCTATAATATATTTGGAGGATTGCTGATCTTCCATTTGAATAGAACAAACGGTCAAGCTGTTCATCAACTGCCCCATGTCCATTAATCCATAGCTGGTTCCTGAAAAGGAGGCGTCCCTAAGTAAGTAATCAAGATTATCCGCGTCTAAATCTGAGTGAATCAACTGAATCATTGCAGAGTATTTTTCAATCCAGGGGTACTGGGTATCGTTATTATATGAATAGTTGCCAATAACCATGTGCCCAATTGCTTCGAGCAGAAGCTCAACTATTCTGTTAACTTCAGTTTCAGTAACTTCAGTTTTATCAGCCGGTGCAAATTTGGGATTAAGCACTTTGCAGTTAGCCTCAGTGTCGTCCCAAAGCACAAAATTGTCTCTTATTGCAGCTTGGATACCAGCATTATGTGTTATAATTTCATATCCAATGGCTTCGTGATGAAAACCTTTTGAACCCGCATGGTTTTGAAAAAATTTTTCTTCGCTTTGTGCTTTTTCTTCTTTTTCTGCATTCTCTTCTCGGTGGGAGTTCGTACCTGTCTTTATTTTATAGGGATTCAAATAATCCGGACAGTTTACATACACATCCAAGTGGTTTCCTGTTTCTTCATTATCCAGCCGCTTTAAGTCTGTTCCACTCATAGTCTTGTATGCTTGTTCAATGTTATGTGACATTGGGTAGTGCCCTATATCATGTAACATACCGGCCAAACGCACAATTTGAATATCACTCTCATCAAAAAAAGCGCTCTTGACATTTGCGTTGATATGCTGAGCCATCTGGCCTGCAACATGCATAACACCTAATGAGTGCGTATATCTGGTATGAAGAGCACACGGAAAAATCCAATTGACCAAACCAAGCTGTGATACATTATGCAGACGTTTAAATATTGGGAGCCGTTCAATCTTTTTTTCTACTTCTGTTAACCCGATCTGCCCATATTGGCTATCTAGAATGTGATCAGCGATTGTCAGTGCATACCCTCTATTTGCTATCTTGTAAACATTTTCTTTCTCTTCGGCCATCTTATATCTCCGTTGTGATAAAAATGATGCGGTAGGATCACTTATATTATTCCTGCTGTTCGTAATGTGTTCCAAGCATTTAAGTTCACTTGGTCGTTAGAAAACTTGCTTTTTACTTGCTTAAGTTGCGTATTAATCGTTTCAAAATCTGTACCAGGATATACCGATTGTGCCAAGAAGGCGAGTGATCCTAATAATTCAGGCCAGTCATTTTTGTTGTTTTGCCCCTCTTTAATTTTTAAGCTCCGAGATAAATCATCGATTTTTGTTTTCTGCTGTTCTGAAAACAGAGCAACTGGACTGTCGCCATCTGAAAACAGTAATGTGTCATTTTTATTATTTTCATAAAACTCCTGTACCAGATTAGCGTGAAAATCCAAAGCACGAAGCTTAGACTGTAACCCTGCAGAGTATGGTCCGTGGAAATTCCATGAATACCCAAACTCTCCTATATTGACACCTGATACACTCAAGAGGAAACTCATTTTCTGTGCACGTATGTGCGCCTCCGTCTTGTTCGGATCTGCGGCGGGATAGCATTCGCCATAGAATCGTTTGTATGCAGTCAATATTGCACGTTCATCGAAATTCAGATTATTCATAACCATTACCTTTCCATCTCTCTATAACTACTAATTAAGAGGCAAATAGCAGACACTATAAACACAGTGTCCGCAGGGCAAAAGGAGCTTGATTATTCTACCATATCTGCAACAAAAAGTCAAACAATATATGCACTTTTAACCGAATAGACTGAATATTTTGCGGATAAGGCAGAAATCAAAAAACAACCCACACCGTTTTCTAATCCCCGTGAATTACAACTAAAGGGGATTTCTGGTGATCCCATCTTGGAAAGCAAAGCATGGGATAAGCATTAGAAATAAGATTTTGTTCCCCTTAAATTTCCATATTCATCTGTTTCAGTGTTTAGTTTTTCAATCAAAAGATCAAAACAACACATATCATCTTTAAAATCATTGTTAAATCTCAATTCGTCGATTTTTTCTGTTAGCGTTTTGCCACCCATAGAGTTTTTAATAATTGTGTTAACTGCCCGGATTCTTGAACAATATGGTTCTATATACTTATATTTACGTATGGCCGCTTCGTTATCAAAGATAGGGGTACCGGGTTTGGCATCAATAATTGTAATGACCCACATAATTGCATTATGCAGTTGTTCTGCAACAGGATTCACTGGCTTTCGGACTTTAACGCTTTTACCTCCCGATCTACCGTTCGTAGAAGTACAGCGTAATGGATTGAACAGTGGTATATCCGATTGATTAAGCAGGATTAAGAATTCTTTTCCTACCGTTCTGCCGCATTGGATAATATCTTTGAAATCGGTTCCTTCTTGCATTACCTCAAAAATGTAGTAGTCATTCTCAATAGTCTGCCCAGCATCACTATGCTTAGTTTGTCCTGCAAGCAGTTGGATGTGCGCTACAGGGACCAATGAATATTCTCGAACAATTTGTAGCCGGCGTTCTTTCGTCCTACAATTCATTTGTACCCCACTTCCTTAGAACGTTTATTATATTGTACTACATTTATATGAGTCATTCAAGGTTTTCGTGCGTTTTTATGTTACCTAATCGTCAAATCGTTTTAAAAGGATATCAAGGTTTATATCGGATATGGGTTGGTTTTATACATTACTAATTGTAGGCAGTGACCTCCACCACAGCAGTGGGTCGGTTGGCGCTGCGGCGGGAGATGCCGTCTGCACCGCCCACGACCGTATCGCTGGTGAAAATATGGGCACGGCTGTCCTCGCCGCACAGTACGGCCCGCTTGGAGAACACGGCCAAACCGTACAAGGTCACAGGTCGGGATGTGCCCACGGTGGCATCCGCCAAAATGCGGTAGTAGAATGTAACATCAATACAGTAGTGATGGCGGTCAAAGGCTACCGGCTCCACATCAATATAGGTGTACAGCAGGTCCGCACAGCGGACCTTGACCCCGGCGCAGGTATCCAGCACCGCCTGAGAGCCTGTGGTTAAGTAGACCCGCAAATCCTCGATGCAATCCTTATCCCGGCAGCTGTCGGTGATTTTTCGGGTGTGAATGGAAAGCGCCTCGCGCAGATCGTCGCAGTTGCAGCGCACGCTGCCCTGGCAATTCTCACTCATGGTGATACCTCCTGTTCCATACTAAGCGTCATCGCTTATAAGACAGTTTATGCGCCAAAGAGCAGGGTGTGCAATAAGAAAAGTGGAGCGAATGGCCTCAGCCCTTCGCTCCGCTTTTACTTATTTAAAGATATACTTGGTTTCGCTGTGGTAGGGCACGCCCGCCTTTACGAAGGGCTGGGGCCATAGGGGATGGTTGACCGAGTGGGGATAGTACTGGGTCTCCAGAGCGATGCCGCCACGGCGGCTATAAACTACGCCGTCCTTGCCCACATCGCCGGGCAGGAAATTGCCGGAGTAGAACTGCACGCCCGGGCAATCGGTGGACACCGCCATGGTACGGCCGGACACCGGGTCAGACAAAATGGCGCAGGGGTCGGTAAAGACCTCGAAATTGTGGTCATAACCGAACTGCAGATGCAGTGCGTCGTAAGGCGCATCAATATCTCTGCCAATGGGCTTGGGCTTGCGGAAATCCATGGGTGTTCCTTCCACGCTGCGCAGCTCGCCGGTGGGGATATTTTCCGCATCGTCGGCATTGAAGAAACGGGCGGGCATGGAAAGGACCTGGTTCATGGCAAGCTCCGGCTTGTCGTGGCCTGCCAGATTGAAATAGGTGTGATTGGTCAGGTTGAACACCGTGTCCAGGTCGCTGACCGCATCATACACGATATGCAGCACGCCGCCGGGCTCCAAAGAATACCGCACAAAGATCTGTGCATTGCCGGGGAAACCCTGGTCGCCGTTAGGGCTGTACAAGCTGAAGACGATGGAGGATGCTTCCTGCTTTTCCAGCTTCCACAGGCGGAAGGCATAGCAATCCGAGCCGCTGTGCAGGTTGTTGCCGTTGTCGTTGCGCTCCAGCTGCACCTGCTTGCCGTTCAGCGGGAATGCTGCGCCGCCCACCCGGTTGGCATTTCTGCCCACGGTGGCGCCCAGATAGCCGTCGCCGGTGCGGTAGCCGTTGCAATCGTCAAAGCCCAGCACCACATCAGCCAGGTTCCCCTTGGGATCGGGTACGATCAGGGACACCAAGGTAGCGCCGTAATCGGTGATCCGGGCGGTCATATTCCCCCGGGAAATGGTGTACAACGTGGCCTGCTGTCCATCCGGCAGGACACCAAAAGGCTTGCGCATAGCGATCTCCTCCTGTTTTGGTTTTCATTATTATACTATGGACTGATATTGATTTCAATTCTTTTTTGCGGCGCAGGATGCAAAAAAGCCGGGAGTATTCCCGGCTTTTTGTTATTCTTCTTCAGGCTCTTCCTCGTACTCTTCCTCTTCTTCGTCTGCTTCTTCAGCTTCCGCAGCCTGTGCGGCCAGCAGGGCGTCTTCTTCGTCCAGGCGGGCAGATTCTTCCTTCTTCATCTCCAGGAGCTTCTTGACCGTCACCACGGCGATAAAGACTGCGCCGCCGCCCAGCACCACGATGGCCAAAATCAGCAGCCACAGGCTGGGTGCTTCCTCGCCGCCCTCGATGTACATCTTTATGATGGACCACAAGCAGTAAACCAGGTAACCCACTGCCAGTACCCGCACACCCAGCAGGGTGTTGGGATTCACCGGGCGCTGCTCTTTTTCTTTTTTCTGGAATAAATCTTTCAGGGCCATGCTGCCGCTCCTTTTTTTGTTTTCTCCATTATACCCAATGTGCAGGAATTTGTCTATTGTTTTTTGCCTAAAAAGACTGTATAATGAAGAAAACGGATGAAAAAGGCAGGTTTCCCGCATGAATAAGAGTATTATGGACGCTTACAGCCGTATCCTGAAAAAGGAACTGGTGGCAGCCATGGGCTGCACAGAGCCCATCGCCATTGCCTATGCCGCCGCCAAGTGCCGGCAAGTGCTGGGCACCACGCCCCAGAGCTGCAAGGTGGCCTGCAGCGGCAATATTGTGAAGAATGTGATGGGCGTGACCGTGCCCAATTCCGGCGGCCTCAAGGGCATTGATGTGGCCGCTACCTTAGGCATCCTGGGCGGCAACGCCGACCGGGACCTGGAAGTGCTGGAATCTGTGACCGAGGCCCACATTGCAGCCGCCAAGGGTCTTTTGGAGCGGGGCTTCTGCAGCTGCTCGCTGGTGCAGGGTGTGGAGAATCTCTACATTCTGATCCGGCTGACCGCCGGGAAAGAAGAAGCGGTGGTAGAGATCCGCAACTACCACAAGAATATCACCCGCATCGAGCGCAACGGTGAGATCCTCTTCCAGCAGGAAAGCTCCTGCGCCGAGATCCCCGTGAAGGAAGACCCGGATAAGGCCCTGCTGAACATCGCCGACATCATCGCCTACGGCGACAGCCTGGACGATCCGGAAATTGAAGAGCTGCTGCGCTATCAGCTCCAGTGCAATCTGGCCATCGCCAAGGAGGGCCTGGAAAAGCATTACGGCGCCCAGGTGGGCAAGACCCTGCTTTCCACTGTGAAGGAGCACAACAAAGACACCGTGCGCACCATCGCCAAGGCTTACGCCGCCGCAGGCAGCGATGCCCGTATGAACGGCTGTGCCATGCCGGTGGTCATCAACTCCGGCAGCGGCAACCAGGGTCTGACCGTCAGCCTGCCCATCAAGGTCTACGCCGATATTTACGGCATTGATCGCTCCCGTATGCTGAAAGCGCTGGCAGTGAGCAATCTGATCGCCATCCAACAAAAGCAGTACATCGGCAGCCTGAGCGCCTACTGCGGCGCGGTCAGCGCCGCCTGCGGCTCCGGTGCCGCCCTTTCCTACCTGCTGGGCGAAGACCTGACCCACGAAGAGATCTACCGCCGGGTGGCCGACACGGTCACCAACACCATCGCCACCGTGGGCGGCATGGTGTGCGACGGCGCCAAATCCTCCTGTGCCGCCAAGATCGCCACCGCCGTGGACTGCGCCCTGACCGCCTACGAGCTCAGCGCCCGGGGCCTGGCCTTCCAGCCCGGCGAGGGTCTGGTCATGGGCAGCGTGGAGGATACCATTGAAAGCGTGGGCCGCATGGGCCGTGAGGGCATGCATGCCACCGATGTGGAGATCCTGCAGATCATGCTGGGCGAAAACTGACCCGAAAAACGATCCCGCCAACCCCAAGGGGCTGGCGGGAATTTTTTAGCTTTGCAGCTGCTGCTTACGGTACTGGAGGGTATAAAGATGATGGTATCTTCCCTTCAGAGCCAGCAGCTCCTGGTGGGTGCCTTCCTCAATGATCTGGCCGTGGGACAGCAGAATGATCTTATCGGAATGCTGGATGGTGGACAGGCGGTGTGCCACGATCAGCATGGTACCGATGGTCTTCATGCGCTCCAGGGAGTCCTGGATCAGAAGCTCGGTCTCCGTGTCGATGTTGGCGGTGGCCTCGTCCAGGATCATCACCGAGGGCTTGTGGACAATGGTGCGGGCGAAGCTGAGCAGCTGCCGCTGACCGGCAGAGAAGTTGTTGCCGCGCTCCCGGACCACATCGTCCAGGCCGTTTTCCAGCTTGCTGATGAAGGAGTCCGCATTCACATAGCGGCAGGCCTCCCAGACCTCCTCGTCGGACACATCGTCCTTACGCAGCAGAATGTTGCTGCGGATCGTGCCGGAGAACAGGAACACATCCTGCAGCATCTGACCGAAATGACGGCGCAGAGACGAGATCTTGATCTTCCTGATGTCAATGCCGTCGATGAGGATCTGACCCTTTTGGATGTCATAGTTGCGGCAGATCAGCGACAGGATCGTGGTCTTGCCGGAGCCGGTAGAGCCCACAAACGCCACAGTCTGACCGGGCATCACATGGAAGGACACGCCCTTTAAGACCCATTCGTCGGGCTTGTAGGCGAACCACACATCCTTAAATTCGATCTCGCCCCGGATGTTTTCCAGTTCCACAGCCTCGGGATCATCCACCACCTCGGGCTTCATATCCATAATCAGGAAGATCTTTTCGGCGGAAGCAAAGGCGGACTGCAGGGTATCAAAATGCTCGGAAAGGGACTGGATGGGGTTGAAGAACCGGGATGCGTACAGGTAGAAGGTCACCACGGTACCGCTGGAAACCACCTGGCCCAGCACGGTCTCTCCGCTCAGAGCAGCCTTGCCGCCGAAGTAGAACAGGCACAGCACCGTGCTGATGTGGAGCATGTACACCATGGGGCGGAACACGCCAAACACAAACATTCTCTGCTGCTTGGCCTTGCGCAGATTGCGGCTGTGCTCTACAAAGGCACCCATCTTCTCCTGCTCCCGGTTGAAGATCTGGGTGATCTTGATGCCGGAAAGGTTTTCCGACAGGAAGGTGTTCAGCTCCGTGCGGGAATCTGTGACGGCCCGATGGGCCTTGCGGGAGAATTTCTGGAAAATGTAGGTGAACAGCGCCACGAAGGGCACGAAGCACAGCGTCACCAGGGTCATATAGACATTGTTGATGAGCATGGCGCCCAGGACGCCGAAGATGACCATCACATTCTTCACCAGCGTGACCAGCACATTGGTGAACATCATGGAGATGCCGTTGGTATCGTTGGTGACACGGGTCACCAGCTTGCCCACGGGGATGTTGTTCAGCTGCTCATGGGAGAGTGTTTCGATGTGCTCAAACACACTCAGACGCAGGTCGGACAGGATCTTCTGACCCACCTTCTGCAAAATCACGGTCTGAATGTACATACACACCATGGAAAGCACCAGGATGCTTGCGTACAGGATCACCTTGATCAGCAGGTCCTTGTACTGGAACTCCGCCTTGATCAGCTCTTCCATGCCGCCGATGAGCGTGGGGGAAATCAGATCGTAGACGATGGAAAGCACCATGATCGCCAGCACCAGTACAAACTGCTTCCAGTAGGGCTTGGCGTAATTCAGCAGGCGCTTGACGATCACCTTGTCGGGCATGGTGCGCCGGTTATCCTCTGCGCTTGTGTTCTTGCGCAGGCGGGCATAGGCGATCAGGAAAGCCAGCGTAAACACACCGATGACGGCGCCCACCAGCAATACGGGCAAATAATCAGCCATTGTGGGCACCTCCTTCCTCCTCCAGCTTCTGCAGGTCCACCATCTTCTGGTAAGAAGGATTGGTTGCGTACAGGTTGTCGTGGGTGTCGAAGCCCATGACCGCACCGTCCTCGATGAAGAGCACCTTGTCCATCTGCTCAATGGTGGAAATGCGGTGAGCGATCAGGATGGTGGTCTTGCCGGCACGGGTATCCCGCAGATTCTGCAGGATGGTCTTCTCGGTCTTGGTATCCACCGCCGACACGGAGTCATCCAGGATCAGAATAGGCGCATCCTTCAGAAGGGCACGGGCGATAGAGATGCGCTGCTTCTGGCCGCCGGAGACGGTAACGCCACGCTCGCCCAAAATGGTATCATAGCCCTTGGAGAACTCCCGGATGTTGCCATCCACATCTGCCAGCACGGCTGCGTGGACGATGCTGTCCATGCGCTTATCTTCGATGGCGAAGCCAATGTTGTTGGCAATGGTATCGGAGAACAGGAAATTATCCTGGGGCACATAGGCACAGGCCGCACGCACATCAGCGATGGCCACGGTATTCACATCCCGGCCGTCAATGAACAATGTGCCGTCGGGCACATTATAAGTACGCAGGATCAGATCCACCAAGGTGGTCTTGCCGGTGCCGGTACGGCCAACCAGCCCGATATTCTCGCCGGCACGGATGGTGAAGGACACATTCTGCAGTGCGTCGATCTCACCGTCGGGGTAGCGGAAGGTCAGATCCCGGAACTCGATGTCGCCCCGGATCTCGGGCATTCTCTCCACGCCCTTTCTGTCCACCACATCCTGCTTGGCGTTCAGCAGCTCGCTGATGCGCCGCACGGATGCTCTGCCACGGCTGGTCATATCGATCATATCGGCCACAGCCATAATGGGCCAGATCACCGCATTGAAGTAACCGATGAACTCCATGAGCTGACCGGCATTGAAGCTGCCCTTGTAGACCAGCCAGCCGCCGTAGCCCAGGATGATGCACATGACGCTCTCCACAAAAGCCGTGACCAGGATGCGGAACATGACCGAGGTCTTGGTGAAGTCAATATTGGCCTTTTCATTTTCCCGGTTCAGCTTCTGGAAGGCCCACAGCTCCTTGCCCTCTTTCACGAAGGCCTTGATGACTGCAATACCGGAGAAGCTCTCCTGAGAGAAATCGGAAAGGTTGGAGAACGCCTCCTGACGGGCTTCCCACTTTTTGCTCATGTAGCCGCCCAGCAGAATGCTGGCTGCCAGCAGCAGAACCATGGGGACCATGGCAAAGGCTGTGAGCATGGGATCCATGCGCCACATCTTCAAAATGGCCAAAGTGCCCAGGAAGGCGGCGTCAAAGAATTCCATAATGCCCCAGGAGAAGCACTCCTGGAAGGTGTCCAGATCGTTGGTGTACAGGCTCATCAGGTTGCCCACATTATTCTTGTGGTAAAACTCCTGACTCAGGTCCTTGCTGTGATTGAACATGCGGTTACGCAGGTCGTTCTCTGCACGGATACCGGCGCCGAAGAAGCACACACGCCACAGGAACCGGCCTGCCACGATCAGCAGAATGATCACCAGCATAGGCATGCAGACCTTGCTTCCCAGGAAGGCAAGGTCAAAGGTGTGCGCAACACCGTCCACGGTCACTGTTCCGGTGTTGATGCCGTTGATCACCATCTGATACAGCTCGGGGATCTCCAGCTGCAGATAATCCACAACGATCAGGGCAAAGAGACCAACCAGCAGCAGCGGCAGAAAACGCCAGTAGTACCGGTTGATATGCTTGCCGAATATCATATTTTCTCTCCTTTTTCAGTAATTGCGAATATTATACCATACAATTGTTTGTTTGCAATAGAAAAACAGTTGTTTTTCTCACTACCGAAGCTTCTGTCCGTTGAGTACCGCCTCAACCAATCTGTCGCCATCGTAGCGCAGCTTCAGCAGGAAAAACGGCGCATCCTGCCACAGCAGGTCCAGGAATATCTGATCGCCCTCCCACTTGGGCAGCTGATCCAAAAAATCCCGGCTGACCCACTGTAGGTCGCCTTCGTCGCATTCTTTCAGCTCGCCCGCAAAGCCGTCAGCGGTGAACAGGTACATATACTCCCCTTCCCAGGGGCCGTTGGTCAGAAAAGTAACGATGCCCCGGCACCGCCAGTTGGTCAGGCGCAGGCCGGTCTCCTCGTAAGCCTCCCGGAGCAGACATTCGTCGGGCGACTCGTCCGCCTCGAATTTGCCGCCGATGCCGATCCACTTATCCTGATTCACATCGTTTTTCTTTTTCACTCTGTGCAGCATGAGTACCTCATCGCCCCGCAGCACATAGCATAATGTAGAGTTGTACATAGCTTTCTCCTTTTCGTGGCTAAGCAGAATGCAAAATTCAGAATGCAGAATGCAGAATGATGGTATCGGCTCCGCCGATGATTTAAAATCAGTGGTTTTCAGCTGCGCCTTAATTATGCATTATGCATTGTACATTTTGCATTTTGCATTTAAATGCGCCGCCGTGCGTACACGGCGGCGCTGATAAGCTTGGCTTTACAGATACTGACGGATGGAGGCGGGAGCCTCAGCGGGATCGTCGGATACAGTAATGGTGATGTTCATATCGTTTGCCTTTGCAAACCCATCGCACCACAAAATGAATGCCTCTGCATCGGCACGGCTGTTGCCGATGGTCTTATACAGGTTGTCGATATACACATTGGTAATATCGAAGTTACCGGCGTGCAGGCCGCTCAGGAAACCCTTGAGCATATCCAGGCTGTTGATGCCATACTCTTTGGAGTCTACCAGGCGGACACGGTAGTTAATATCATAAGTCAGCTTCTTACCATACTCGATGCAAACCACATCGCCGCTGGCGCTGGCTACGGTCGAATTGATAGAGTCGATGAGCTTCTTGGTCTTGCCGGAGCCCTTCAGGCCCATAATCACATGAATCATAGGAAATTCCTCCTTTGCTTTGCAGTAAAGTTTACCGTATGATAATTTTATCAGCTTTCTGTTATTTTTGCAACACCTATTTTATGCTTCGTAACCGGGCTTGCCCAGCAGCTGGAACATGTTGCGCTTGTAGAACTCCACGCCGGGCTGGTTGAAGGGATTCACACCCAGCATATAGGCAGAAATGCCGCAGGACAGTTCGAAGAAGTAGAACATTTCGCCCAGCTTCTCGTTGTTCAGCTGGCCCATGTCCATGGTGATGACCGGCACGCCGCCGTCCACATGGGCTGCCAGAGTGCCCAGGAATGCCTTCTCGTCCACGAAGTCCAGAGTCTTGCCTTCCAGGTAGTTCAGGCCGTCCAGGTTCTTGGCGTCGCCGCCGATGGTCATCAGCTTTTCGGGAGCGTCGAAGCGGACCATGGTCTCAAAGATGTTGCGCTCGCCCTGCTGGATCATCTGACCCAGAGAGTGCAGGTCAGCGGTAAATTCCGCGCTGACGGGGAAAATGCCCTTGCCGTCCTTGCCCTCGGACTCACCGAAGAGCTGCTGCCACCAGCCGCCCATCATCTTGAAGCCGGGCTCAAAGGATTCCAGGATCTCAATGGCCTTGCCGTGACGGTACAGCAGGTTGCGGCCCAAAAAAGCATGGCGTTGCTGCTTGGATACCAATCCTGGTGGCCTACCCCCTGAAGGAACAGCGACACATCAAAGCCGGCATAATTCAAACACAGGTTTATTCCATAAAGCCAGCGAGGCTGGGAATTACCGATAATAGTCCTATCGCCCGGATTATAAACCGTATTCTGTCCGATGGAAATCACATTGTCTCCGTCAAGATCAAGAAACTTCACATCTCCTCCACGAAGTCCGTTGTCGCTACCTGGTGCCATATTGACCACTGTATTGACATATGTCTGGTCAACTGGCCACAAAGATGCCTCAAGATCGGAATAGGAGAGCCCCCCAGTGCGGTAGCCCCAAATCTCACCGATTGTCTGAC
>JAZUNW010000066.1:0-15352 GCA_045604325.1 Faecousia sp. | reverse complement strand
CCGTTGGGTCTGTGCTCCGAGGCCTTTTCATTGTTATGGGGTGTTCTCCGGCTCGGGTGAAGTTTCTGTAGTTCCTTAGGTGGAAGGCTCGGTGACTTCCGGACTTTCCGGCTCTTCGATCTTAACGACAAGCGTGTTACGCTTGGCGTAAGAGACTTCCGAGATCACTTCTTCGCTGAGCTTTCTGCCGGACTGGTTGTAAGTGGATTTGTAGGTCTTAACGGTGTAACCGGTGATACCATTAGAGAGCACATCGCCGTTTTCATAACCGCCGGCGTTGCTGGCGGACAGTGTGATGTATTCCTTGCCGGGGTTCTTGGTATTAATCACTTTGGTGGTGATATTCACAGTATAGGTTTTGGTATCAGTACCGATCAGAGAGATCTGCAAAATGCCGTTTTCAATGGCAGCCTCAATGCGGATGGGCTGCTCTGTGTTGTTCTTGAAACGCAGATCCATGCTGCCGTAGTACACCTGTGCATCGACGCCAGCGTTGACGAAGGTAGGTGCATAGGCGTGGGCGTGTCTTTCGAGGATCGGCAGATCTGCCTGCAGTGCGCAGTTGTAAAGGGTGCTGGCCACTTGGGACAGACCGCCGCCCACGACGCTTGTGAGGCTCTTGCCTATATAAATGTTGACACTCTTGAATCCTTTGTTGGTGGTGGGAGCGCCGATGGCAGAATTAAAGGAGAATTCTGCTCCGGACTTGATAATCATGCCGTTGAGCGCTTTGCAGGCCAGTGCCAGATTGGCGTTCCAGTCTGCATTATCAGATGCGTTTGTCAGATATGTGGCAAGGGTATCCTTAAACAGATCCTTGGAGATGACCTTGCTGGTAACATCCGGCTCAATGTAGCGCAGAGGAATGGTAAGTGTTTCTCCGTATGCTGCCGCGGCAACCTTTTCTTTCAGCTCATTAAGCGCAATGCCGTAGCCGTAAACTTCCGGAGTGACCTTATAAGTGGTGGGGTCCATGGTTGCATCCACAGGATCGGTGCAAAGCTCGGCATACAGCGCCTCGCAATCCAATTCGTTGGGAGCAACAACAGAGCATTCGCCGGTCACCTGGAAAAGACCAATGTTGTAGGCATCCATGATCTGTTCGTAAAGCCGGTTGGTATTGAGACCGTACTCTGCAGTGCCCATGCTGATGTAGAGGGTCTGATAAGTTTTGTTGGTATCCACTTTTTCGGGGTCAGGATTTGCGCTGGGGCGTGTTCCTTCGACCTTATAAGTGGTTTGGGCAAGGGTGGTGCTGTACTGTCTGCCTAACTTGTCGACAGCCTCCCGGATATAGCCGGTATCCAAGGTCAGGTAGGGTAGGATGGAAACGGTATGCGTGCCGGACTGGGCATTGCTGCTGCGGCCATACTCGTAAGCGGCCTTTACAACGGCATCCACATTCAGCCTTGCACCGGTATCTTTGGCGGGCAGAGTGATAATGGTGTCCAAAACCTGCACAGTCATATCCAGCTGGCTGTAGGTGTTGTCGGTGGCGGCGTGGAGCGCGGCCTTAGCCTCTTCTTGGGTTTTACCGCTTAAGTTAACACCTGCAGCAAAGACATTGTTATAAATTTTACCGTCGTCTTTGGGAGAACCGACAGTTGCAATAATCACAATGATTACAGCAACCAGAAGCACAGCGGCAACTGCGCACAAAGAAAAAATGGTGATTCGCTCTTTCTTCTTTCTGGCTGCGGCAGCGCTGGCACGCTGCTCGGAGTTTGCGGGTCTGCGGTTGGGGTTGGGTCTGCGCACGGGAGGCGTTGTGGAAACGCCGTTACTGCCCACATATACCCGCTGGGTGGCACCGGGGTCCTGGTTGCCGGCGGATTCTGCTCCGAGAGCATCCATATTTGCCCAGTTGTTGCCCATATCCAGCTTTTCAATACGGGTCTCATCAAGGTTTTCCTTTTTGATGACAAACATCTCCTATCTGTCAGCGGCCAGAAGACCGCGCGTAAAAAATGCATAATAATTTATGATATTGTACCACATTTCCGCAAAAATGCAATGGTTATTCGTGACCATTGCGTGAACAACCTGTAAAATGGGAACAAAACCGTCAATTTTGGATGCAGTTGCGGTAGCGCTCCACGAAAACTTTGCTCTGCTTCAAGCTGTCAACGCCGCTGCTGAGCTTTAGCCGCAGGGTGGGCAGCTTAGCGGTGGCAACGAAGAGAACCCGATTTTTGTAGTCCGGATCAGCGCACATGCGGCTTACGGCCTCGAAGTCTAAATTCGTCAGCGTAAACAGCACATCGCCTGCCTTTTGGCGGATGTCCTGAATGCCGGCCTGCTGGGCCTGCGCACGGAGCAGAGCAACATCAATGAGATTCAGCACGCCCTTGGGGGGCTCGCCGTAGCGATCGATGATCTCGTCCAAAAGATCGTCGGCATCCTCTTGAGAGCGGATGGCTGCCATGCGGCGGTATAGATCCATCCGTTCCTCGCCGCGGGATACATATTCCTTATCTACGTTTGCGGTAACATTGAGGTCGGCGGTGCAGTCGGGGGCTTTGGGCTTTTCGCCCCGCTCCTCCAAAACTGCCTCGTCCAGCAGCTTTAGATACATATCATAGCCTACGCTCATCATGTGACCGGATTGCTCTGCACCCAGCAGATTGCCAGCACCGCGAATTTCAAGATCACGCATGGCGATCTTGAATCCAGAACCGAATTCCGCGAAGTCACGGATGGCAGAGAGCCGCTTTTCTGCGATTTCTGTCAGATTTTTGTCCGGACGGTAGGTGAAATAGGCGTAGGCATGGCGGGTAGAGCGGCCAACGCGGCCACGAAGCTGGTGCAGCTGAGAAAGACCGAATCGGTCCGCGTTTTCGATGATAAGCGTGTTTGCGTTGGGAATGTCGAGGCCGGTCTCAATGATGGTTGTGCATACCAAGACCTGAATATCGCCGTCAGCCATGGCATGCATCACATCGCCAAGGGCATCTTCGCCCATTTGACCGTGGGCAACACCCACGTTGAGGCCCGGGATCCGTCTGCGAAGTGCACCGGCGCACTGGTCAATGGTGTCCACACGGTTGTGCAGATAATAGACCTGCCCGCCCCGTTTCACCTCACGGCGGATGGCATCATCCAAAATGGCGTTGTTGTGCTCCATCACAAAGGTCTGCACCGGATAACGGTCAGCAGGGGGCTCTTCAATGGTGGACATATCCCGAATGCCGGAAAGGGCCATATTCAGCGTTCTGGGGATGGGGGTCGCCGACAGCGTCAGCACATCCACACCCTTGGAAAGCTCCTTTAAGCGCTCCTTGTGGCTGACACCGAAGCGCTGCTCCTCGTCCACGATCAGCAAACCCAGGTCCTTGAATTCCACACTTTTTTGCAATAGCTTGTGAGTGCCGATAATCAGATCCACACCACCGCCGCGCAGGCTCTGGAGGGTCCGCTTCTGCTGAGTAGGGGTGCGAAAACGGCTGAGCACGTCGATGTTGACCGGGAAACCCCGGAAACGGGCGATGGCAGTATTATAGTGCTGTTGCGCAAGAACGGTGGTGGGCACCAGTATGGCAACCTGCTTGCCGTCCATAATGGCTTTCATCACGGCCCGCATGGCGACCTCAGTCTTACCGAAACCCACATCGCCGCAAAGTAAGCGGTCCATGGGAATGGGGGATTCCATATCGCTTTTTATTTCTGCAATGCAGCGCAGCTGATCGTCTGTTTCGGGATAGGGGAAGTTGTCTTCAAACTCTTTCTGCCAAGGGGCATCCGCTGCGAAGGCATAGCCCTCCTGCCGCTTTCGGGCTGCATACAGCTGGATCAGCTCACCGGCCATGTCCTTGGCGGCCTTGCGAGCCTTTGCCTTGGTCTTCTGCCATGCGTCTGTGCCGATCTTGTTCAGCCGCACATTGGCATCTTCGCTGCCACCGCCGATGTATTTGCTGACCATGTCCAGCTGGGTAGCGGGGACAAAGAGGGTGTCGCTGCCTTGGTAGGCAATTTTGATATAATCCTTGATGGCACCGTCTACCTTGATCTGCTCCATGGCGACAAAGCGGCCGATGCCGTAGTTTTCGTGGACCACAAGATCACCGGGAGTCAGGTCGGTAAAGGAATTCAGCTTTTGCCGATTGGTGGCGGACTTTTTCGCTTTCCGCTTGGGCTCGCTCTTGGCGATGAGCTGGCCTTCCGTTAAAATGGCCAGCTTGGAGTTGGGGTATTCCATACCCACGGGCAATGTGCCTTCGCTCAGCAGGATCTGCCCCGCTTTTGGCATAGTGGTCAGCGGAATGCACAGAAATGCCGACAATCCCTTGTTGGCGAGCATCTCCTGTAAAAGCTCGGCTCTGCGCCGCGTGCCACAGAGAACCAAAGATGCAAACTCCATCTTCTGATAATGGGAAAGGTCTGCAACAGCGGTATCGAGATTGCCGCCGTAGCCGGGCAGCTGCTTGGCTGCCATGGGGAAAAGCTGCTTGGGCGGGCATTCTTCGGGGTAAGCAGAGCCCGCAAAGGAGTCAAAGTACACGGCAAGCTTACCCTGCAGATGCTGGCAGAGATCTTCCCATTGCCATACAAAGTCGCAGAGTTCACCGGCTAATGTGCCGCCTTGCAGATGGCTGTCCAGCTGCATGCCGATCTCCTCTGTCCGGGTCTTAGCTGCCCGTTTTAAGCTGCTGTGGTCACAAAGAACGATCAAGGCGTTTTCCGGAATGTAGTCGAAAGCAGTAGCAAATTCCGGATAAATCAGAGACATATAGCGGTCAGAAGCGGGGTTTTGTATTTCATTTTCGTATTTTTTCAGATCTTTTTCAAGAGTGGCGATCAATAGCTCGTTGAGGTTCTTACGCCGCTTTTGACGGGCGATCAGGTTGCGCAGATCTTCGCAAAGTCCGCTGATGCCGTCCGGGTGCAGGCGGGGCTGTGTTTCGCCCACGGGCAGGATCATGACGCTTTCGGTGTTTTCAGTGCGGCGCTGGGTGTCGGGGTCAAAGTAACCCATGGTGTCCAGCTCGTCGCCAAAGAATTCCGCGCGAAATGGGCGGTCAGCTGCGGGGGAGAAGATGTCCACGATGCCGCCACGAACAGCAAACTGTCCCGGACCTTCGACCATGGTGCAACGGCTGTAGCCGGCGCAGGTGAGGCGGGAAATAAGATCGTCAATGGGATATTCCTTTCCCACATCCAGAGAAAAGGCTGCACTTTCCAGTGTGGCAGGGGGGATGGTCCGCTGGCAGAGAGCATCCCAAGGAAGAATCTGCAGCATGGTTGCACCACGTCGCAGATCATACAGCTGCCGCAGCCGCTTTTGCTCCCATGCGCGGGAAACCACAGCGGTGTCGTAAAGGGTCAGTTCACGGCTGGGAAGGACGGGAGCGGTATCGCCAAGAAATGCCTTCAGTTCTTCCTGCAGCTTTCTGGCGGCCATTTCATCCTGGCAGATAACAACGATGGGCACGGAAAGTTCCTGACGCAGGCCGGCGATCATGTGGCTGCGGTTTATCTGACCGATACCGGTGACGGCTGCTGTTTCTCCGCAGGAAAGGCTTTTCAGCAATGCGCCGTATTCCGGTATGGTTTTTAAGCAGGACAGAAGAGAATCCATAGTTTTTCCTCCACGCAACAATGCGGAAAGGGGGAATATACCCCCCTTTCCGTGGTGATTAGACAATATTTACGGTTTTAAACCGTTGTAGCGGTTGGCTGCTTCCGGCACGCCCTTGTCGATGATACAAAGGGCAGCATCGGCGGCGCGCTCCAATGCAGAAGCTAAAGCCTTTTCCTCCAAAGCAGAGAAACCGGAAAGTACATGATCTGCAAGATCCTGCTCCGGATGGGCCTTGCCGCCCACACCGATCTTAATCCGGGGGAAATCCTGGCTGCCAACTTCAGAGATAATGGACTTGGTACCGTTGTGACCGCCGGCAGAACCGTCGGCACGGATACGAAGTCGGCCGGGCTCTAAGGAAATGTCATCGAACAGCACGATGATCTTCTGAGGCGGCACATGGAAGTAAGCGCTCAGCTGCAGAACACTGCGGCCGGACAGATTCATATAAGTCAAGGGCTTCAGCAGTAACAGCTTTATGCCGTTATAGGTCGCTTGAGCGTACAAGCCTTGAAATTTGCCTTTGTCTACCTTGCAGCCAAGCTTCTGTGCCAGCACATCCAGTGCCCGGAAACCGCAGTTGTGGCGGGTCTTTTCGTACTCCTTACCGGGGTTTCCAAGACCGACGATCAGCCACATATCGCTTTTCTTACCGAACACAGCTTAGAATAGATCGGCGATGGAAGTGCCGCCGTGAACATGGGCGATAGCTCTGGCGAAGATGGGGGCAACATCCAGGAACTTCAGCTTGCCGCTCTCGGTGTTGCCAACCTGAGGAATGGTGTTCAGGAATACCATTTCCTGAATGGGGCTCTTTTCGATGCGCTCGTAAGCAGGGCCGGAGAGAACGCCGTGGGTAGCGCAGGAGTAGACTGCCTTAGCACCGCCTACCTCCACCAGTGCCTGTGCAGCATTACACAGAGAGCCGGCGGTATCCACCATGTCGTCGAACAGAATGCAGGTCTTGCCCTTAACATCGCCGATGACATTCATAACTTCGCAGACGTTTGCCTTCTGACGGCGCTTGTCAACGATAGCCAGACCCATGTGCACCTTAGCAGCGAAGGCACGGGCACGGGCGACGGAGCCGACGTCGGGGGAGACGACCACGAATTCGTCGTGGTTATACTTATCCTCGGGGAACTTATCCAAATAATAATTTACGAAAGTGGGATTGCCAAGCAGATGATCCACGGGGATATCAAAGAAGCCCTGGATCTGAGCTGCGTGCAGGTCCATGGTCAGAACACGGTCAGCGCCGGCAGCGGTGAGCATATTGGCCACCAGCTTGGCGGAGATGGGGTCACGGCTTTTGGCCTTGCGGTCCTGACGGGCGTAGCCAAAATAGGGAATGACGGCGGTGATGCGGCCGGCGGATGCACGGCGGCAGGCGTCGATCATAATCAGCAGCTCCATCAGCCGGTCATTGACAGGCTTACAGGTGGACTGGATCAGGAAAACGTCAGCACCACGAACAGTCTCATTCAGAGAAACGGAAACTTCGCCGTCAGCAAAGGTCTTGACCTCGCTGTTGCCCAGCTCAATGCCCAGTTCCCTGCAGATGGTCTTAGCAAATTCGGGGTTGGAATTGCCGGTGAATACCTTGATGTTCTCTCCGTACGCGATCATGGAAACTACCTCACTTACTATTCTTTTTCTGTAATTGCCCCATTAAGGTGCTATGATAACATATTATACCATTGCCTGTATGGAAAAAGCAACACCAAAGGCAAGAAAATACCATATAAAAAAAGGATAATTTTGGCGTTATCTTCGTTCAAAGTGACTCATTGTACTGTTTGCTATGAGAAATGATCGTTTAGCGGCGCAGTAACGAAAACCCGTGTCATTGCGAGGCGCATAGCGCCGTGGCAATCTCCAGCACAAGTGTAACAAGCTTTTCTGCACCAATTAACATTGAATATCTTAAATCTTCTATGTTAAGCACCATTTTACCGTATCATTCTGCTCTGCAGGAGATTCCCACGGGCCTAAAGGCCCTCGGAATGACATGCTTGTTGGTGCTTGCGAAGATAAACGATCATTTACAGCAAAAATGTTGGAAAGAAAAAATCCCGGTTTCCGAAGAAACCGGGATAATGGTTTTTTGAAAATTACTCAGCGGACTTGCGCTCAGCAAGTTCCTCAGTCATGGTAGCCATGGTCTTCTTGTCCAGATTGTAGATCAGAGCGATGCCAACGAACTGCAGCACTGCGCTGAACAGATACAGACCGGCGACCAACCAGCACATATTGTGGGAGGTAGCAGCGGACTGACCGGAGGTGCCCAGATCGGAGACATAACCCAGCAGACCCATAACCAGCAAAACGATGGAGGGACCAACGCCCTGAGCCAGCTTACGGAAGAAGGAGTGCAGAGAGTAGACGGTGCCTTCCTCACGCACGCCAAACTTCCACTCGTTGTAGTCGATAGCGTCAGCCATCAGAGCCCAGGAAACACAGGTGTAAACGCCCATGCCGATACCGAAGAGGACCAGACCGATCAAATAAACGACCAGAGCAAGGTTCTTGTCGGGAAGCATGGGGAATACCAGCATAATCACGCCGCCAACCAGGGAGACGATGTTGCCGGCCACGGAAGCTTCCTTCTTGCCAAACTTGTTGACCATGTTCTTGATGAAGGGCATGAACAGGAACATGGGCAGGAAGCCGATCAGCTGCACGATACCGGACAGCTGAGCCATACCGAAATAGGTAGCGAACATAATGGTGTTGGCAGTGGTGGCGGACTGCATGCCCAGGAACATGCCCATGGCAGCAACGGTAGCGCCCACTGCGGGACGGTTCTTCATGAAGTTGCCAAAGGCCTTGAGAACGTTGAACTTTGCGCCTTCTTCACCAGCCTTGACGGAATTCTCGTCAACACGGATGGTAATGTTTTTCAGCATAAACTGGAAGCAGAAGAAGCCCACAATGCCCATCAGCAGAGCGACCCAGAATACACGGTCACCCAGCAGGGTCTCCACCTGAACGCCGGTCTCAGGGTTCAGCAGGGGAGTGCCGTCAGTGTTGAATTCTTTTCTCCAGATCAGCATGGGCAGGATGACCATAGGCAGCATGTTGCCGATCATAGAGCCGACAGAGCGCCAGGTGGACAGCTGTGCACGTTCACCGGCATCTTCGGTGACCAGGCTCAGCATGGAGCCGTAGGGGACATTAGCAACAGTGTAAGCAGCATCCCAGATGATGTAGCCCAGGATGAACAGCACTGCCTTGATTACAACGGGAGCGTTGGGGAAGGGCAGGAACACAGCGGCGCCGGCAACCAGCAGACCGCAGGAACCAACGAAGATGTACTGCTTAAACTTGCCGCGCTTATACTGCTTTTTGTCGGCGTCGATCATAGAACCGATCAGCGGATCGTTGATCGCATCCCAGATCTGCACTACCAGCAGCAGTGCGGACAGCAGGCCGGTCTCCAGCATCATGTAGACCAACCAGAAGGTTTGAACGGTGCCCTTCAGGGCAAAACTCATGTTACAACCAAGGTCACCGGCAGCATAGGCGAGCTTATCGCGCATGCCGAATTTCCGGTAGCCCTTGGCGTCCAGCTTAGGGGCTTTTGCCATATAATTTTTCCTCCTTATTTTCTGTGGGCATACATCCACACATATCATAAATATTATAATTCATGAACGAATTATTACATAGAGACAAAAGGGGTCTTTTGTGACACCACCTGCTAATTTCTGATTTAACTTTTTGGGGATAATATACAAAACAGTTGATTATTTTTCAATTTCTGTTATAATTAGGATATATAATTCAAAAAGGAGAAACGGGATGTATAAGCTGTGTAAAACCGAACAATCTGCTGCCCGGCAGCGCCGGCTGGAGCAGGGGCTGCTGCAGGCTATGCGTACGCAGCAGTATGAGGAAATCTCCATAAGCGATCTTTGTGACCGGCTTGGCATTCCCAGAAAGTCCTTCTACCGGTATTTTTCCAGCAAGGACGGTGCGTTGGCTGCGCTGCTGGATCACACACTGATGGAGTTTGAACAGTCGGGTCAGTCTGGCTCCAAGGTAAAGCCCGGCTCTGCTGCGGGTGATCTGGAGCGGTATTTTATTTTCTGGCACGAACGCAAGGATCTGCTGGATGCCTTAGAGCGCAGCCGCTTAAGCGGCATGCTGGTGGAACGGTCCACATCCCACGCCCTGCATGAGTGGCTTATGCCCCGGTATCTTAAGCAGATGCCCACGGAAGTGCAGAGCATGGCGCTGACCTTCTGTGTGTGCGGATTGTTGTCTATGGTGATCCAGTGGCATCATGGAGGCTACAAGGAGAGTCCTAAGGAAATGGCCCGGATCGCAACCATGATGCTGACAAGACCCCTTGTTCCTACGGATAAGGAAGGATAAGGAATAGGATATACCCCGTCTTTGTACAAATAGTGCAAAGACGGGGCTTATTTTTGTGTTGCGGTGTCACAAATGTGTCATTTTGCCGCTTGTTTTAACGGGAAAGCCAAGAATATAATGAAAACATAGGGGGAAATCCCCGGATAAATGAAATGCTAAGGAGTAATGAATATGGCTCAATTTGTAAAACTGGCAGGCAGTGGCCTTGCCGAGCTGCGTAAGATCGATAAGCGTCTGGTTTCCTACAATGTGGAAATGACGGAAGTCACCGGCGGTACTTTCTGGAAGGCCTACACCGAGGCTCAGGTGGATGGCACCGAGGAATTCCCCGTCATCAAGGATTGGACCAACATGGGCAATCTCCAGCAGTGGTACGATCCCATCGACACCACCAACCCCCGGCTCATCAAGCTGGCAAAGGAGCTGGGCACTGCCTGGATCCGCGTTTCCGGCACATGGGCAAACAAGACCTACTATGATTTTGAGGGCAAGTATGCTGACGGCACTGTGCCGGAAGGCTTCCAGAATGTGCTTACCAAGCAGCAGTGGCTGAACCTGCTGGACTTCGTCAAGGCTGTGGACGGTAAGCCCCTGGTTTCCATTGCCAACTGCCCCGGCATTCATGCTGCGGACGAGCCCATGCCCTTTGAGCAGGCAGACCTGCTGTTCCGCACTTCTAAAGAGCATGGCGTGCCCATTTCCGCAGCTGAGTTTACCAACGAGCCCAACCTGATCGCTCTGTCCGGTCTGCCCAAGGGCTATACTGCAGCAGACCACGCAAGAGACCATGACCTGTTCGGCGCATGGCTGAAGGAAAACTATCCTGAGTGCCTGTTCGTCGGTCCCTGCACGGTGGGCGACATCGACATGATGGGCATCGGCAACGACGGTGCAGGCGGTGGTATGGCTGCCGGCTTTGACATCGTCACCACCGAGCAGCTGTTGGGCGACTACAAGAGCCCCATGGATGTGTTCAGCTACCACTACTACAACGGCGTTTCTGAACGCGGCGCTGCCATGGGTGGCCACTGGCCCTATGAGGCAGCATTTACCGATATGTATCTGGCTGTCGCCCCCAACTGTGCCCGTCAGTATGTTGCTCGCCGTGATAAGTATGTTCCCGGCGGCCAGATGTGGGTCACCGAGTCCGGCGATGCCGGCTGCGGCGGCAATACATGGGCATCTACTTATGTGGATGTACCCCGCACCCTCAATGAGCTGGGTGCATTCTGCACCGTTACCGACGGCGTGATCTTCCACAACACTCTGGCATCTTCCGACTACGGTTTCCTGAAGCATGGCACATTCCTGCCCCGTCCCAACTATTTCGCAGTGTTGCTGTGGAACCGTCTGATGGGCGATACCTGTTATGCATCCGGCGAGGAGATCCGTGAAGGCGCCCATGTCTATGCCCACTCCCGCAAGGACGGCAAGGCAGGCTATGCCTACCTCATCATCAACAACTCCGCTGAGACTACCACAGTGGAGCTGCCCGGTGAGGGCGAGGCCTATGTGCTCACCGGCAACGGCAAGGTCCGCAGCCGCACCATGCTCTTAAACGGCAAGGAACTGGTGCTGGGCGAGAACGATGAGCTGCCTGCGCTGGATGGCGTGAAGGTCAGCGGCAAGCTGGAGATGCCTGCCTATGCCTGCGCATTCGTGCTGGTGTAATTGAAACAATAAAAATCCGCAGAGGGTCACCTCTGCGGATTTTTTGCCGGGCGGCTAATAGCCGCCCCTACATTCAAAAATGTTGATGGTTCTCGTAGGGGCGGCTATTAGCCGCCCGCGGGACGGGAAACCCGTCCCCTACGTTTAGAACTTATCTAACTCGTCTTTCAGGGCATTCTTGAAATACTCGCCGAAGACTTCGTAGCCCTTGGGGGTGAAATGGACGCCGTCTGCGATGAAATTGTCACTTTCGTGCAGGGGCGCATACTCAAAGGGGTCAAGGAAGAAGCATCTCGGGGTGTTTTCCGCGAATTCCCGTACCCAGGAGTTATACTCCCGCTTTCTTGCGATGTGCTCCTCGTCCATTTCCCGCTGAGGCATTGCACCCATGAGATATACATGGGCATCCGGAAAGTCCGTCAGGGTATAGACGGCCACACGCTGGGCCAGTTCCCAGGTTTCCTCACGGGTATAACCGAAATGCTCGGAGTTGCCGTGGGTAGCGTAAACAAGGACCTTGGGCTCTAAGGGACGGACCATGCGGGGATAGAAGTAGAGTTGGTGCTCGCTGCAGCTAGAGCCGAAGCCGCGGTTGATGGCGCAGGGCTTGCCGCTTTTGCCCACCAGCACCTCGCTCATGGGCTTTACGCCGAACTTTTCGCTCCAGCGGGTGTAATAAGAAGGGCCGTAAAATACGATCTTGCCCTTTTGAATGGGCTCTTTTTCGTAGTTTGCCACAGCCTTTTCCATAGAATCGTTCCAAATTTCAATGACCTTTAATCCAACCTTAACCGGCATAATCCATACTCCTTGTTATTCCATAGGCCCGACATAGGTAAAACGGGGGCCGTGATAGTTTTCTTTATCTACGATTTCATTCCACATCTCGGCAGGCCGCACCCATAAGCCGCCTTCACCGTACAGCGCACGGTAGACGACCATAGGCGCTAAGGTCTCGGAATGCTTTGCGATTCCGATCAGCTCATATTCCATGCCCTTGAAGTGGCGGTATTTTCCCGGTAAAAGTTCTATTTCCATATTCTTAGCCCCGAATCAGCGCGCCCAAAATGAAAATGATGCAAATAACCGCAGCGCCAAGCAAAAACAGGTAGGGGAGATAGTCCTCTTTTATGATCTCCCAGAGGGTTCTGCTTACTTTTTCGTGTCTTTCGTTTCGCATTTCGTCCATATTGAGCCCTGCTTTCTCTGTTTTTTTGCTATTATACTTCACGGATCGTAAAAATGCAACAATTACGGTTTGCATTTTCGTGTGATGTTTGCTATAATTTCTCTGTCAGAAAGAGAGGAGCGATTATCATGGCAAAAAAGAAATGGGGCGACCGCAAGGACGGTATCTGGTTAAAGGATATTCCGGCAATGAATCGGATCATGTGCCCGCTGATGCCCAACCGGGCCGATAACGAGGCGCACATCAGCGTGGACATCGATATGCGCCCGTTGAAGGCATACCTAGAGAAGCTGAACGAGGGTCGTACAGAGGATAAATACACCGTATTTCATCTCATTAGTGCTGCCGCCGGCAAGGCGTTCGTGCTGCGGCCGAAAATGAACCGCTTTATCTGCAACAATAAAATGTATCAGCGCAAGGATATTACCGTTGCATTTACAGTCAAGAAGAAGTTTGACGATCATGCGGAAGAGGCGCTGGCATTCTTTAAATTTGATCCCAAGGAAACGCTGGAAAGCTATCATGCCAAGATCATGAAGATCATCCATTCCACCAAAAGCGACGAAGAAAAGGATACCTCTACCGGTGCGATGGATATCGTCTGCAAGCTGCCCCAGTGGATGATAAACGCCATCGTCAAAACGGTTCTGTGGCTGGATAAGCACGGCTGGGCGCCGGATTTCCTCATTGGCTCTGATCCCAACCATGCGGCGATCTTTTTGAGCAACTTAGGCTCTATCGGTCTGCCCGGCGGCTACCACCATCTTGTGAATTGGGGCACCAATTCCTGCTTTATCGTGGTGGGTAAGATATATACCAAGGCAGAGTACGATAAAGACGGCAATTTAGATGTCCATGAGGTCGTGCCCCTTGGCATTACATTGGATGAGCGCATTGCAGACGGCTATTATTACTCCGGAACAGTTGCGCTTGTTAAGGAATTGCTGGAGCACCCGGAGCTTCTTCAAATGCCGGCGGATACCCCCGTGGAGTATGCCATTAAGCGATAACATACCCTTGACAAGCGACTTTTGAAGAAGTATAATTTTAGCTGCGGTGAACCCCGCCGCAGCAAGATGGGCCTGTAGCGCAGCTGGGAGCGCATTACATTCGCATTGTAGAGGTCGTCGGTTCGAATCCGATCAGGTCCACCACAATTCAATCCCCACCCTCACGGGTGGGGATTTCTATTTCAGCGCCTTGTATCTGCGACTCACCTATGGTACAATATAGAAAATGAGAGGAGATGGGGATATGGTCAGACGAATCATGATGATAATATCATCGCTCATCATTTTGGCAGGATTCTTTTCGGGATGTCATTCTCAGGTAATTGAACAAGCAAGCATCGCACCGGCAACCGAATATGAGCAAGAAACGCAGCTGACAGCACTCCCGTCCCCTGCACTTGAAGACATCGTTATTCCCGCAATTTCCAAAACGTATGCATGGGATGACGGTGTAGGAAACCGCAACCGTGTGACCATTCGTGCGCCGCATATCAATTCAAGTGACAGCTTCGCAGTCGCCTATAACAGGCAAATTGACTCCTACGTTGATGAAATCATCCAAGAAGTCGAAGCATGTGCATACGGAGCATTCAGTACCCATATTTTCTCCGTCGATTACTCCGCTTTTCTAAATGGCAACCTTCTTTCTGTTCTGATTACCACAAAGATGGATGCGGATTACACCGAATACCGTATCGATAACTTCGATTTGGATTCCGGAAAAGCTCTGACTGCAGCAGATCTGTGCGATAAATTCTTCGGCATGGACTATCCTGTATTTCTCAAATATGCTTACGACTGGATTTGGGAAGAATTTGAAACAAAACACGCAGATTTCATTGTACAGTTTCCGGAAGAATTCGAATACTTGCGCAGCCTGTACGCTTCTGATCTGTCCATGCTGTGTCGTTATGGTCTGTATTTGAACGAAGCAGGCCGTCCGATTCTGGTTGCTGATCAGCCATCCGTCGCCGGCGCTGCCTACTATCCACAGCTTCAGGAATTACATGCTGACCCCGCTTTCGTCCTCGAAAAAGAGAAAAGCTGGAACTGGCTGTTCGAGCTGTATCTTGGTGCTGAACCGAATCATATTGAATACGCAAGAAAACTGCTGGTCACAGCATTTGAAAGCAATCAGGACGCTTTTACCCAATATCTGAAAACCCGCTCACAACAGGATCAGGATATCCTGGAAAACGCAATTGACACACACTACAATTCGAAAGGATAAGATTATGACAAAGAAATCCATTCTCTTTGATCTGGACGGTACTCTGACCGATTCCGGCGAAGGTATTATGAAGTCCGCCGTCTATGCGCTGGCCCATTACGGTATCGAAGCACCTTCCGAAGCGGAACTGCGCACCTTTGTTGGTCCTCCCCTGACGGAATCCTTTGCCCGATTCGGTGTGCCGCAGGATCAGCTTGTCAAAGCTGTAGAAATCTACCGCAGCCGCTACATTCCCATCGGACGATTCGAGAATACACCTTATCCAGGAATCCGCCAGTTGCTGGAAAAGCTGA
>JAZUNW010000065.1:0-23378 GCA_045604325.1 Faecousia sp. | reverse complement strand
GGGAGTCCAGCCGGTGAACTCGTAGGTATAGTTCTCGTCGGCTGCCTTGTCGGTACTACCCTTGAAGCTGGGCATTTCACCATACTTATAGGGTTCGTTAGTCTCAACGCTGTTAACATTCCAGGTAACAACATAGATATTCAAGGACTCGGTGAAGGTAGCCGTATAGGTCACTTCGCCGGTAACAGCGCTGACCTCAGGATCCCAGCCTGCGAAGGTGTAGCTGTACTGAGCGTCGCCTTCCTTAGTGGGAGTTGCGCCGGTATACTCGGGAGTAGTGCCGTACTCAAACATGCCACTTGCCAGCTCTTCGCCGTCCCAGTTCACCCAAGTGACCCTATGGGCGTTAGGAGCCTCAGCAAAGACTGCGGTATAGACAACAGTTGCGCCTTCCTCAGCAACGAGCTTCTCGGGCAGGTCGTCAACATCGCCGTCGCCGTCGATATCCCAACCAACGAAGGAATACTTGCACTCAGGGGTAGCAGGCTTGGTGGGGATGATCTCAACTTGCACACCATCCACCTTTTCGGTGGGAACTGTGATTGTACCATAGTAAGCCTTGCTTTCCTCCAAAATGACGGTACCGTCCCAGTTCCTCCAGATCAGGTTGACCTTGAAGTCGCGGAACACATCGCCCTGATTGTCGGGGACGACAGAGATACCATTAGCGATGGTGCCGCCATTGGGTTCGAAGGTAGCATTTGCTGCCAGGTAGACGTTGCCGCCCTTGTTGGCCTTGCCGCCGGAAATAGTACCGCCGTTCATGACGAAGGTGCCGTTGTCGCCGACACGGACGTTACCGCCGGAGTCGGTAGCAACACCGTCACGGATGGTGGTGCCCTCGTTCATCTCAAAATAGCCTCTGTTAACGCCAACAGCGCCGCCGCCCAAAGCAGCATTTGCTTCACAGGCACCGATGATGGTGGTGTTGCCATAGATATAAGCGGAGCTGGAGGGGCTGTTAATATAGATAACAGCGCCGTAGTTGCTGTTGGAGCTCTTTGCATAAGTACCGTCATAGGTACCGCCGTACAGGCGCAGTGTCCAAGCGAGGGTTTCATCAGCATTGAAGGAAACCAAAGCGCCGTGGGTGGTATTGGCTTCTGCAGTACCGAAGACAATTCCGCCACCGCCAACAGAGTCGGAAATGGTAATTTCACCATTTGTGTTAGCTGTTCTCAGCATCCACATACGTGCGTTTGCCTTATTGAATCTAATTGTATGACCGTTCAGGTCAATGTGGATATTGGCACTTTCTGTGATTTCAGCCATGTTTGTGATGTCAATATCCTCAGCCAGGAAGTACATGCCGCCTTCAGTAGGCATAGTGGTTGTGTTGCTGTCCAGATGAGTCCACGTGGACCACTCTCTTCCGTCGCAGCCGGGCAGATGATTCTCGGGGTTGCCGCAGATACATGCGGAGTGAACAGGAGGATATCTGCCGTCATCATCGCTGCCGGTGATGTAAACTTCGCCGGTGCTGCCCTCGGGCATGTTGAAGGTAGCATTGGTTGCCACATAGATGTTGCCGCCATAGTTGGTAGCAGAACCATCATAGATCTTGCCACCGGTCATGGTGAAGACAGCTTCGCCGTCCAGATAGACGTTGCCGCCGCTGGCAGCAGAACCGTGGTGGATGGAGCCGACGGTCATGTTGACAGTGCCCTTAGAGTAGATAGCACCGCCGCCCAGTTCAATATTTGCACCAACGATCTCTGCGCCGTGGATGTTCAGCACAGACTCGGTGCCTCTCATGTGGAACAGACCACCGTGCTGGTTATTCGTTGCAACCTGAGACACATTGGAGCCATCAACAATGATCTTGTCGTACAGAGTAACGGTGTCCTTGCCCAGCATTGTTACAAATCCGCCAAAGCCAACCGTTGCGTCCTCGGCAAAACCGATGGTAGCATTCTCGCTTGCAAAGTTGGTGAAAGTCAGGCTGCTGCTTGCGTCCGCATTCGTCTGTCTGTAAATACGAGTCGTCTTGCAGGTAATGTTATGACCATTCAGGTCCAGGTTGATTACTGCACCGGCTGTAATTGTTTGCATGCTGGCGCAGGTTACATCCGCCAACAGAATCCAGTTGCCGGTCTTTCCGGGAACGGAATCCGTATAGGGCCACTCCTGCCATGCAACGGCGGTGCCGTCGCAGCCGGTCTTGTGGTCAGAGGTAGTGCTGCCGCAGACACAGGCAGTGCGCACAGGATAAATACCGGTGCCCAGGCCCTCGGTGAAGTAAGCACAGCCATCTTCAACCTCAACAGTGCCGGCAGCAGTATAAATGTTGCCGCAGCTAATGTAAGTAGTAGATTTCGCAGTACCGTCATAAACCTCGGCATCGCCGGAGATGGTGAGAGTAGCGCCGTTATTAAAGAAGTTGCCGCCACGGCCGTTAGAAGCAGTTGCCTCACCGTCGTGGATCTTACCACCGGTCATGGTGAATCTGCCGCCTCTGAGGTGAACGTTACCGGCATTGCCGGCCTGGCCGTCCTTAATCTCACCGCCATACATATTGAATGTGGCGTTGGTAGAAACTGCGCCGCCGTTGCCAGCTTCACCGCCTACAATGGTGCCACCGTACAGGTTGCATACACTGGTGTCATTTGTATGGATAGTACCGCCGTTCGCGGTAGCAGTACCGCCGCTAATGGTACCACCATACATATTCACAGTGCTGCTGCCGCTTACGTACACAGCACCGCCTTCAGTAGCGGAGCCGCCGTTAACTGTGCCGCTGTAAACATTCAAAGTGGAGCCTGCAATGTATAGAGCGCCGCCCTTGCTGGCGCCTGTGCCATTGATCTCACCGCCGGTGATATCCAGTCTTCCGCCGCCGCTGAGGAAGATAACGCCGCCAAGGCTGGCCGAACCGTTGGAGCCGGTGAGCTTACCGCCATGGACAGCAACGTATGTATTGGCAACACTGGAACGGAACAAGCCGCCGTTGCCACTGGTCTGCGTGCAAGCAGAAGCGTCGAATTCGCCGCCAAAGATAGCCAGACACTTCTGGCCTGTTCCACCGCCTGCTGCCAGAGCAGCGCCGCCGGTAATAGCACTGGTAGCCACGAACTTGCCTACCTCGCCATTTTCGCCCTTGCTGTCGCCAATGAGCAAATTGGCCGTGACATTAGCCTGTGCCAGATTCCAGGCGATTTTGCTGGTGGTAATGGTGTGACCGTTCAGATCCAGATAAATGTTCGCATTGCTGCTGACAATCTGAGTAGCAGAGATCTCAACATCTGTAGACAGGGTGTAGTAGCCGGAGGAAGTGGGCAGACTGGTAGTCTCAGTCCACTCTGTTCGTTTGCTGCTGAGAGTTGCGTCGTTAATGTTAACACCGTAGATAACCGGGTCTCTATCCTGGCCGATCTTACCGGTATTGTAGAACTGTGTGGAGCTGCGCATAAATACGTTGGGGCCGGCTGCTTCTGTGCCGGTCAAACCCGTAGTAGAAGCATAAGCGGCAGCACCGTAAGCAGTACCTCCGTAAATCTCTGCCTTACCGGAAACATACAGTGCCGAGTTGGCAACGCAGACGTTACCACCCTTCGCAGTGGCAGTACCGTCTTTGATGGTACCACCGGTCATGGTCATAGTGCCAGAGCTGTAAACGTTGCCGCCCAAATTGGTGGCAGCACCTTTTTCGATGGTACCGCCGGTCATAGTGAAGGTACCGGTGGTGTAAACAGCACCACCGTTGGTGGCAGTACCGCTGGTGATGGTACCGCCGGTCATGGTGATGTTAGCGCCGTGGATAGCACCACCGAACTTGGCCTTGGTAGTAATTACACCGCCGATAAACGTACCACCGTGGATGTTATAGTAAGTATTGGCAACACTGGTGCGGAACAGTAGGCCGTTATCGCTACCTGCTGTAATAGCCTCAGCACTGTAGGTGCCGCCGTAAATAGTCAGGGTCTTGTCGCCGGTTCCGGCAATCGCAAGAAAACCGCCACCTGCCGCCATCGATGTGATCACCTTTGCACCGCCCTGACTGTCACAAATGGTAAGGCTCGCCACGTTGTTCTGGTTCATGGCGATCGCTCTCTTATCTGTTACAGTAATGGTCCGGCCGTTCAAGTCCAGATAGACATCGCCGCTTGCAATCGTCGTTGTCGCAGTAACAGTAACGTCTGCTGTCAACTTCCAGTAACCGGAGCTTGATGGCAGCGTAGTAGTTTCTGTCCATTCATGAAGTGTACCGTCACATTCAGGAAGATGCTCGTCTGTACTGCTGCCGCAGATACAGCCCATATTGGATGATGTGCTTTCGGTCTCAGTTTCTTCTGCCAGAACGATGCTGGGCATCAGAGACAGGACCATGGCTACCGCCAGAAGGAGGCTAAGCAGCCGCTTTGTTTTTGCCATAAGTATCCCTTCCTTTGCTTATGATGTGGTTATTTTGCTACCATAAATGATACCATCGAACGCACTTTTTTGCAACCCGTTGCCTGCATTTTTTGTACTATACACAAAACCGGAACACCATTTTCGGTCATTCTGCCGAACTGCTTACCCATTTTTTGTAACAAATCTTCCCATTCTCCCCGTTTTGGGATTATGTAACCCACATTTCCGTAAAAAACGTTCGTAATTCCGAACACTTTTGCATAAGGCCTGTATCCACAATCATAGCCAACGTCCGCCCCTCACGGTTTTCGTGCAAAAAATGCCCCCTCCGAAGAGGGGGCAAAAGTACCTGCTTATCTTCTTTTCAATTTTCCGATGGCGCCGGTCCAGAGCAACTGGATCACCTGCAGGAAGCTGCTGCGCATCAGTGTCAGTCCTACAATCAGCCCCACACCGCAGTAAATCACGCAGCCCACGATGGCATTGCAATAACAGCCCGCCAGCAGATACGTGGTTAACAGGACAGCGACCGACACGATTGCGCGCCATCCATAACGCAGTTCAGGAGCCTTCCATTCACATACAACCAGCCACACAATATTCACTACCAGTGTTGCCATGGCAAAGGCGGTAATGTCGGGGCACAGCCAATAGAAAGCAGTATTTAATACCACCGCCAGCACCAGCATCGCAATCATTTGAATCAGATACTGCTTCTGCTTGCCTTCGGCCTTATACTTATTGACGTATATGCCTCTTATTATAGAAGAAACACCCTGAGCAGCAAACAGGAAAAACATAATACCCGTCGCTGCCAGATAGTTAGTCAAAAACACCTCTAATATCCATTTCAGCGGAAACGCACTTGCAATGATCACAAAGGCATACACCAAGGCAGAATCCTTGATCCTGCGAATGCTGGATGTATCTGGATTTTTGCAGAAAAAATTGTACATAGAGACGGTGATCGGCGTCATCAACGTGTTGACCATATGCTCCATGCTAACCGCAAAAGAGTATATAGCAAAATGCACCGTTGTTGCCAGAGTCTTGACGAACCACTTGCCCACATTGGCAAGATAGCTGGAAACAAAACCGCCCAGCATCAGCACAAATCCACCGCGAATATTCGTCTTGATCTCTGAAAAGCGAAAGCGAAGGTTTTTAACCAACGGGATACGCTTATTCAGCTTGATTGTCAAATACGCAGCGGTAATTACTCCCACGATAGGGGCAACACCGACATAAGCAAGAAGGCTCTGCGTTCTGACGATGAAGATCAGCGCCAGATATGCCACAAACAGCAAAATACGCGATGCATTCAGTGCTGTACCATAGGCCTTAAAATCCCCTGTTGCCTGATAAAACAACTGATAGAACGAACCCATGTTCGTGGACAGTAAGCCCGCACCTACAATACTCAGGACCGGGTCCTTTGCCAATATGCCCCACACAGACACGGCGATTGCAATAGGAAGCATGAAAACAAAGAAAGAGAATACGCTGGTTCCCACCGTTTTGGGATCCAGGGTCTCAATGTCCTTGCCTCCGTATTTTACATACACGCCCTGGGCATAGCCCAGTGTAGAAACACCGGCATAGGTGGTAATATACAATGTATACTCCTTAATTGCGGCGTAGATCTCCACGGATACGAATTTTGGCAATATGAAATTGGTACCCGCCACGATCAGCAGGTAAAAAACATTTGCAAAAAGAATACTAAATAAACCTTTTTTCATCATCTTGTTTTTTCTGCAACATAGATGTTGCTTCATCATCCGCACTTATTAAACCCAACACCGAGAACATAAACACTCCCATTGTACTTTTGCTGGATGCGCTTCCAATCATGGACGCTATTAATATCAAAATCGCTGCCATTGCCATTGCGCGAGTCGCACGTGACAGTTTAAGAGTATTGACCGCATTAATAATATTCAGCTGCAGTATAAGATATATTACCAGTCCAAACCAGCCAAACTGTCCTGCTATACACGCAAAGAAGTTGTCATTAAGATACTGCTTATATGTGGTTCCCAGACCCCAGGAGTTTTCCCAACCAAAGGCAATATACAACTTAGAATAATACCTGGATGCCATTTCCGAACCATAGGTGGCAAATCCCGATCCAAAAGGAAAATAATCATTTGCTACCTTTACTGCACCTTGCAGCAGCTTTGCGCGCGGCGCCCTATCATTCAACAGATATAATGTTACTTCGGACGAAAACACCACCAGAAAAACCGCGGCAATTAAGAATAAATACCTTTTTTTGAAGACTTTCTTATCCCGCAGCGTCAGCATAAGCATGATAGCGATTATCAGCCATCCCCATATCAATGATGCTCCCACCCAAAAAAGCGGAATGATGGACATGAAAAAGTAGCGCTTAAAAACCTTCTCATCTTGTGCCGCTGCAGAGATAATCAGCAAACTACCAATTATCAGCCAGGCAGTCTGGTATGTGCTGTCCCAGAAAAATACATATGTTTTCCCAAACCAAGACCCGTCACTGCGTGTCACACCGATCTGTATCACCTGGCCCAAAACAGCCAAAAACAAATTAAGGACTATGATAAATTTAGCCCACGGGAAAAGCACCCTAAGCATATTTCCCCTTTTTCTTGTAGCATAGTTCTTAAATGCTAAGAAACACGCAATTGGCTTCCATAAGAAAATAGCATCCACGATAATCGCGAAGAAATTTCTTGTCAGTCCACTAAGCAAATTTGACACAAATCCTACTATGGACAACGCCATTAGAATAGCATATATTATACTATCTCGCTTATCCAGTCTGCGTTGGATCAAAAGCATCGTTACATAAAGCATTGCAACAACGCCAGCAAATTCATCATAGTAGGAACATAATGTTGCCAGCGCTCCTGTCGTACTCACTGCTAAAAGGTGATTAATTGGGAACAGAAGAATACATAGCGCTATTAAACTCGAACCTCGTATCATGCCATCCAAATCCTTAATCGCTTATATACTAAATTGTGACAACCACGAATCAATATTCTCTTTGTTGATTTTTATATCCGTTGAAAACTCCGAATTGATCAACCCAGGCAAATCTTCAATCTCATCTCTTTCCAAAACATTAATGTCGTAGTTCGCTTTCATATCTCTCACCCGATTATCGACTGCTAATATAATAGATCTTTTTTTGTGCTGCGTTGCAAACATCCCTGCATGCAGTCGCGTTCCAACATAATCAACATCCCCAGTCAATGCTGCAGAAAACGCCTCTAAACTAGGTGGTATTATCTCAATATCCTCCGTGTCCACCAGTGTATCAAAATACTCTTTATCAAATACACCTTGGATCCAAAACGAAACTTTTTTGTAATTTTCCTTTAGGATTTCAAGCAATCGTTGATCATGTTGTGGGTGCCGATGATAATCCGTAAGCGTAAAAATCACAGAATCTGCTTTCTTTCTGGGAATCTCGCGACAGAATTCCGGCGTAAATTGCCACATGGTGGGACAACCCGTATTTAAGTATGCGTATCCCATACTTTCCAAAAGCTTTCCTGTTTCTTCATCCCGTACACTATGAACATACTCTTTGGACAGCACCTTTTGGTACAGCTTTTTTGTATACCCGTTTGTTTTGTTTTCTTTTGAGTCTGTCCCCACACCAACAAGAATACTACCAGCATACGGCATGCAGTTGCATAGATTGATATTCCACGCCGGGCGAGGCTTAAACATGTTTCTCCACAACAGATTTGAGCCACAAACAAACTTATATTTTGCATCGTGATAAACTCTCATCCGTGGATTTAAATTCGTGTTTTGATAAAAAGTGATGATCGGCGCATGTGTTGCACTTTTAATTATATATTTATTTTTTAGGAATGGGGCCAATTCTTTTTCCGCAGAGGACATAATGATCTCGTCACCTTTGTTCAGCGAACGAATCCCCGGATCGAACAAAACAATCGTATCCATGTCACACCTCATTTTTTCTTAATATTTCGCTTTTTTAATGTCTCATACAATCCTAATTTATAAGCTATTGGTTTAATCAGTTCGATTAGCCGATCTTTGGTGGTCACCGGAATATATCTTCTAATCGTTTTTTTTAAACCGTACTCATTGAGTTCCTTATAAAAAAGTGCGCGGCTCTTATGCGGTTTTGCGGATGTCAAAACCATCCTTCCTATAAATGGAATTGCTCTATCGTTTTCAATCGAATAAAGTTCATAACTATTCTTAAGATCCTCCAACAGCATTCTTGCCCTCGCAGTATGTGTAATTACATTGGTATATCCACAGTTGTCGTCTTTAAAGCCCGCAATGACCTTCTCTGGCTGCCAACAATCATAAATCGTAAAATCGCTCAAGCTTGAAAGCCCCTTAAACTGGCAATTATAACAACTGGGGCGTGAACAAATCTCCGAAAAAAAGCTTTTAAGCATATAGTCAACTCTTGCGGTTCCTATATATTTCCTGCCATTAGCAAATACAAGCTTCATGGCACTACTGTGATATCCGTAAGTCTTATCACGAAACGAAACACTTACAATATTAGATCTATATTTATACTGTTGATACTCCAAATACTTTTTCCATAAACGAGGCGATGGGACACCATGGCAAGCCAACTCAATGGTAGTTAAATTTTCATGACGTATATTTAAATAGGAGTAAAGCCCATGCACTTGGCAGGGTGTGCCAACAAAACAAACCATTTTACCCGAATTTAGATGCTGCTTAATTTGTGAGTATACACTGCCCAGTTCACTTTGTACATACTTTGAGCCGCGCATCCAAACAATTGCGTTGTCTTCTTCCTCTCTCTCAAAAACTTGATGCCTAACCACACCATACTTGTCCAAGATTGCGCCACAAACAACTCCGTTATTTTCAAATACATATCTTGCTATTGGGCTTACAAATCCACCAGAGGTGCTATTATTTAACACACTTTTATCTTTTGCCCTAGCTATGTAAAAGCCGACATCTTTGTTTTCTTTTCTTTTGTTTCTTAGAATTGGGCAACGTTTTTCACACAAACCACAATCAACGCATTTATCTGTATCCACTTGAGGATATGAGAAACCTTCTTCATCGTCATGCATTGAAATACATTTTTGGGGACACACATTTGCACAAACAGCGCAGCCGCAGCACATCTCCTTATCTTTAATTTCAATCATCGGCATTCCTCACTCTCAAATCCCAAAGTCCTTTGGTAAATTCGTTTCATTTGTGCGTAGGATATATCTGTACGAAATTCCTCAGCTTTTTCAATGCAATCATCATGCATTGACTTACGCAGCTTCTCATTAGATAGTTTTCCAATCTTTTCTGCAAAAGCATCCGCATCCCTCGGATCACACAAATAACCGGTCCGCCCATCTATAACATAGTCCTTAATTCCTTGAATATCCGACCCTATAACAGGCACACCAGAAGCCATTGCCTCTATTCCTGCAAGACCCAAACCCTCTCGTAAGGATGGCATAACTGCTATATCTGCACAATGTGCAATCTCAGGAATATCACGCCGAAAGCCCAAGAAATTAACCCTTACCTTCAGCTCTTTTGCCAATGCAGCCAAGCTCTCATAAGTTGCATTGCCTACCATAGCCTTACCGCAAATAACAAAAACATATCGCGGATTGCCGATTTTTGCAAGTGCACGAATGATAATCTGTTGATTCTTTCGTTTGGAAAGCTCGCCTACTGAAAGTATCATAATATCGTCCTTGTCGACACCAATGCTTTCTCTATATGCATCCCTGTCGATTTTGACCTTATGATACCGCGCAGTATTCACACCCACTCCATTAATATAGTAGACATTTCTTGCGCCCATTTTTTTCATTGTGGCATAATCTTCACGGTTGATCGTGATAACGCCATCACACATGTGAACGCCTAACCACTCCGCAGTACCATATACCAGCTTATCTTTCAACGAACACCCCTTGGGAAATGCCAGCCCGTGGGTTGTATATAGCACTTTTGCGCCATGCCCCAACGCGCCAAGACGAACTATGAATCCCGCGATAGGTGTGTGGCAATGGATCGCCAAAAAACGGTATTCCTTTAAAAGTTTCCGGATCTGTTTATAGGCCTTCCAGCTATCGGACCCCACTGGCCTAACGGAAGAAAAGTCAATTTGATGGAACACAACTCGCCGCTCAGAAAAGAACTCTTCAGCACAAAATGACATCCCTGCTCCATTTGCAGCGCAATGCACCTCATATCCCATTTGCTGCAAAAGCAGCATATCATGGAGTAAAAACCCTCTTGCAAACCCGGCCGTGGACGTGACAATCAATGCTTTTTTCATATTTCATTCACACCCCTTCAAAAGCAGCATCCAAATACTGATCTGTTTCTTTTTTCAGTACTTCAAACCGCTGTGCCACAGCCACATAGTCGATTGGCTGTGTCAGCTGCTTTCCAAGAGCCTGCATCGACTGATACCGCCGATTCTGCAGGCCCAAATTATCACACAGCGTATCAATGCGGGAATTTTTAGAGTGTTTTGCCCCTTCGCTGTACCGGTTAAACGTAACAAACGGCTTCTCATGAATGATAGAGAAGCAAGAACCGTGGAAAGAGTCCGTACACACATAGGCTGCTCCCCGCAGCAGATTCAAAAACCGGTCAGGCCCCACATCATAAAGGGCAATATCGCCAAAATCCTCATCCTCAGGAACGAACTGGTCCATATGCCGCAACGCAACGATCTTGCAGCCCAGCTCCTGTGCGGCAGCGTTGACTGCCGCGCGGTGCTCCGGATTCTTGCCAAGGAAATACGCAAAGATATAAGGCTCGTCCAGCTCATTTTTTATGGGCACCAGACTCTCCCATCCGTCACGGTCAAACATAAACACCGGATCCAAGATCGTCGGCACATCCCGGTCGGTCAGTTCCTTTACGATCTCACTGCCCCGGTTCTCCCGCATGCTGATAAACTCGATACGGTTCAAAAACTGCGCGGTCCTTTTCTTTTGATACCATGGTATCTGTTTCACACCGAAGCTCGAGGCATAAGAGATTCTGCGTATTCCGTCTGGCGCAAACATCAAATTATAGTAATTGGTAGGTAGTCCCGCGGGTGACCACAGCTGATCGCTGCCGGTAACTACGGCACTATACCGCTTTGCTCCCTCGCACAGAGCGGTATAGCCCTTAAAAACGGGTGAAAGTCTAGTGAAATGCGCTTCCCTAAATTTGCGGAAGCTTTCCATGCGGACAGCATCATTTTTAGCAAACTCGGGATGCTGTTTTTTCCCCAGCTTTTTCAGCAGTGCTTCATATTTGTCATTCAGCAAAACACCGTTAAATAGCCGAGGCAGGTTGCGCACCTTTTCCACCGGCGTCAGCTGTTTTTCATATTGGATCAGCTCATACTGTAGACCCCGTTGCTCCAGCATAGAAACCGTCGCATAAGCTTGCAGCATGCCTCCGTAATTTTCATGAAAATACTTTAGGCAGACTCCGATCATGCCTTTCTCTCCTTACACTTTCATTTGCTCCAAAATATCCGCATCCACGATTTCCTCGCCGGTTCTGTCCTTCAGCTGCTCACGGGAAGCATCGGAAAGGCCGTCATTTACGGTGGCGCACAGATCGCAGGTAGAGCACTTGTCCAGCTCTTCCTTCGTAACCTTGCCGTCCCGGTAGTCCCGGACGATCTTGCTTTCATACATGGAATAGGGCTTCTTGGTAAACAGGGACTTGAACTTGTGCCACACCACCCATATTGCGGGCACCCAGATGTACTTATGCATAGCAGGGCTCACAGAGCCGATCATCCAGCAATCACGGTTGCAGCAGCGGACCTTGGCGCGAACCTTTTCGGCAGCATCGCTGTTCCACAGCTCGTCCCATGTCTGCTCATTTAAGTTGCCCATAACTTCCTTGTCCTTGGTACCGTTACAGGGCATTACATCGCCATAGGGGTCGATAAAGAAGGTATCAAAGCTCATGTCGCAGGGCAGCAGACGCTTCTGTCCGTAAATATAATTGATGAGGCCGTGGTTAAAATAAGCACGCATCCACTTCTTGGGGCTCTTAGACCGCAGCAGTTCATTGATAAGATTTTCAAAGTTCTGCGCCACCATAGGCCGGTCATGGATGATATTCTTGGCCTCTACAAAGTAGAAGCTGTTGTGCAGGCTGGCGGTTGCAAACTCCATGCCCATCTCGTTGGAGATCTGATACAGAGGCACTAAGTCGGGTGCATTCTTATCCTGCACCGTCATGCCGAAGCCCACATCCTTCATGCCCATTTCCCGCAGCTTTTTCAGCGTGGTGTAGCCGCGGTTGTAGCCATCTTCCAGACCGCGAATTTCATTGTTGGTCTGCTCAAGGCCTTCAATGGAGATTCGGATACCGATATTGGGGAACTCCTTGCACAGCTCGATGATCCGGTCTGTGAAGAAGCCGTTGGTAGAGATGACGATGCGGTCACTCTTTTTATACAGTTCCCGCACGATCTCCTTAAGATCTGTACGGATAAAGGGCTCGCCGCCGGTAATGTTGGTAAAATACATCCTGGGCAGCTTTCGGATGGTCTCAATGGAGATCTCCTCCTCCGGCTTGGAGGGTGCCTTATACCGATTGCACATAGAGCAACGGGCATTACAGCGGTATGTAACGATCACCGTGCCGTTCAGTTTCTTTTCTGCCATAATGATTCTCCTCAATTTATTGTTCCCATAGGTCTGTCGGGAATGCTGCCAATATGGCCTCACGCATCTGTGAAAAATCCGGGATGGGAGGCGGAGTCAAGCTTTCCGCATCCTCAACTTTTGAGCAAACCGGAAAATCATACCGGCCAGTTCCATAGTAATAGTCGTAATACTTTAAAAGGTCCATTCTTGGTTTCAACAACACAGCCGGAACACCATAAGCCTCTGCAAAAATTATTCCATGTAAGCTAGACGATACAATCAACTCAGACGCCTTGATTTCCCTCACAAACGCCTCATAATCATCTGTGACTATGCTGATTTGATGATATTGTGAAAAGCGCTCCTCGTTCATGTGCGTGATCACACTTACTTTGTATTTTTTCTGCACTTCTGGATTGTAAATCATCGGCATTAAGATTGCTGGATCTCCATAAATCGCTGGGACCTCATATCCATACTCCATAAGAATCATTCTGGTAATAGGACCACGGACAGATCTTATGTCCATTTTTCTATTCTTTAGGCGAGACAGAATCTTTGCATTAAGTATGCCACTTCCCCAAACCGTACAATCCTGGCATCCCGCTGTAACAACACTTCCAACAGCGTACAAATGCTTTGTTTTGGAAACTTTTTTATCTATACATATTCCTTTACGTGCTGCAACAAAGTTTACAATCACCGGAGAAATTGCATCACCTAAATTTTTTGCTCCATTCCAATAATTTACATTTACCTGCATGGGATGTGCTTTTTGCGTCGAGAACAGAATTATTTTATTGTTAATCCTAAGTTTTATTAATAACCAAATAATCAAATTCTGAAGTTTTTCGCCGCCAAGCTTGCGAATTAATTTTTTCAGTTTGTTCATGCCTATCTCCATTTACCGCCTTCCAACAAGCTGTTTGCCCTCTGTCCTCTTCCTGAATAACCCCAACGCCTTATTGACTAACACCGACAAAACCACCGCTCCTGCAATCGTCGCCAACGCTGTGACTATATACGAAAGCATTTCTGATGCAAACAGGTGGGTTATCCTTAGCTTTTCAAGTGCGCGGAACACTACCATATGGCACAAGTATATCTCCATACTGATGCCGCTGAGGAATTTGGTAACAGGGTTTTTCAACATATGGTATTTTCCCTGTCCATCCAATGTGTAAATGAGCATTAAACTATACAGCACCAGCATAATCGGTACATAGCTGCCAATCTTATAATAAGCTACTGCAACCACAATAGCTCCTATAAAAACAGCCCATCTCCATCTATGCACGAATGTAGCTATCTGTTCTTTATGCAAGAAGATTAACCCACCCGCCATAAAATACACTGCGCAAAAAATAAAATATTTCCGTTCTGCTTCAAAGTGCGTCTTGCATACATAGTTGAAAATCAAAGCTATCACAAAGGCAAACCACGCACGTTTTCTATCTGACAGCAGCCAGCTAAAGAAGGGAAATAATAGGTAAAATACAAATACCACCCCTAAAAACCAGCCCACGCCAATTACTGAGATATGCGCATTAGGTAAAAGGCCAAAGCAAAGTGTAAGATTTGCAAACACCTCATACAAGGAATTCACACTGGGCGAAAGCACAAAATCTACCACACATAAAAGCGCAAAAAACGGCCAAACCTTAGCAAACTGTTTCTTATAAAAATCGCCCCAGGAAATCTGATTGTTTACCGCTTTTTCGTAATAACCGCAACATACAGAAAAACCGCTGACGATCATAAACAAAAAGACAAGGTCTGTAAAAGAGGGGATCAGTCGATTAAATACAAAGCCCGGGATTGCATAACCCCCGTTTGCTCGAACATGCATCAGAACGATGCCGATGGCAGAAAACGCCCGCAAACCATCAACTGCGCCGTAATGCTGCTTTTTCGCAAGCTCGCTCACTGCCGTTTCACCTCATTGTATTTGTTTTCCAGCGCCTGCACATACTTCTCGGCGTCAAACAGCGCCTTGGCTCTTTCCATAGACGCACGGGACATGGCTTCGTATGCGCCATCGTCCAGCGCCAACATTTTTTCGATGCAAGCCGCCAATTCTTCGCTGCCGCCACGGTAAACATAGCCGTTTTCGCCGTCATCTACCAGCTCCGGCAGGCCGCCGTTACCGGATACGATGAGGGGTCTGCCCACCGCCATGGCCTCCATAGCGCTGTAAGGACCGTTTTCGTACCACTCAGAAGGCAGCACAACGCAGCGGCTGTTCCTGACAAAGTTTTTCAGAGCATCGCCGGTCTGGAAGCCCTTGAACTCCACATTTTTCGCGTCCTTGGCGTACTCTTTCAGTTCCGCCTCCACGGGACCTGTTCCCAAGACAACTAACCGGCAGCCGGTCTTGACCGCCGCATCGATCAATGTCTTGACACCCTTTTCATAAGAAAGACGGCCGAAATACAGCACATAGTCATCGCCGCTGCCGCAGCCGTACTCCGTATCCAGCGGCAAGGGGTTGCGCATGGTGACAATGGGGCTCTTGGTAAAGCCTGCCGCCGTCAGCTTCTTTGTATAGAATTCCGACGGGCAGATGAAAAGATCCACATCGTCGTACCATTTTCTCTTGCGGATATAGTCCGCTTCATATTTAGACAGCATGCTCATGAGCCGACTGCCCTTTATGCAGCGATTTTCCACACAGGGCTTAAAGCTTCCCTGCATGCACTTTTCGCAGATGTTGCCGCTGCCGTCCAGCATGGTATAGGAAGGACAAGCCGCGATCAGATCATGCATGGTCCAGAAAATGGGCAGCTTGGCATCGTACTCTCTGATAGCATCGATGATGGACAGGCTGATCTGCTTATGTACCAGATTCAGGATCACGAGATCCGGCTTTTCCGCCGCCAAAAGCTGTTTCATCTTGCTGTAAGCTTCCTTGGAATAGGCAATGTGCAGCACCATATTCAGCTTGCTCTTGATGCCGCCGCCAACGGACGCATTGGAAACAAAGTACTTCTCCTGCTCGCAGGGGATATTTTTCTCGTCCTGCATGGCAAAAAAGACCACTTCGTGGCCTTTACGGCGCAGAGCCTCCGCGACAGTGAAATAGTAAGTCTCGCTGCCGCCTTTTTTATAATGGAATTTGTTAACAAGCAGTACTTTCATGAAATTCCTCACCGGTACAACCCGAGGGTCTGCTCCACAACAGCATCCCAGTTGTACTTTTCACAAATATAGTCCGCTGCACCGGCTTTGTAGCCGTGCACCAAGTTTTCATCATCACAAAGCATCTGCAGTTTGGCCCGCAGATCCTTGACATTGCTTTTGAAGAATGTGACCGCGTAGTTCTCTACCACCGATGCACACTCATCAATGTCAGAAACCACACAGCAGTTGCCGTAACTCATGGCCTCGAGTAAGCTCAGGGGCATGCCCTCCAGATCGCTGGGCAGGGTGTAGATATAGGCATTGCTGTAAAGCTCTTCCAAAAGCTGACCTTGAATAAAGCCGGTGAACACAATGCGCTCGTCGCCAAAGGCAAGCTCCTTGATCTCCGTCATAAAATCATCGGTATCACTGCTGCCGCCGGCGATGACCAGCTTTTTATCGGTCTCCAGCTTTTTAAAGGCGCGAATCAGATACCGCAGGCCCTTCTCCGGCACCAGTCTTCCCAAAAACAGGATGTAGCTATCCTTCTCGAGGCCGAACCGTTCCTTGATCTGCTCTGCCTTGCGAATTTCCGGACGGTTGACACCGTTGGGGATAAACCGGGTCGCTCTTCCGTAGGTTTCTTGGAAATAGTCCTGCACGCCCTTGCTCAGCACGATGATCTCATCGGCAAAACGCACTGCGCACTTTTCGCCTAAATGAATGTACTTGGAGCCGAAACCGGTCTGCCATTTTTCCCGTTGCCAGTCAAGACCGTGGACTGTTACGACGACCCGCTTTCCAAACAGCTTAGGTAGCCAGCAGAATGCCGCAGGGCCTTCTGCATGAACGTGGACCACGTCATATTTTCCAAAAGCCGCCTTCAGGCAGGCGAAGAAAGACGATGTTACCGCAGCCAGACCCTTTTTGTCAATGGTAAGTACTTCCTTGATGGCAATTCCCTTGTACTCGCCGGAAGATGTCCCATCAAATTCCGCACCGCTGACATGATGGCCCTTGCGGCTGTAGCAGCAGACCTTGTGGCCCAGCTGCACCATTCTTGTGCACAGCTCTTCCACAACGATCTCCACGCCGCCTTCCCGGGAAGGGATCCGCTTGTGGCCCAGCATAGCAATATTCAGTTTGCCTTTTTCTGCAGCCATGCTTCCGCTCTCCTATCTGCTCAAATCCTATTTGTCAAACACCGTTCATTCCAAGCACTGCGCCAAAAGTCTTCAGAATGATCTTCCAGTCCACCTTAAAGCTGCGTTCTTTTATATATTTGACATCCAGATCAACCCACTCATCAAAGGTCAGTTCGTTGCGGTGGGGCTGGATCTGCCAGTAACAGGTCAGGCCCGGTGTTACCAGCAGCCGCTGCCGGGCATATTCATCGTACTGCTCCACTTCTCTGGGCAGTGCCGGCCGGGGACCGACAATGCTCATATCGCCCCTTAAGACATTCCAAAGCTGAGGCAGCTCATCAATGCTGGTGCGGCGGATAAACTTGCCGACCCGTGTGATCCGGGGATCTTCCTTGATTTTAAACACAGGGCCTTCCATCTCATTCTGGTCCAGCAAGCTGTCCAGCTTTGCCTCGGCATTGGGGCACATGGAACGGAATTTATAGAACTTAAATTCTTTCCCATCCCGTCCTACCCGGGTCTGGGCAAAGATGGGGCCTGCACCGGGGCTGTCAAGAACGATAATGATGGCAACCAACACCATGACCGGCCACAGCACCAGTAGCGCAAAGCCGGACAACAGCACATCCTGAAGCCGTCTTAAAAACCAATATTTTCTGCCGTTATGTAAAACCGCTTCTCTTTCCAGTAGTCTTTCCTTTACCGCCATTTTCAACAACCTTCCTCTTTCGTAAGTAAGCGCCGATTTCAATCCGCGCTTGCCGGGAAAACTTGCACGTATCCCTCTAAGGGCGCACGTATACATTATAATTTGTATCATTATAGCAAATATCGTCCGCCATTGCAAGTGTTCCTTTGCTTATTATTTATGAGAAATTTTCCCGATTTTGTATTATGGTTGCCAAAAATCATGGGCTTCTTGCCGAATTCGGACGATTGTGTTATACTGTCCCTGCAAAGCGGCTTTGTTTTTCCCGCAATAATAAAAAGCACTTCTGAGATGATGTGTTGATAAAACAACGGAAAAGGTGGCAGTGATATGCAAAAGAACGCAAAATTTTATCTGGCTCTGGTAATTTTCAGTCTGGTCGGTCAGGTGGCGTGGGTGGTTGAGAATATGTATCTCAACGTCTTTATCTACAAAATGTTCCACGCCTCGGCATCCGACATTTCTCTGATGGTAGCTGCTTCCGCCATAGCCGCTACTGTGACAACGCTGCTCATCGGCGCGCTCTCTGACAAGATCGGCAAGCGAAAGCTCTTTATCTGCGGCGGCTATATTCTGTGGGGCATCTCCATTTTGGGCTTTGCCGTGATCCGCATGGATGTGATTAACACCCTGTTCCCCGCCACGGTGTCCGCCGCAAGCGTGGGCGTAAGCCTTGTAATCATTTTGGACTGCATCATGACCTTCTTTGGTTCTTCTGCCAACGATGCCGCCTTTAACGCATGGCTGACAGACGCAACCGACGAAACAAACCGCGGAAAAGCCGAAGGCATCAATGCCATGATGCCCCTTGTGGCGATCTTAGTGGTGTTCGGCGGATTCATGAGCTTGAATCAGGACCTGCCGGAAACCTGGACCGTGATCTTCAGTATCATCGGCGGCGTTGTGTTTTTGCTGGGCGTCGCAGGCTTTTTCCTCATTGAGGATACGGGTGTAAAGGCAGAGGAAAACAGCCGCTACTTCCAGAACATCTTCTACGGTTTCCGCCCCAGTGTAGTAAAAAGCAACGGTAAACTCTATGTGACCTTGCTGGTGCTGGCGCTGTTTAATATTTCCATTCAGATCTTCATGCCCTACCTCATCCTTTACTACACGGAAAGCTTAGGACTCACAGACTACGTGCTGATTTTTGCCCCCGCAATCATCGTTTCCGCCGCTTTCACCGCCCTTTACGGCCGTGTGTACGACGAAAAAGGCTTCCAAACCGCCATTATCCCCACTTTGGCGCTGCTGATGGCAGGTTATGTGCTTCTCTATTTCGTGCGCAATACCGCCCTTGTATTTATCGCATCGCTCATCATGATGTGCGGCTACATCGGCACCGGCGCTGTCATCGGCGCGCTGATTCGTGACTGTACACCCCAAAATAAGGCCGGTATGTTCCAGGGTCTGCGGATCGTGGGACAGGTGCTGATCCCCGGCATCGTTGGCCCCGCCATCGGTGCATGGGTGCTGCGAAATGCCGACACTGTCACCAATTCCGACGGCACTACCTCTTTCATTCCCAACGAAAATATTTTCCTTGCCGCCCTCATCGCCATTATCGTGGCATGGGCAGCCATCATCCCCCTGCTAAAGCTGCTGAAAAAGAAGTAAATTGCGGTTTAGCGGAGAGATCATCTACATACCCTCTCCCGGGGAGAGGGTGCCCAGTGGAAACACGGGGCGGGTGTGGTGCGGCGTGCACCAATGCTTTGGAATAAGCCTGTTACAGTGCAGAAACCGAAACATTTCCGCCCGCATACCACATCAGTCACCGCTTGGAGCGGTGACAGCTTCTCCCCGGGAGAAGCCATGCGCTCCCGCGCCGGCAAAACCACCAAACTACCTTACAAACTGAAATTTGAAAGGAGCATTTTATGCCCATTGATCTGATGACCGAAGCAGGTGAAAACCTGCTAAAAAGCAAAGAGATCCCCTGGACCGTCTACCCCCGGCCCCAATTAAAGCGGGATAGTTATGTAAACTTAAACGGCACATGGGATTTCACCGTTTCCGATACCCGCCACCTGCCCGACACCTACGACAAGCAGATTTTCGTGCCCTTCTGCCCCGAAAGTCAGCTGTCCGGGCTGCAATTTCACCCTGCAGACGGCAGTTTTTTCTTCTACCGCCGCATCTTCTCTTTGCCCGAAGGTTTTGAGAAGGACCGGGTGCTGCTGCACATTGGTGCGGCAGATCAGGCGGCACAGATTTATGTAAACCAACAGCTCCTTTACACCCACATTGGCGGCTACGAAAGCTTTACCGTGGACATCACCAATTCTCTGTACGAAGATTGCGGCGAAAACGAGCTGGTGATCTGCTGTGTGGACGATCTGCGTGACAAGTCCATGCCCTACGGCAAGCAGACACTGAACCGGGGCGGCATGTGGTACACCCCCGTCAGCGGCATTTGGCAGACGGTGTGGCTGGAAAGCGTACCGGAAAGCTATATCCGCGATCTTCGCATCGAAAACCGGGGCTACTGCGTCACTGTCACGGTAGAGCCTGCCCAGGAGGGTAAAGTCTGCGTGGCCGGTGTTGGCGAATTTATGCTCGAAAACGGCTGCGTCACCATTTCTCCGGAAGACCCCCACCTTTGGAGTCCGGAAGATCCCTATCTATATGCATTCACGGTTGAAACCGCCGCGGATAAGATAGAAAGCTATTTTGCCATCCGCTGCTTGGAAATCAAAGAGGTGGACGGCCACCAAAGGCTGTGCCTCAACGGCAAGCCCTATTTCTTCCACGGATTGCTTGACCAGGGCTACTGGCCCGACGGCCTTTTTACCCCTGCCTCCCCCGAATGCTATGCCGAGGACATTCTCGCCACGAAGCGCCTTGGCTTCAACACCCTGCGCAAGCACATCAAGGTAGAACCGGAGCAGTTTTATTACGACTGCGACCGCCTTGGCATGGTGGTATTCCAAGACATGGTCAACAACGGCGATTACAATTTCCTGCGGGACACTGCCCTGCCCACTGTGGGTATCCAAAAACTGAATGACAAGAACCTGCACAAAGACCCCGCCACCCGCCGGCGCTTTTTAGAGGGCATGACCGCCACCGTCAATCAGCTGAAGAATCATCCCAGTATCTGCTGCTGGACCATCTTTAACGAGGGCTGGGGCCAGTTCGATGCCGACAGCGTTTACGAGCAGTTGGGGACGCTGGACGACACACGCTTTATCGATTCCACCTCCGGCTGGTTCCGCCGGGAAAAGACGGATGTGGACAGCCGTCATGTGTACTTCAAGCCCATCAAGCTGAAAGCCGAGGGCAAGCCCTTGGTGCTTTCAGAGTTCGGCGGCTACAGCTACAAGCCCGAGGGCCATGTGTTCAACACGGAAAAGACCTACGGCTACGGAAAATTTGAGGATGCTGAAAGCTTCGCCGGCGCTGTGGAAAAGCTGTATCTGGAGCAGGTCGTACCTGCGTTCAAAAACGGCCTTTGCGCCGCCATTTATACCCAGGTCAGCGATGTGGAGGACGAGACCAACGGCCTCTTAAGCTACGACCGCAAGGTCTGCAAGCTAAATGCAGCAAGAATGCAGGCCATCGCTGCCAAATTGCGATAATTTGCGGTTTATGGGGCAGAGACTCCCCTAAGATGTCATTCCGAATATAGCGTAGCAAATCTCAATCATCATGCTTGCCAGCGGCAAGCATACAATAACATTCGCGAACCGGAATCGAGGAATCTACGCACTAATAGGATATATGCAGTCAAATTGGTGCCAAGATCCCTCGACTTCGCTCGGGATGACAAGACAGTTTGATGTTTGCAACTCAGCGGCAAACTGGAATTTGACCGTCTTTCCAACATGAAACCCCACGGGAGATTCCCGTGGGGTATCTTTTTAGCCGAAAAGCACTTCTGCAGAGTTAGGATCAAATGTAATGGTGTGATTGCCGGGGGCAACAGAAAGGTTGTCACCGTTTGCATCGCCATACCAGTTGGTCACTCTGCCGGCAGCGCCACGGGCGACCTTAAAAGTCACCTTGCCGTCAACGCCGATGTCACCGTCGCCAAAGCTGACATCGATCGCATATACACCGCCGTCAAGTGTCATGCGGTATTTCTCGTTGGTAGCTGTCACATCCTTTTCCCAGCCGCCGTCGCCGCAAGTGCCTACCACATAATAGCCGATCTGCTCCAGCGCATTTGCCTCGCCGTCTCCAAGGCGAACCAGCGCCATGTAGCTTCCGGCATCTGTGGCCACGCCCAGCTTATATGTTTCACCGGTGGCCTTGTCGGTAGCAACGGCTTCCGCACCTGCCTCCAGCACCACCTCGGCATGCCATGTGTTTGTCTCTTCATCGAAAACCATAGGAATGTCACCAATGGCAAAATCTGCTTGTGTGGGATTCTGCACATCTGTGGGATCTTCTGTAGGTGTTTGGGGATCGGTAGGCGTTTCTTCTGTGCCATACTGCCACTCGATGAATACTACCATATCCTTCGTCACCTTTGTGCCTTCGGGATACTTGGCAGACAGCGTAGAGGTCATATACAGCCCCTTAACACCTGCGCCCTCTTTCATCACTTCATCGGGAACGGTAAGCTCCGCTCCGTTTTTCATTTCCACCTCAGCGATCAGGCGAATGGTCTCGCCATCATAAAATCTTACCGTGTAATTGGCTTTCTTGGGAGTGCAGCCTCCAAGCAAAACCATAACCAATATCAACAATACACTTAAGCCTTTTTTCATAGCCGTTCCTCCTTGGGGGTTTTCTTTATTATATCCCCCAAGGCGAAAACTGTCAATTGCGGTTAAGGTACTTATCAGCCTTGCCGTAAAGCCACATGCCCATAAGTGTCACCGGCATCCAAAGCAGCGAAAAGTTCAGGCAGATCTGTCCCTTAAAGTTGTAGGGCAGATTGCGGTAATCCCAAACCGCGTACTGGCGGTTTACCAAAAGTCCCGCCAGCAGTTCCAGAGCCGTTACCATCACAGAGCCCATCACGACCTTGATTGCCAGCGGCACACGAGCGAATCCTTTGACCAGCCTGCCCATGCCTAAAAAGCACAGCCCGCCCAGCAAAAACATGCTGCCGTGGCTTCTTCCTCTCCACAAAAATTCTAAGGCCATATAGGCCGTTCCACCCAGATAAAAAAGCACCGCTTGTTTCCAAAATTTCATATACAACCCTCCTGCGAAGGATTATTCCCAAAAAAACTTTATTTTTTACTTGACAAACAAGGTGGCGGTATATATAATGATAAAGCTATTTCGGCAATCGCCGGAATTTTGACCACCCATGGCGGCGTAACTCAGTTGGTAGAGTACCCGGTTCATACCCGGTCTGTCACCTGTTCAAGTCAGGTCGCCGCTACCAGGCCCGTTGGTCAAGCGGTTAAGACACCGCCCTTTCACGGCGGTAACATGGGTTCGATTCCC
>JAZUNW010000064.1:0-7966 GCA_045604325.1 Faecousia sp. | reverse complement strand
CCCGAGCGGAGTGAAACGGAGCCGAGGGATCTTGGCACCGATTTTAATACAAATGTAAACGAAATGCGTAGATTCCTCGACTCGCTGACGCTCCCTCGGAATGACATACTCGGTGGTGCCTACTAAGATAAACGATCATTTATCGAACTAAGAAAAACCACAGAACAGCCCCGGCAAGGAGGGTGTTATGTTAACAAAAAACCAGATTTACGAAGCGTCCATTGTGGACTATACCGCCGAAGGACAGGGCATCGCCAAGGTGGAAGGCTGCGTGGTATTCGTGCCGGGTGCCATTGTAGGCGAAACTTGCCGCATCCGCATCGAAAAAGCCCAAAAGACATGGGCCGCCGGCAAGATCGTGGAGATTCTCCAAAAATCCCCCCACCGCATTCAGCGGGCCTGCCCCATTTCCGCCAGCTGCGGCGGCTGCGACTTCCACCACATGGATTACGAAGAAGAAACCCGGCTGAAAGCGGACCGTGTTCTGCAATGCTTAAACCGCATCGGCGGTGAAACCCTTGCCGAGCTGCCCATCCTTGCGGCAGAAAGCACCACTTGCTACCGCAACAAGGCCCAATACCCCGTTGCCGCCAAGAACGGCAGAGCTTACGCTGGCTTTTTCAAAGCCGGCACCCACACCGTGGTGGAAAATGGCCGCTGCGGCATTCTGCCCCCGCAGATGGATGCTGTAAAGCGGGCTGTTATAGATTATGTAAACCACTATCGGGTGTCGGTCTACGATGAGACCACCCACAAGGGCCTGCTGCGGCACATTTATGTCCGCCGCGGCGCAGTTTCCGGCGAGATTCTTGTGTGCCTTGCAATCAACGGCAGAAAACTGCCCCACACCGAGGCTTTGATCGCCCATCTGCAGAAAATTCCTGGCTTTGCAACGCTGGTGCTGTCCGTCAACACCAAAAAGAGCAATGTGGTCTTAGGTGACGAGGAGATCGTCCTTTACGGCCCGGGCTACATTACAGATACCCTCTGCGGCCTTAATTTCCGGCTGTCCCCCAAGTCCTTTTATCAGGTCAATCACGCCCAGGCACAGCGGCTGTACGAGGCAGCCATCACCCAAGCGGAGATCACCAAAAACGACACCGTTTTGGACCTTTACTGCGGCGTTGGCACCATCACCCTTTCCATGGCAAAGGCGGCAGGAAAGGTCATCGGCGTGGAGATCGTGCCCCAGGCGGTGGAGGACGCCAAGGAGAACGCCAAGCGCAACGGCATAGCCAACGCAGAGTTTTTCTGCGGCGATGCCGGCGCAGCAGCACTGGAACTGGAAAGCAAGGGCATTAAGGCCGATGTTGTGGTGGTCGACCCACCGAGAAAAGGCTTAAATGCCGACACCATCGAGGCACTTGCACGGTTTGCGCCACGGCGCATCGTATATGTGTCCTGCGACCCCGCCACTTTGGCCCGGGACATCACAGCGCTGAAAGGAAAAGGCTATCGCCTTAAAAACGCCATGGCGGCAGACCTGTTCCCCCGGTGCGCACATATAGAGACGATAGTGTGTTTGTCCAAACTGGCGGACACCCACATTAAAATGGAGATTGACCCCGAGGAACTGAACACCATCACCGAAAAAGTCTCTCCCACATATCCCGAGATAAAGGCGTATGTTTTTGAACATCACGGCTTGAAGGTCTCAAGCCTTGCCATTGCCCAAACCAAAAAGAAATGCGGCTTGGAAGTTGGTGAGTGTTACAATCTCCCCTCTGGACACGGCAGACCGCCCACAAACTTAACCCCCGAACGGGAAGCTGCCATTCGGGAAGCATTTCAATATTACGGACTTATATGAAAAGACGGCACCCACTACGGGTGCCGTCTTTATCTGTTCGACATATTGGAATTTGCCGAATTCATATTTAGCACCTATCAGCTATTATCTTTATCGTGACCAGTAATTTTCCTAAGTTTTGGTGCAATGAAGTACAGCAAACACATAATAAGAAAATAAAGCACCGTTGTTCTTAATATTGTGCCAGTTTCCACATATCCTTTGTCTGCAAAAGATAATAATGAATAGATTGCACCAAATAATACTGAAGATAACAAATATTTAACTATTTTGTTTTTCAGAAATTCTTTCATAATCTTATATCCTTTCCAAATTTGGATTTGTTGTTTTGGTAAACTGTAAATCCTATTATTCAATAATTTCTCAAGACCAATTATTACCCAAATATACTTATTGCGTTTATACCTATATGAACCAAAATCGGGCATAGAATGTTATCTGTTTTCCACCGCAATGTTGCAAGTGTCAAACCAAGCATGAAGATTGGAATATTAGCAAGCAAATCATTTGCCGAAATATCCTTAAATGAAACGTGCACAAAAGCAAAGAGCAAAGCAGTCAATAAAATTGCGATAGTACTTCTTATCAAATGTTTGTTTTTACCTTTAAACATCTCAAACAGAATACCTCTATAAAATATTTCTTCGACAACAGGGCCTATGAAACATACGGTAATAATTGATAATAATCCATATTGCGTCACTGCCTCATCTACAGATTCCTGATTTGAACTATTGCCCACCCCAACAGAATCCAAAATAATTGCCGAAGCAACCATAAGTACCAGTGTTATCAATACACATAGAGCTGACCATTTTAGACAACTGTCATATCTTATCGCAAAATCTTTGATAGCATTTATAAATATTTTTCTAAAAACAATAATAGCAACAAAAAAAAATGTTCCGTAAAACACAGGGGTAAAATATTCTTTTAATAAATCTTGCGGGAACAATTTAACTATAAGAGTAATTCCAAAATTTTCAACGAATATTGGCACAACCCAAAAGAATAGAGCCAATAACAAACATATCTTTTTCTTATCAGTAAAGTTGCACACATTCATAAAAATGCTCCTTCGTTAAGTTCCAGTTTATCGGTGCGTTCATTTTACCACCCATCGCCTTGGAAATCAATGGTCTGTTATTCTCATGTTCTATATTACTTTTGAAAACAAAAGTAATATTGGGGTTGCAAGGGAACGCCCTGCCCCATGAACAAAGCACAGCTTTGTCTAGTGGGTTAGACTTTTCTCGGGGCTGTGAAACCCGAGCGAAGTCGCAGCAGCCGCAATACGCCCATTGGCGTGTGTTGCGGCAAGGCGGCTGAGAGAGGGTCAGTGAAGCCTACAAACAAGCTCTGCGCCTTGCTGAGCGTACCGGCAGATATCTGATCCAGCAGATCAACGATGCCAAGGCAGAATAAAAAGCCTCCAATAGTCGGTTTCGACAAATTCAGAGTTGACTTTTGCACCTATTTTTGGTACAATCTCAACAGAACACAGTTCCGCGAAGCGGCACTGTGCTCAACTTGAGTTAGGAGGAAATTTATGAAAAAGATCATTGCCCTGCTGCTGGTCGTGTGCATGTGCGCCACTTTGTTCGCCTGCAGCAAAGAAGACGACAAGATCACCTTAAATATCATCGCTGCCCAGTATGGCACCCAGACCGCCGATTGGTGGAAGGGCTTCGAGGCAGACTTTGAAAAGGCCAACACCAATATCGATCTGGTTGTGGATGTTGTGTCCTGGAACGACATTTACACCACCGTCGGCACCCGTATCGCCAATAACAAGGCCCCTGACATCCTGAACATCGACGTTTTCGCCGACTATCAGGCAGAAGGCCTGCTGCTGCCCGCCAAGGACTATGTTTCCGAAGAGACTTACGCTAAGTTCTACCCCTCTTTCCTGGAGCAGTCTGTTGTTGACGGCACCGTTTGGGCCATTCCCGACCTGGCATCTGCCCGTGCTCTTTACTACAATGTTGACATTCTGAAGGATGCCGGTGTGGAAGTTCCCACCACTTGGGACGAGCTGACCACTGCCTGCCAGAAAATCCTCGACCACTATAACGGTGAGGTTTATCCCTGGGGCGTTGACATGACCACCGACGAAGGTCAGGCCTGCTTCGCTTACTACATCTGGAACAACGGCGGTGACTTCACCGACGCCAACGGCAACTGGACCCTTAACTCCGAGAAGAACGTTGAGGCCATTGAGTACATCATTAACATGGTCAAGTCCGGCTACACCAACACCGACCCCGCTACCGAGACCCGTTACGACAACCAGGATATGTTCGGCGCAGGTAAGGTCGCTATGATGATCGGACCCAACTCCATCCCCGCTTATCTGGAAGCCGGTAAGTACGAAGTCAACTACGCAGTTGCTTCCATTCCCACCAACTCCGGCACTTCCGTTTCTGCCGGTGTTATGGACCGCTTCATGTGCTTCGACAACGATCACTCCGAAGAGAAGATCGCTGCCATCAAGACCTTCTTCGACTTCTTCTATGAAGATGCCCGTTATTCCGACTGGGTGCTGATGGAAGGCTTCCTGCCCGCTACCACCGCCGGTGGCAAGGCTGTTGCCGCCGCTGACGAGTCTCTGGCCGCATGGGTCGAGATCGTTGGTTCTTCCAAGTTCTATCCCACCGCTAAGGCTGAGTGGGCCGATGTCAAGCAGGGCGTTATCACTGTCGAGCAGCAGGCGCTGCTGGGCGGTAATGTCAAGCAGCTGCTGGATAAGCTGCAGTCCGACATCGCTGGCTAAGATTTTAAAGATGGGCCGGGCCATAGGACCCGGCCCTATCTAAAATTTACAGCCCCTTTCAAAGTGCACTTTTTTCAGTACATTTTGAAAGTGACTGCAAACGATTTTAGGAGGTAATCCCCTTGAAGAAAAACCCTTTGCGCAAGGCTGAGCCCTATTTGTGGATCTTGCCCAGCGTGATTTTAATGTCCGTCTTTATCATTGTGCCCATCTTTACCGTGTTCCGCATGGCCTTCAGCGAGGTCAGCAAAGTCGGTAAGATAAAAGGCTTCGCAGGCTTTGAAAACTTCGCCAAGGTTCTCAGTAACCCCGAATTTTCCATGGTGCTGAGTAACACCTTAGTGTGGACCGTGGTGGTTGTGGGTCTTTCCACTTTGCTGGGCTTTATTCTCGCTCTGCTTTTAAACAACAAGTTTAAAGGTCGCAAGATCGCCCGTGCCATCGTGGTGTTCCCTTGGGCAACCACACTGGTCATTCAGGCAAGCGTGTGGAAGTTCATCATCGACACCGACTACGGCGCGTTGAACGCACTGCTCAAAACTTTGGGCATCATCAATGCCAATGTCAACTGGACCCCTACCCCTCAGGCATTTTTCGCATGGGAGATCGCCTGCGGTATTTTCGTCACCATTCCCTTTGTATGCTTTACGGTGCTGTCCGGTCTGCAGAGTATTGACCAGAGTTATTACGAGGCCGCTACCGTAGACGGCGCCAACTACTGGCAAAAACTGCGGTCAATCACCCTGCCCCTGGTAAAAAACAGCCTGACGGTTTCTACGGTGCTGAACATCATCTATGTTTTTAACTCCTTCCCCATTATTTGGACCATCACCAAAGGCGACCCCGCCTATCAGACCGACACTTTGGTTACTTACCTCTACAAGTTGGCATTTTACAACCAAAAGCAAGGGCAGGCCGCTGCCGTTTCCGTCATCGGCTTTGTCATTTTGCTGATCTGTGCCAGCATTTATATGATCTCCACGCTGAAGAAAGGAGAGGATTGAAATGCGTAAAGTCTTGACTCCCAAGCAGATCCTTTCCCGCAGCGCGCTGTACCTTGTGGTAAGCCTCATCTGCATTTTTATTCTGTACCCCTACTTCGTGATGGTGTGCACAGCCCTCAAGAGCCGTGCGGAGATCTTTGCCATGGATGGCACAGTGCTGCCGAAGGACCCCCAATGGACCAACCTCACCGACATTTGGAAGCTGGCGCCCATGGGCCAGTACATGCTTAACTCCATTTTGGTCGCCTGCGGTTCTTCGCTGATCGCCATGGTATGCGGCATCCCCGCCGCCTATGCCCTTGCCCGCATGAAATTCAAGGGGCAGACCGCATTTTTGGGCTTTATCATCGTTTCCCAGATGTTTGCCCCCGTTGTGCTGCTGATCGGCATTTACAAGGTCATGGCATCTCTTGACATGTCCGACAGTCTTTTGGGCCTGATCTTCGTCAACGCGGCCTTTAACCAGGCCTTCACCATCTGGCTGCTGCGGGGCACATTCCTAAGCATTTCCGCGGAAATGGAGCAGGCCGCCACCATCGACGGCTGCAACCGGATGCAGGCTATGTTCAAGGTGCTACTGCCCATGGCCGCCCCCGGCATCGTTACCACACTGATCTTCATTTTTATCAACGCATGGAACGAGTACACCGTTGCCATGTGCCTGATGTCCACAGATACACTGAAGCCGCTGACCGTTGGTATCAACATCTTCAACGGCTACAACATGATCGAGTGGCAGTATCTGTTCGCCAGCTCCATCTTTGCCATCATTCCGGTGGTCATCATGTTTATGTCCATCGAGAAGAATCTGACCACCGGTCTTACTGCCGGCGGCGTGAAAGGTTGATCCCAAGCAGCAAAATAAGAAAAGCCCCGAAGCCTTCGCTTCGGGGTTTTTAACCGTTCAATTACTCAGCAACATAGGGCAGCAGAGCGATCTGACGGGCGCGCTTGATAGCGGTGGTCAGGTCACGCTGGTGAGCGGCGCAGGTACCGGTGGTACGGCGGGGCAGGATCTTGCCGCGCTCGGACAGGTAACGGCGGAGCTTCGCAGTGTCCTTGTAATCGATGCTGGTCACCTTATCCACGCAGAATGCGCAAACCTTCTTGCGCTTGCGGGGGCGAACACGCTGTTCGTTAGCCATGAAAGATTACCTCCTTGTAGAATGTGAAAAAGTTCAATTTAGAAAGGAAGCTGTGCATCGTCATCGTCCAGCATCGCAAAATCGGATGCGGGAGAAACGGGAGCGCTGTAAGCGGGAGCGGCGGGGGCTGCATAGGTGTTGCCACCAAAGGAGCCGGTGCTGTCACCGTCGCGCTTGCTGTCGCCGAAGTAGACATTGTCTGCCACGACCTCAGCTGTGCGGCGCTTGTTGCCTTCCTTGTCAGTCCAGCTCCGGATCTGGAGCCGGCCGGATACCACCGCCATGCGGCCCTTGGCGAAATACTTGGAGACGAATTCTCCGGTCTGACGCCAAGCAACGCAGTCGATGAAATCGGTTTCCCGTTCGCCGCCGTCACGGCCGCCAAAATCGCGGTCGACTGCCAGAGTGAAGCTGGCAACAGCAACGCCTGTGCCGGTACGGCGCAGTTCGGGATCACGGGTCAGACGACCCATAATGGTGATGTGGTTGAGCATTCGTTAGCCCTCCACGACGGTGGTCAGGCAGCGCATGACACCTTCGGTGATCTTCATAACGCGCTCCATCTCAGCGGGGAATTCGGGCTTGGACTCGTAGTTCATCAGAACGTAGTAGCCCTCGGGCAGATCATTGATGGGATAAGCAAGACGACGCTTGCCCCACTCATCGATGTTCGTCAGAGTACCCTCCGCTTCCACCATTGCCTTGAACTTTTCCACCAGTGCGGCGATGCCCTCCTCGCCCTGTGCGGGGTCGATGATGTAGAGCACCTCGTACTTGCCGGTGATCTTAGCCATGTTGTTTGCACCTCCTTTTGGACTTTTGGCCCGTGGTCGCGCCACGAGCAAGGATTGCCCGCACACGCAGGCTCAAGTATTATAGCGGTTTTTCGCAAAAAAGTCAACAGAAATTTCCTCGAAAACCCGTATTTTTCCCCAAAACACAATATATTGGGATTTATTCCCTCTGACCTAACAACCCCTTGCATTTTCCGGAATTCTTGCTATAATGTGTTATGTAAAACTGAGTCGGTTCCTGTCACCAATGACAGCAGCCCCAAGAAAGGATGCTTCCTTATGAAACGATATATCGCACTGCTGTTGGCGCTGTGCGCTGTGCTTGCCTGCGGTTGTACCCCGGCACAGGACCCCACCGTCCCCACCACAGAGCCTGTTGTCACCGAACCCCCCACCGATCCTCCGACGGACCCTCCCACCGATCCTCCCACGGAGCCCCC
>JAZUNW010000063.1:0-6544 GCA_045604325.1 Faecousia sp. | reverse complement strand
CAACAACAGCAGCGTGAGAGGTCATACCGCCGCGGACGGTCAGAATGCCCTGTGCAGCCATCATACCTTCGATATCTTCGGGAAGTCGGATCGTAGCCATGTCGTTCTGTGAGCCAAGGAGTTGCAGTAGTTGCTTGTCTTCCTAAGACCGCTTGGCCTCCGACTTCAACAACAGCAGCGTGAGAGGTCATACCGCCGCGGACGGTCAGAATGCCCTGTGCAGCCATCATGCCTTCAATATCCTCGGGGCTGGTCTCCAGACGGACCAGAACAACCTTCTCACCGCGCTCAGCCCACTGCTTGGCATCTTCAGCGGTGAAGACGATCTTACCGGCGGCAGCGCCGGGGGAAGCGGGCAGAGCCTTGCCGATGGGGGTGGCGGCCTTCAGAGCCTTGGTGTCGAACTGGGGATGCAGCAGCGTATCCAGGTTACGGGGCTCGATCATGGAAACAGCCTTCTTCTCGTCGATCATGCCTTCGTCCACCAGGTCGCAGGCGATCTTCAGAGCGGCAGGAGCGGTACGCTTGCCGTTACGGGTCTGCAGCATGTACAGCTTGCCGGCCTCAACGGTGAACTCCATGTCCTGCATGTCGCGGTAGTGATCCTCCAGGATGGCGCAGACCTTCTGGAACTGCTCGAAAGCAGCGGGGAACTTCTCAGCCATCTCGGAGATGGGCATGGGAGTACGAACGCCGGCAACAACGTCTTCGCCCTGCGCGTTGGTCAGGAACTCGCCCATCAGACCCTTAGCGCCGGTAGCGGGGTCACGGGTGAAGGCAACACCGGTGCCGCAGTCATCGCCCATGTTGCCGAAGGCCATGGACTGAACGTTAACGGCAGTGCCCCAGGAGTAGGGGATGTCGTTCTCACGGCGGTAGATGTTCGCACGGGGGTTGTCCCAGCTGCGGAAAACAGCCTGAACAGCGCCCATCAGCTGCTCCTTGGGATCGGGGGGGAAGTCGGGGCCGATCTTAGCCTTGTACTCAGCCTTGAACTGGTTAGCCAGCTCCTTCAGATCCTCAGCAGTCAGGTCAACGTCCTGCGTGACACCCTTCTTTTCCTTCATCTCATCGATGAGGGCCTCAAAGTACTTCTTGCCGACTTCCATAACGACGTCGGAGTACATCTGGATAAAGCGGCGGTAGCAGTCGTAAGCCCAACGGGGGTTGCCGGACTTGGCAGCCATGACCTCGACGACATCTTCGTTCAGGCCCAGGTTCAGGATGGTGTCCATCATGCCGGGCATGGAGGCACGGGCGCCGGAGCGGACGGAGACCAGCAGAGGATTCTCCTTGTCACCGAACTTCTTGCCGGTGATGGCTTCCATCTTTTCGACATACTCCATGATCTGAGCCTGAATGTCGGCGTTAATCATGCGGCCGTCTTCGTAGTACTTGGTGCAGGCTTCGGTGGTGATGGTGAAGCCCTGAGGGACAGGCAGACCGATGTTGGTCATCTCAGCAAGGTTAGCGCCCTTGCCGCCCAGCAGCTCGCGCATAGAGCCATTACCCTCGGTAAACAGGTAAACATACTTGTGCATTGGAATTACCCCTTTCGTTTTCTTTTCGGGCGGACCAAAACGCCCGAAATTTTTGCGTTTTTTATGATTTTCAAGTTTGCGGAGATAGTATAGCACAGTCACTTGGAAAATGCAAACATTTTTGCAAATTTTTCTTGCATTTTTGCATTTTTTTGCTTAAAAGAGAAAAGCGCCTTGCAAAAGGCGCTTTTTCGTCAATATTCTCTTACAACGCCTTTTACAAGGCCGATGATCTCTGCCTCGCTGCCGTCAATGGGCTCGTAAGCAGCATTCTCCGGAAGAAGCCAAACCTGACCGTTCCGAAGGCTCAAGCGCTTGACGGTTGCTTCGTCACCGATGCGGGCCACAACGATCTGACCGTCCATGGCGGTGGCTTGAGGGCGAACAACTACTTTATCTCCGTTTAAAATACCGGCGTTTATCATACTGTCGCCCCGAACACGCAGGGCAAAGCAGCCGGGCTCGCCATCCCAACTAAGTGTACCTTCTTGATTTTCAATTGCCAAAATGGGCATACCTGCAGTAACCACGCCCACCACGGGAATCTGGCCGGGGCGGATGCCGGTGGCGATGGAGCGTTTGCGGCCCTTGGCATCGGGGGAAAGGAGCAGACCCTTATTCTGCAGGGCTTGGATATGGTAGCTGACGGATGCGGTGGACTTAAGGCCCACAGCAGCACCGATCTCCCGCACAGAGGGGGCATAGCCGTTTTCCTGCACGAACTGATTTACATATTCCAATATTCTGTCTGCCTTGTCGCTGGTTCTGGGCATAAGGATACCTCCCAAGGGTTTTAAATTTAGGTTTATCGCCCTAACGAGCAAATTGACAATTGACAGTTGACAATTGGAGGTATTTGCTTACGCAAATAATTAAAATTAGTCCGCAAAGCGGACACCATAATTGTCCATTGTCCATTTTCAATTGTCCATTCGGCAGCACAAGCTGCCCATAAGCTGCAATTTGTACATTTATAATAGCACAAATGAACGAAAAAGAAAAGAAAAATTTTATGTACGCCGGGAAAAATCGCCGATTCCGTGAATACACTGAAAAGAAAGGCTTTTGTTCAGGAGGGGGATACCTATGGAAAAGCAGAACTTAGAACTGGAGCAGCGGGTCTGGAAACGGGTCCGTGGAGAGGAGCAGCCCAGCCGTGCCAGCGTGCAGGCGTTGGTGGCGGCAGAGCAAAATGAGGCGGCCCTTCATTTGATGCTTTCGCGGCAGATGCAGGGTCGGGAAAAGGCGATGCTGAGGAAGATATTTGAAGAAGATCGGTGTCATGCCGCCATTTTGCGGGGCATGAACGAACTGATGACCGGCAAGCGCCTTGCCATGCGCACGTCGCCTCCGGTGCCCCAAACACCGGAAACAGCACTGCGCAAAAGCTATGCCCGGAAACTGCAGGCGCTATCGGAATACGAAAGCCGGTGCGACGATGCAGAGTACGGTGCCGCTTTTTCCAAGATGGCACAGCAGGAGCGGGAGCACTGCACCATGATATTGGAAATTCTCGGCTCCTTGCAGCGATAAAAAAACCGGGCCTGCAAAGCAGGGCCGGCTGCAAAGACAATGTGCGGTGTTTTCTTTTATGAATAGCGGCGGGCACCGATATAGCGTTCGGTAAAATAGGCGCTATCCAGCTTCTTTTCTTCTACAGCATTCTTGGAACTGCTGACAGCAATAAAAATGTCATCACCGGTATAGATTCCCACATATTCTACCTTGCCGGGCGTGTTCAGCCAGAAGAACACAACGTCCCCAGGCTGCAAGGCATCCTTGGGAACAGACTCACCGTACTTATACTGGGAGCTGATGGAGCGCGGTGCGTCGATATCGCACTGCCGGAAGCAATAGTGAATGAAACCGGAAGTATCAAATCCGTCCGGACCGGAACCTCCGGAAACATAGGGCTTGCCGAGGAGAGAATTTGCCATTGCCACAGCGGCCTGGCCCAGAGCATCGTCGTAGGCAGGAGCATCATTTTCCGTCGGCTCTGTGGGCGGCGCGGTTTCGGGTTCGGTGGGAGCTTCCGTGGGGGTTTCCGTTGGGGGTTCGGTGAGATTTTCCGTCGGGGGTTCTGTCACCGGTTCGGTAGAGGGGCTTGTAGGCGCTTCGGTCGGAGGCAGAGAACCCTGCATTTCCGAAATTGGAGGATTCGTGTCCGCAGGAGGATTTGCTTGATTGCAGGATTTGACCAAAAGCGCAATTCCTGTTATTAAGATAGCGAGGACCGCAAGCCAAAAGAAAATACCCGTCCAGTTGATTCGTTTGGGGCGTCGCGGTCGCTTGGCAAGATATTTACCCTGTTTCATAAGTTTTTCTCCTATTGATGCGTGTTGTGTTTGCAGTAAATCTATCATACCATAAAAAACGGAAAATGGGTAAAGATTTTTTTGAAAGATTTTATGGTTGAGGAATTGACTTCAGCACACAATCCTTAGGATTGCGGCCTGAAGTCAATGGAATCTCCCACGGGCTGAAAACATGCTCTCCCCAGCATGTTTTTGCACCAGTGTGCGCTCTGGTGCCGCCCTTTCGATTCCCTACTACCCCCAAAATAATAAAGACCACCCAAAGGGACACCTGCGATAGAGCAGGTAGTCCCTTCGGGCGGCTTTTAATCAATCAAATTACGGTGCAACCATTATGGTTATGCCGCTTTTTGTTTATTCTTTTGTTTGTTTTCGATACGCTTTTGGAATTTCTTGAGTTCTCGACGTTTGGCGGCAATTTCTTTTTTTGTGATCTTCGCTTGACTGCTCGAGTATCATCTGTGCGAATATCTTTTCATATACCGACTCCGTGGGAAATTTCGTGTCCATCAGAGTTCGAAAAACTACGGTGATGGTCTACTACCACCTGAAGGCGAAAAGCTCGCTGGAGGAAGGGCAGACCATTGCCAAGGGCACTGTGGTGGGCTACATGGGCAGCACCGGTGGGATATAAGTACTAAACGCGCGACGATCATAAAGTAGAATTGCCCTCTCTCTATCAGGAGAGAGGGTAAATTTTGCTGTTTGTGAACATAAACAGCAAAAAAGAAAAAAATATTACAAAAGTTTACATTTTGTTGTTGAAGAATGGCACGGCTATAATATATAATAAACTTGCAAAAGAATCAAATTTAGTAGATCCTGCATATTCCGACTGTGTTTTAGGAGCAGAAACATTATGATATTGATGGTATCATGCTGTAAACTGTGATAGGAGGACGTATGAGGAATGTGGGGCAGGAGAACAGAGAAGGGGGACATAAGAATGTGCCAGAAGATAAAAGAAGTCAATTCGTTGACCCCAGAAGAAATATTAAAAGAGCATTGGGACAAAAAAGTGCCCGTTAACGTAAAGCAAATACTGGCGGGTATAGGTGTCCGCTTCCGTGAACATGACTTATCAAACTTAGAACATGCCATAGACCTTGATAAGACGGATGCAATTCTTGGTGTGGCTTTTTCTGATGGAGATGACCTGGGAATTTTGTATTCATGTCGAATTGACAAAGATGCGACAAATTATGTGTTGGCGCATGAACTCGCTCATTGCTGTTTGCATATGAAACCTTCTGAGGAGTTTCATGTAGAATTAAAATGCTCAAAGGATTTGTATTCTAGGGCACATGGGAAATCTGTGTTTTCGGGGTATAAAAATTCGTATAAAGAAGTTCAAGCAGATAAGTTCGCAGCTGATTTACTTATTCCAACGGAAGCTCTATTTGAAATTCTTGCTAGCGAAGCGCAGCAATCCGTTGAGAGCATAGCAAAATACTTTCATGTTTCAAAAGAAATTGTACGATTAAAAGTTATGAATATTAGACGATACAAAGTTGGTGAGGCTAAGTGATTACGCAAAATCAGTATTCGCAAATTCGTGATTACATTGACACAGATGAGGTTCGTAATCTATTCTCGGATATGCATTCGCATAAGAACAAATCGAGAGAAACGACAGCAAAGCAATATAGACGCAATGATTCTATCTTAAGCTTGATTTGCAACACCCAAGCTTTCAACTTGCTTACTTTGTTTTCTTCGTTTGATGATCGGCATGCTGTAGGAATAATTAAAAAAGCGACATATTCAGGAACAATACCGTTAAAGTTTCGTATGATTGAGGCGGCTACATTATTTTTGGCATTGATGCCATTGGCGATAATGTTTTTTGATTTGTTGTTATCGTTGACGAGTCTGAGTGTATTGTTTTATTTATATGTTTGCATATGTGGTGTGTCCTTATATGTAACTGCAAGAATTGCAAAAAAAGAATGGGTGGTTCACAACTGGAATGAAGACAGATAAAGTAGGAAAAGAAAACAACATAAAGATTGCTATAGAAGCCCTACATCTTGAGAATTTACCAGCGGCCAGTAAAGTTAATTTGGCTTGTACCTTGGGCCTACTAGTTGCACTGATTGCTGTCATAGCGGAGCCTGTTCTTGCATATGTGGATAGTATAGTTGTGTCTATTTGCAACACCATCATATCTGTTTTGTCTAATCGGGAGTTGCTCCCTAAAAGAAGTGTGGACATTGGGCTTACGACAACATGCTGCACGATTGCGTTTGTATTAGAAATAATATTTTGCCCGTTGATAGTTTTTTTGCTAGATGGCTTTAAGAATAAGAAGAATGACGGAAGCAAATAAGAATTGCCCCTCTCCGGTTGCCCGGGGAGGGGCGGTTTTTGTTTCATTGCCAATTTCATTGCCAAAATGATACCCAAGAATGGTAACGAAATAAATGAAAAACCATTTTTACAAATGGAAAATTATTTCTAAAATAGTTCGAAATAATGGGTATTATAACTTTTTCCCCAAAAAGCAAAGAAAAAAGTTCCAATACCGAAGTATCAGAACTTTTTCTTTTTGGTGACCCGTACGGGAATCGAACCCATGTTACCGCCGTGAAAGGGCGGTGTCTTAACCGCTTGACCAACGGGCCTGGTAGCGGCGACCTGACTTGAACAGGTGACAGACCGGGTATGAACCGGGTACTCTACCAACTG
>JAZUNW010000062.1:0-7700 GCA_045604325.1 Faecousia sp. | reverse complement strand
TCCCCCCAAAAACCTCATTTGAAACCCCCCGCTGGGTTTGCAGCGGGGCGGTTTCGTTTATTCCATTTCTACCATTTCTTCTTTCAGCTCGTTGCGGCGGATGAGGTAGCGACGGATGGCGAAGAGTCCGGCAATGCAGGCGATGCAGGCCACATTGCTCCAAGGATCATCGTGAGAAAGGATGACGTGGCGGGTGATAGCCACGGTCAGCACTTCCAAAACATTTGCCGGGGTGGTGTCGATGAGCATACGCACAAACTCCAGACCGACCACGATGGTAAGTACATTGTGCAGGTACTGATTCAGGTCAGCATTCAGTAGGCCGCTGTTATAGATCTGCAGCAGCTCCAGAGCTAAGCATACGATCAATACGATAATGGTGATCGCGGCGATGATCCGTTCAATAAGATGCAGGATTCGGCGGAATACATGCTCTACCCGTTTGTCACGCTTGGCGATCTTTTCCATGCGGGCATCGAAGTGGGGGTCGGCAGGGGCTTTGCTGTGGTGATGATGGCTCATATATGCGGCCTCCTCTTATGTATGTAAAGCCATTATACACCATAAGAGGGAAAAATGGAAGAATTATTTATAACACGCCATATTGTCGATAAATTGCGGCTTAGCGGCGAGATCATCTACATACCCTCTCCCGGGGAGAGGGTGCCCAGTGGAAACACTGGGTGGGTGTGGTGTGGCGTGCACCAAAGCTTTGGAATAAGCCTGTTACAGTGCAGAAACCGAAACACTTCCGCCCGCATACCACATCAGTCACCGCTTGGAGCGGCGACAGCTTCTCCCCGGGAGAAGCCAAGGCGCTCCCGCGCCACAGCAATAAAACAACTGCCCTACAAACTGAAATTGGAAGGTCAATTTTTTGCCATGCACAGGCGCTGGAGCACTTTCAGGAACAGGTCGCCCCATGTCAGGCGTTCTACGCCGGTTTCTGCTACCATGGGGATCTGGGCGAGCACCTGATTGCCTGCCTTGACAGTGAGTGTGCCAAGGCGCTGCCCCTTGCTGACAGGAGCGGCAATCTCCTGTTCCAGTTCCATTTGCGTGGTGACGGTGGAGCGCTGGCTCTTGTCGATGAGCAGCTTCGTTTCCTCACCAGGAACGGCATTGACGGCGCTGCTGACACCCAATTTTACAGCAACTGCGTTGCTGGGGGGCATTTCCGGAGTGACCAGGGCATAATTGGCAAAGCCGTAGTCCAACATCTGCTTGCAGGCGGCAAAGCGATCCTGAGAGGTTTCAGCGCCCATGACCACGGCAATGAGCCCCAGACCTTCCCGCTCTGCGGTGGCGGACAGGCAGTAGCCAGCCCCGGAAGTAAAGCCGGTTTTTAAGCCCGTAGCGCCGGGATAAAAGCGCACCAGTTTGTTCGTATTTGCAAGACCAAATTCGCCATTACGAACAGTATCCATCCAAATGGTGGTGAATTTTTGAATATCCGGATGGTTTTTCATCAGCTCCCGGCTCATGAGGGCGATGTCGTAGGCGGAAGTTAAGTGGTTTTTTGCATTTTCATCGTCATCAAGGCCGGTGCAATTGACGAAGTTGGTATCGTTCATGCCCAGCTCCTTGGCCCGGTTATTCATGAGCACCACAAAGGCATTCTCCGAGCCTGCGATGTGCTCTGCCATGGCGCAGGCGCAGTCGTTGGCGGAGGAGACAGCAATGGATTTGACCATGTCTGTTACTGTCATGGTTTCGCCAACTTTCAGATAGATCTGGCTGCCGCCCTTGGCTGCGGCAGATTCCGAGGTGGTGACGGTATCGTTCCAGCCGATCTTGCCGGAATCGATGGCCTCCATAATCAGCAGCATGGTCATCACCTTGGTGACGCTGGCGGGGGCTAACTTTTCATGGGCATTTTGCTCAAAAAGCACAGTGCCGGTGGCGATGTCCATCAAAAGGGCGCTTTTACCCTTGACCTCCAAAGGCGCGGCGTGGGTGATCGGTGATAGGGTGGCTAAAAGAAGGCATAGTGCCAGCAGGATACAAAGTCGTTTCATAGGCGGTCCCTCCGGTAATTTTTGTGGTACAGCCTATGCCAGTCCGCACAAGGATATGAAAAAAGGACTGCGTTCGCAGTCCTTTTATTTCATGAATTTATCGATGGCGTCGCACAGATCTTCGATGGCATCGGTATCACCGGCGGCAACGGCATCCACCATGCAGTGGCGCATATGATCCTGCAGGATCACCTTGCCGGTATTGTCAATAGCAGAGCGGACAGCGGCCAATTGCACCAGTTCTTCGGAGCAATCGTAGCCTTCTTCTACCATGCGCTTGACCTTTTCCAGGTGGCCGATGGCCCGGGCGAGCCGGTTGATAACCGCTTTTTGATTTTCGTGGACATGGCCGTGGCTGTGGGCGATGCCGTGCTGATGCATATAGGCGTGGTCGTGCTCGTGATGATGGTCTGCCAAAGCGCAAGCCCTCCTTTGTCGTTTTTTGCATTATAACCCAAAAACCACGGGTATGCAAGCCCGTAGGGGGGATATTTGTGAAAATGTTTTGACGGATGGTGTGTGGTCTGCTATAATCATGAATTGAGATAGGAATACGGAGGATACCGTTATGAGAATGCGTAAAATGAAGAATTTAGAGCCCCGCATGGAGCGCTGTGCCGATATTCGCATTATTGAACCTGCTTCTTTGAAGGGGAATTGGCGCTCTTTGAAGCCGGGCTGCACCGCCCTTTGGGTAGAGGTGGGCTGCGGCAAGGGTAAGTTTACCGCAGAAACTGCCGAAGCAAATCCTGATGTACTGCTGATCGCTGTGGAGCGCTGTCGGGAAGCCATGGTGGTTGCCATGGAAAAGGCAAAGGCCATGGGCCTTAAGAATGTGTTTTACATCGATATGGATGTGGCCAATATCGAGGAAATTTTTGCCCCCGGCGAGATCGACCGGCTGTTTATCAATTTCCCCGACCCCTGGCCCCGGAAGAAGAACGCCAAGCGCCGTCTGACCCATCGCGGATTTTTGGATAAGTACTGCCGTGTGGTCCGGGAGGGTGGAGAATTCCACTTTAAGACGGACAACGCACCCCTTTTCGAGTTTTCTGTGGAGGAGTTTGCCGCTTGCGGTCTTGAGGTTAAGAATCTGACAAGAAATCTCCATGAAAACGGCATTGTGGGCATCATGACCGGCTACGAGGAAAAGTTTTATGCTTTGGGCACGCCCATCAACCGCTGTGAAGTGGTCTGCAAGCCTTTCGTGCTGCCCGAGGAAGAGAAGAATAACGAAGAAGTAGGCTAAATGATCGTTTATATTAGCATGCACCACCAAGTCTGTCATTCCGAGGGAGCGTCAGCGAGTCGAGGAATCTACGCATTTCGTTTATATTTGCATTTAAAATTGGTGCCAAGATCCCTCGGCTCCGTTTCACTCCGCTCGGGATGACAGCATTTTTGGTGGTACGGTAAACGATCATTTATCTCTTAACAAGCGAGGGAAGTTTATGAACAACTATCACGCAGGAAACTGTGATATTGCGGTGATCGGCGCCGGTCATGCGGGCATTGAGGCAGCCTTAGCGGCTGCCCGTTTGGGGCTGCATACCATCCTCTTTACCATCAATCTGGATGCGGTGGGAAATATGCCCTGCAATCCTGCCATCGGCGGTACAGGCAAGGGTCACCTTGTTCGGGAGATCGATGCTTTGGGCGGTGAGATGGGCGTTGCGGCGGATAAGGCCTGCATCCAGTACCGGATGCTCAATCGCGGAAAAGGCCCTGCGGTCCACTCTCTGCGGGCGCAGGCGGATCGGCGGCTTTACCAAGCCGTGATGAAGCACACGCTGGAAATGCAGGAGAATTTGGAGCTGAAGCAGGCCCAAATCACAGAAATTTTAACGGAAAACGGCGCTGTTACCGGGGTGAAGACCCAGTTGGGTGCGCGCTACGATGCCAAAGCAGTCATTATTGCCAGCGGCACATATTTGGACAGCACCATCGTCATCGGCGAAAATGTGATCTCCTCCGGTCCGGACGGAATGCACCCGAGTAGCGGCCTTGCAGACAACTTGCGGTCTCTTGGACTGCCTCTGCGCCGCTTTAAGACCGGAACACCGCCCCGCATCAACCGCCGCAGCGTGGATTTTTCCAAAATGGAGCTGCAGCCGGGGGATGAAAAGGCAGAGCCTTTCTCTTTCCGCACGGAGCACAAGGTGGAAAATGGCGCGGTATGCTATTTGACCTATACCAACGAAAAAACCCACGAAATTATCCGGGAGAATCTCCACCGCAGCCCCATGTATGACGGTACGATCTCCGGTGTAGGCCCCCGCTACTGCCCCAGTATAGAAACGAAGATCGTCCGTTTTGCGGATAAGGAGCGTCATCAGCTGTTTATCGAGCCCTGCGGATTGGACACGGAGGAGCTGTATATTCAAGGCTTTTCTTCCAGCTTGCCGGAGGATGTGCAAATTGCCATGATGCGCACCATTCCCGGACTGGAAAACGCGGAAATGATGCGGCCTGCCTATGCCATTGAATATGAGTGCATCGATCCCACAGCGCTGTTGCCTACCTTGGAGACCAAAGCAGTTTCCGGACTTTACGGTGCGGGTCAGTTTAACGGCACATCGGGCTATGAAGAGGCGGCGGCACAAGGCCTCGTTGCCGGCATCAATGCCGCAAGAAAATTGCAGGGAAAAGATCCGCTGATCCTGACACGGGATACTAGCTACATCGGCACGCTCATCGATGATTTGGTGACCAAGGGTACCCAGGAGCCTTACCGCATTATGACCAGCCGGTCGGAATACCGGTTACTCCATCGGCAGGACAATGCCGATCAGCGGCTGTGCGCCATCGGTGCGGCTGTGGGACTTGTGCCCCCGGAGCGGCTGAAAGCGGTGGAAGAAAAATATGAGGCGGTGGAAAAAGAGATCCGCCGTTTGGAAAGCACCGGCGTTGCCGCAAGTGCTGATTTGAATGCAATGCTGGCAAGCCGGGAGTCTGCACCGGTCAGCAATTCTGCACGGCTTGCCGATCTTCTGCGGCGGCCGCAGGTGACCTATGCTGACATTGCCCCCTTTGATCCGGAGCGGCCCGACTTACCGGAAAGCGTGACGGAAGAAGTGGAAATTCAGGTCAAATACGCGGGCTATCTGCAGCGGCAGCTGAAGCAGGTGGAGGAATTCAAGCGGGAAGAGCAGCGGCTGCTGAGCGCGGATATCGACTACCATGCCATTACCGGATTGCGGCTGGAAGCCCAGGAAAAATTGGCGGAAATCCGTCCTATGTCCATTGGGCAGGCGGGGCGCATCTCCGGTGTCAGTCCTGCGGATATTGCGGTGCTGCTGATCTATCTGGAACAGAATAAGGGTTGAACAAAAATCACCTCCTTTGCATAGATTGCATGGAGGTGATTTTTTATGGCCATTGTAAGAACGGACATACCTACGACATCCCAGGTGTGCAACGATACCATTTTGGCGCTGACAGAGCGCTATCCTGACATTTTAAGGTCAGAACTTCTGACCCGCAGCGCCTTTGACCGCCCCATCCGCACACTGGTGATCGGAAACGGGCCGAGGAAAGTGATCTATACCGCGGCCCATCACGCAAACGAGTGGATCACTGCGCCGGTATTGCTGAAATTTATGGAGGAATTCGCAGAAGCCATAGAGAGCGGCGGACGGATCGGTGGAGCGGACGCAAGGGAAATGGCAGACACCGTGACCATTTACACCGTGCCGATGGTAAACCCCGATGGGGTGGATCTGGTGACCGGCGGAATCCAGCCGGGGCAGCCCCAGTATGAACTGGCGGCAGGTCTTGCCCAGAGGTATCCCACGATTCCCTTTCCCGATGGGTGGAAAGCAAATCTGTTGGGCGTGGACCTCAATTTGCAGTACCCGGCAGGTTGGCTGCAGGCAAGAGAGATCAAGTTTTCCCAGGGTTACACCCGTCCCGGCCCAAGGGATTTTGTGGGAAGAGCGCCCTTGCAGGAGATCGAAGCCCGGGCGCTGGCGGATTATACTGCGGCGATCGATCCGGATTTGGTGCTGGCGTACCACTCCCAAGGCAGGGTGATCTACTGGCGGTTTGACGACATTGAAGTGCCCGGAGCAAGGGAACTGGGAGAGCGGATGGCGGCGGCAAGCGGCTATGCGCTGGACGAAACGCCGCCGGAATCTGCCTATGCAGGCTACAAGGATTGGTTTATCAAATTCTTCCGGCGGCCGGGGTACACCATTGAGGTGGGCGAGGGCACAAACCCGCTGCCGCTGAGCCAGTTTGACGAGATATATCGGGATAATGTGGGCATTTTGGTGACCGCTGCGATGGGTTAAAAGGATAAATGATCGTTTAGCGCACCTACTTGCCTCTCCCAAGGGGAGAGCCAAGGCGCATCGTAAGATAAACGATCATTTAATATTAGCTACAGATTCTCGTTGACAATGTCAACAATTGTTTATATAATAAACTTATGATTAGAAAGAAAGGGGCGATACGGTGACACAGAGAGAACGGCAGATTCTGCGGCTCATTGAAAAAGACCCTATGATCTCCCAGCAAGATCTGGCAGACGCACTTGGCATTACCCGTTCGTCGGTGGCGGTCCACATTTCCAATTTGATTAAAAAGGGCGCCATTGCGGGAAAGGGCTATGTGCTCCGCTCCGGCAGCTATGCGGTTGTGGTAGGCGGCGTCAATGTGGACATCGGCGGCAGATCCTTTGCGCCTCTGGTGGGCGCGGATTCCAACCCCGGCATCGTGCGCACCAGTCTTGGCGGCGTTGGGCGAAACATTGCCCACAATATGAGCCTCATGGGTGTGGATGTGCGGATGCTGACTGCCTTTGGTGACGATGCAAACGGCCAGCGCGTGGCGGCTTCCTGCAGCGAGCTGGGCATCGATCTGAGCCATGCTTTGCGGCTCAGCGATGTGTCTACTTCTACCTATCTGTATCTGACAGACGACAAGGGCGAAATGGCGCTGGCGGTTTCCGATATGGAGGTCTGCAAGCGTATTACGCCTGCGTATCTGGCATCCAATCTGACGCTGCTGCAGAATGCCCAGGTGGTTGTGGCGGATGCCAATATCCCCGAAGAATCCTTAATTTACCTGGCGGAGAATTGCACAGTACCCTTGTTCTGCGACCCCGTATCTACCACAAAAGCGGAAAAGCTGCGCCCTATCCTGCACAAGATCCACACCTTAAAGCCCAACCGGTTGGAGGCAGAGCTCTTGAGCGGCGTGAAGATCGAAAGTTTTGCGGATGTGGAAAAGGCAGCAGAAAGATTACTGCAAATGGGTGTGCACCGGCTGTTCATCTCCATGGGTGGCGATGGCGTGTATGCCGCTATGGGCGAGCAGAGACTGCATCTTAAGAACCTGCCCGGTCAGATGGTCAACACCACCGGCTGCGGCGATGCCTTTATGGCGGCGCTTGTGTGGGCCTATTTGCAGGGAAGTGACCTGCAAGATACTGCCATGGCAGGTCTTGCGGCAGGTGCTATCGCCATAGAATCCCCGGAGACCATCAATCCCAATATGAGCGCCGCGGCACTGAAAGCAAGAATGAAACAATAAATCGCGGTTTATGGGGCAGAGTCTCCCCTAAGATGTCATTCCGAGTATAGCGTAGCGAATCTCAATCATCATGCTTGCCAGCGGCAAGCATACGATAACATTCGCGAAGCGGAATCGAGGAATCTACGCACTAATAGGATATATGCA
>JAZUNW010000061.1:0-15343 GCA_045604325.1 Faecousia sp. | reverse complement strand
TCCCCTAAGCTGTCATTCCGAGTATAGCGTAGCGAATCTCAATCATCATGCTTGCCAGCGGCAAGCATACGATAACATTCGCGAAGCGGAATCGAGGAATCTACGCACTAATAGGATATATGCAGTCAAATTGGTGCCAAGCTCCCTCGACTTCGCTCGGGATGACAAGACAGTTTGATGTTTGCAACTCAGCGGCAAACTGAAATTTGCCAGTCCCCTGGTGCAAATTTACGGCTATAAAGCGCAAAAAAACAAACTTCCTATTGTACATTCTCCTTTATTTTGATATAATATTTAGAAAAAAGTATAATGGATGTGTATTGCTTTGAAATATGGAGTTTGGAATGTACAATCGCCCCATCCCGATGGGGTAAATGCGCTGGTGGGAGCAGGCTACGCGCCGCTGACCGCCATGATCCTTTCTGCCCGGGGTGTTAACAGCGCCGCAGCTGCCCATGCCTATTTAGACTGCAGCTCTGCCTTGCCGGACCCTTTCCTTATGACCGACATGGATCATGCTGCGACGCGGGTACGGCTTGCCATAAGCCGTGGAGAAAAGATCGCCGTATTTGGCGACTACGATGTGGACGGCATCACCGCCACCTGCCTGCTGACGGACTTTTTGCGTCGGCGCGGCGCCGATGTCATCAGCTACATCCCCGGCAGACTGGAGGAAGGCTACGGCTTAAACCCCATCGCCATCCACCAGCTGCATGAGGCCGGTGTAAAGCTCATTGTCACCGTAGACTGCGGCATCACCGCTGTGGATGAAGCCCAGCTGTGTGCCCGGCTTGGGATTGATCTTGTAATCACCGACCATCATGAATGCAAAGAAACCCTCCCCCAAGCCATAGCCGTTGTAGATCCGCACCGACCCGATGGCGGCTATCCCCACAAGACCCTTTCCGGTGTGGGTGTGGCATTTAAGCTGGCGGCCGCTCTGTGCGGCGATCAGCAGGAAGTGCTCCGGGACTATGCGGATATGGTATGCCTCGGCACAGTTGCCGATGTGATGCCATTAAGCGGTGAAAACCGTGTGTTTGTATCCCGTGGCTTGGAGGCCCTTAAAAATACCAAGCGTCCCGGCATTGCCGCGCTGATGAAAGAATGCGGCTGCGTTCCCGAAAATGTCAGTGCCTCTACCATCGGCTTTATGCTGGCACCCCGGATCAATGCGGCCGGCCGCATGGGTCAGATCGATCTTGCCATCGACCTGTTCCTTACGGGTGACGAAGCACAGGCCGAGCAGCGGGCAAAAGCCCTCTGCGAACTGAATCGCCAGCGGCAGGGCGTGGAATCGGAGATCTATGACCAGGCGGTTTCCATGCTGCCTGAGGGCAAGGTGCCGGAGGCCATCGTGCTTGCCGACGAGACATGGCACCAAGGTGTGGTGGGCATTGTCGCCAGCCGCATGGCAGAGGAATATTGCTGCCCCACCTTCCTCATTTGCTTGGACGGCGACCACGGCAAGGCAAGCTCCCGCTCCTTTGGCGGCTTTAATCTGTTCTCTTCCCTGACTGCCCTTTCACCGCTGCTGGAAAGCTACGGCGGACACGAGCTGGCAGCAGGTTTTACCATTACCCGCGGGAATATCCCTGCCTTCCGCAAGGAGATTTCCCGGCTGGCATCGGAATTCTATTCCGGCTCCGGTCCCCGGACGGTGCTGGATATCGACTGTGCAATCCCTCCGGAGCTCTTAAGCATCAAGGGCACCGACTCCCTCAATTCTTTGGAGCCCTGCGGCAACGGCTGCCCCAAGCCGGTGCTGATGATGGAAAAGCTTACCGTAGACCGCATCAGTTCCGTAGGCGGCGGTCGACATATGCGGCTGCGGCTGAAGCAGGGCTATCATTACATCAATGCCATCTATTTCTCTGCTACCGCTGAGACTGCCTCCATTGAGCCGGGGGATGTGGTAGACGTGGCATTCCACCCTCAGGTCAACGAATTCCGTGGTGAACGCACGGTGCAGATGAATGTGCTGGACATCCGTCCCAGCTGCACTGCCCCCTGCTCACCGGAAGCAGAGGGCTATGCCATGCTGCGCAGCGGTCGGATCACCCCGGAAGTGGCAGATCGTATCCTGCCGGACCGGGCCATGCTGGGTAGGGTTTGGCGTTATCTCGCTTCCTTTGACCGGCCCATTCAGGAATCCCCCGTGTGTCTGAGCCGCAAGATCGTCCGCTGGTCCGATGCGCCTTTGAGCCTTGAACAGCTGCTGACCTGTTTGGACATTTTCCGGGATGTAGGCTTACTCAACTACACCCGCCACCATAAGTACATGATTATTTCCCTGGCGCAGGACTGCGAAAAGGCTGACCTCACCACAAGTCAGACTATGCAGACCCTTCTGCGCGCGAAAGAGAGCTGATTTTTTTGGAAACCTTTGAAGCCCATTACGAATCCATGTGCCAGTGTCTGTATAAACACATGCCTAATGTAGACATGACGCTAATCAAGCGAGCTGTGGAATATGCCCAAAACAAACACAAGGAGCAAAAACGCAAGGATGGCTCCCCCTATATCATCCACCCTCTGGCAGTTGCGGAGATCGTGGCTGAAATGGGTTTGGATATCGATGCCATCCTGGGCGCTCTGCTCCACGACTGCATTGAGGATACCGATGCCTCCTATGACGAGATTGAAAAGGTCTTCGGCCACGATGTGGCAGAGTTGGTAGACGGCGTTACCAAGCTGACCAGAGCCAACTTCTCCTCCACAGAGCAGGCCCAGATGGAAAACCTGCGCAAGATGTTCATGGCTATGTCCAAGGACATTCGTGTCATGCTCATTAAGATCGCTGACCGACTCCACAATATGCGCACCATGCAGTACCAGACTCCCGCAAAGCAGATCCTCAAGTGCCGGGAGACCATGGATATCTATGCCCCCCTTGCACACCGTCTTGGTATGCAAAAGATCAAGTGGGAGCTGGAAGATATCTCTTTGCGGTATCTGGACCCTGCGGACTATGAAAGCATTATGTCCTACTTAAACGCTCACAAAGAGCAGGACGAGGCTTTCATGCACACCATTCAGAACACGGTGCAGGAGCGCCTCACCCGAGTGGGTATCCGCAATACCACCTACGGCCGTATCAAGCACGTTTACTCCATCTACCGCAAAATGCAGACTCAGGGAAAGGCCATCGATGAACTGTATGATATTTATGCTTTCCGTGTCATCGTAGATTCCATTCCCGACTGTTACAATGTCTTAGGTCATATCCACGACCTGTTCAATCTGGTACCTGGCCGGTTTAAGGACTACATCTCCACGCCCAAGCCCAACATGTACCAGAGTCTGCACACTACCGTTATCGGCTCCCAGGGCATTCCCTTCGAGGTCCAGATTCGGACCTGGGATATGCACGAGACCGCTGAATACGGTATCGCCGCCCACTGGAAGTACAAGCAGGGCGCCAGTGACGGCAACGAAAAGGACTTCGAATGGGTCCGCCGCTTGCTGGAAAGCCAGGCTGACTCCGACGCAGAGGAATTTGTCCAGTCCCTGAAGATCGATATGTTTGACGATGAGGTCTTCGTCTACACCCCCAAGGGCCGCATCGTTTCCCTGCCTGCCGGCTCTACCCCCATCGACTTCGCCTATGCCATTCACTCCGGTGTTGGCAACTCCATGATCGGCGCCAAGGTCAACAACCGCATCGCCAACATCGACACGCCCCTTCACAACGGCGATATTATTGAAATTCTGACCTCTAAAAACGCCAAGGGTCCCAGCCGTGACTGGCTGAACATCTGCCAATCCAACCAGGCACGCACCAAGATCAAGCAGTGGTTCAAGAAGGAAAAGCGGGAAGAAAACGTGCTCCACGGCCGCTCCTCTTTTGAAGCCGAAATGAAACGGGTGGGTCTGCCCTTAAGCATTACCATTGATCCCGAGGTCGGTCCTCAGCTGCTGAAAAAGCTGAGCTTTGACGAGTGGGAGGATATGTATGCCGCCATCGGCTACGGCGGCTTGACCGCTGTAAAGGCCGTAGGCCGTATCCGGGACGACATTAACCGTGCCCTCAAGCTGCAGCAGAACGACAAGACACAGAATCCCCTCCGGGTAAGCCCCGACAGCGAAGCTGTCAAGCACAACCGCCACGCCGTCAACGGCATTATCGTTGAGGACATTGAGTCCTGCATGATTAAGTTTGCCAAATGCTGCGCCCCCGTACCCGGCGATGCCATCGTAGGCTTCATCACCAAGGGCTTCGGTGTCAGCGTCCACCGCTGTGACTGTCCCAACGCCGCCCACCGGGATGATCCCATTCAGGCCGCCCGCTGGGTCCGGGTCCGCTGGGCCAACGAAGATGCGCAGCCCTTTGAGACCACCTTGGAGCTGGATTGCATCACCCGTGACGGACTTTTGCTGGATGTGGCACAGACCATGACCACCAACCGCATCCGTGTGAAGGAGCTGATGGGCCGCGATCTGCCCGGCGGTAAGAGCATATTCACCGTCAAGTTCGAGGTCAAGGATGTGGCCGAGCTGGATGCCATCCGCAACAAGCTCCTGAACATCCGGGATGTTGTGGGCTCCAGAAGAGGACAAAACTAAGGAGGTGCGCCCATGCGCGCTGTATTAACAAGAGTAAATTCCGCCTCTGTCACGATAAGCGGTGAGGTGGTAGGCAAAATCGGCAAGGGCTTTCTCATCCTGCTGGGTGTAGGCCCCAACGATACCGAAAGAGAGTGCCGCTACCTTGCGGAAAAGGCCTTGGGTCTTCGCATTTTCGAAGATGAAAACGAAAAGATGAATTTAGGGCTGGATGCAGTAAACGGCGAAGTGCTGGTAGTCAGCCAGTTCACCCTTTACGGCAACTGCCGCAAAGGCCGCAGGCCCAGCTTTGCCGATGCCGCAGGCCCGGAATTGGGCAATGCTCTGTATGAAAAATTCCTTTCCATCTGTGAAGAACTGGGATATCCCCCGCAGCACGGCCGTTTCGGCGCCGATATGCAGGTGGAGTCTGTCAACGACGGCCCTGTGACCCTCATTTTGGACACGGAAGCCCTGATGGACACCCCCAGAAGAGGTTAAACCATGCTAAAAATCCATACACTGGTGCTGGGCCTTTACCAGACCAACTGCTATATCATCCATGATGACAGTGTTAAAAATTGCTGCATCATCGATCCCGGCTATGATGCCGACAAGATCCTTACCTGCTTGAAGGAAAACGGCTTGACCGCCGAGGCTATTTTACTGACCCACGGCCACTTTGACCATGTGGGCGCTGTGAAAGAAATTATAAAGAAAACTGGCTGTAAACTATGGATGAACGAGGGTGACTGGTCGCAGGACAGTAGCCCTGTAACCTCCTATTTATACCCCATTGCGAACTGTAATTTTACAGAAGTGCAATTTTGTGAGGATATGCAAATCATTTTCGCCGGCGGTTTACACATCCAAGTCTTTGAAACACCAGGACACACCTACGGTTCAGTCTGCTATTGGTGCGAAAATGCCCTTTTCACCGGCGACACGTTGTTTGCAGATTCTTGTGGCAGAACAGATCTACCCGGTGGTGATTCGCAGATGCTGCGTCAGTCACTGAAATGGCTTGCAAGGCATGAAAGGGATTACGCCGTCTACCCCGGCCACGGCGAATCGACCACATTAGCCGCGCAAAAGCAGTATAATCCCTATTTAAGGTAATCTTTATGAAACTAACACTTTCCGGTCATGACGACCGTTATGCCGTAGAACAGCTTTTAATGTCGCTGTTTTCCGCGCAGGCCGATATCGAGGCGGTTTCCCGTCTGCATCGGGGCAAGGTATGGCTCACCGCCACCACCGCTATCACAAAAGACGGCCGCACCGTCACCGCCCAAAAGCGGCTGAAAGCGGCCGATGAATCTGTGCGTCTGCGCCGCCGCATCTTGCAGCAGAGCTGTTATTTGGCAGCGGTGCAGCTGCTGGATACCGCGCCGGCATGGGGCGCGCTGGCAGGCGTCCGCCCCACCAAGCTTTCCACCAGGCATATCTTAGAGGGCGGCACGAAAAGCTCTGCCAAAAAGCTATTAAAAGATGTTTACTATGTAAGCCCTGAGCGGCAGGAACTGGCTGTGGACTGCTCTTTATCCACTGTCAGTGCTGTGGAAAAAATGGAGAAAAACGACATCTCCCTCTATGTTGGAATCCCCTTCTGTCCCACCCGGTGCAGCTACTGCAGCTTTGTCAGCCGCACTGTGGGCAAGCGGACAGAACTAATAGAGCCTTATCTGCAGGCTCTTTTAAAAGAAATTGCCGTTACGGGCAAGCTCCTTGCAAATTCCGGTAAATTTGCGCGTACTGTTTACATAGGTGGCGGTACGCCCACCACATTGTCCTGCGCCCAGATGGCGGTGCTTTTGGATGCCATCCGGGATTCCTTTGACCTTTCCCGCTGCATTGAATTCACCGTTGAGGGCGGCAGGCCCGACACATTAAGTGAAGAAAAGCTTCGCACCATCCGTGCGCATGGTGCTGACCGCATGAGCATCAATCCTCAAACTATGGTAGACAGTGTGCTCCGTGCCTGCGGCCGGCCGCACACCGCAGAAGATGTGCTGCAGGCTTATGAGTGGACAAAGAACGCAGGCTTTGATGCCATCAATATGGACCTCATCGCGGGTCTGCCCACCGATGATTTTGACGGCTTCAAGCACTCCTTGGACACCGTTGCTGCCCTCTCCCCTGCCAACATCACCGTTCACACTTTGGCGCTGAAAAAGGGCGCAGACCTCTTCGAAAATCCCAAGAATCTCTCTGCCGCCGAAGAAGTGACCCGGATGGTAGCGTATGCAAATGCAGCCTTAAGAAGTTTGGGCTACAAGCCTTATTATCTGTACCGGCAGAAGTATATGTCCGGCTCTTTTGAGAATGTAGGCTGGAGTAAGAACGGCATGGACTGTCTATACAACATCTACATGATGGAAGAACTGCACACCATCCTCTCCTTGGGTGGCGGCGGTATGAACAAAGTCAACTTAGCCGACGGCACCTTGCAGCGATTCCACAACCCCAAATTCCCGGAGCAGTATATTGAGATGCTCCCCTGCGTTCTAAAAGAAAAAGAGGAACTGTTCGCACTGATGAAAGGAAGCGATTGATTGGACACTTTAATTTCCAATGTCACCATTGTGACCATGAATGAAAAGATGGACGTTTTGTTCGGTGCTTACTTAGGCGTCAAAGACGGCAAAATTGCCTACATCGGCAAATCAGCACCGGAGGAAAAGCCCCAAACCATCATCGATGGCACCGGCATGGTGCTCCTGCCCGGCCTTGTAAACTGCCATACCCACCTTGCCACCACCGTTCTGCGCTCCTACAGCGACGATTTGACCGGCCGCGAAGCATTGGAAGAGCTGCTGCGCAAGGAAAGCAAGATGGACCGCCGTAGCGCCAAAGCAGCGGCCTTAATGGGCATTGCCGAGTGCCTGCGCTTTGGCATCACCTCGGTTTCTGACCTTTACTATTATCCCGATGCAACTGCCGAGGCCGCCGCAGAAAGCGGCATCAAGGCCAATATCGCACTGTCTTCCTACCGCTTCATCGACCAGAATGAAGATTTCGATTTTGAGACCGATGAGCAGTGCCGGGAACTGCGCAGAGTGGTCGAAAAGTGGCACGGCTATGACGATGGCCGCATCAAGATCGATGCCGGTTTCTATGCCGAGTACACCAGTAACTACAAGCTATGGGAAGGTCTTGTGGGCTATGCCGTCGAGCAGGGTCTCGGAATGCAGCTGCACCTTGCCGAGAGCCGGGAAGAAGCCGATTCCTGCCTGGACCGCACCGGTCTTGGCGTAGCAGAGCTCCTTTCCTGCCACGGCGTTTTCAATGTGCCCACCTCTGCTGCCGGCTGTGCAGTTTTAAGCGAGGAAGAGCGGAAATTGCTGGGCAAAAAGAAGGTTTCTGCCGTTTGCACACCTCTCACCGCCGCTAAGAACGGCCAGCCCATCACGCCGGTTTTGGATTGCGTAAAGGCCTCAATGAACGTGGCCCTCGGCACCGGCGGCGCCATTGAAGCAGGTAATCTTGACATGTTCGAGGTCATTCGCGGCACTGCCATGGCTGTCCGCGCGCAAAGCGGCAATGCCGCTGCCCTGCCCGCGCCGGCCGCCGTAATGATGGCCACCTCCTGCGGTGCAAGAGCTCAGGGCCGCGCAGATTCCTGCGGCATGATTAAAGTGGGTTTTGACGCAGACCTTTGCCTTGTGGACTTCTCTGCGCCCCACCTGATGCCCTGCCACAATGTGCTCAGCGCCCTTGCTTTCAGCGCAAAGGGCGGCGATGTGGCTATGACCATGGTAAAGGGCAAGATTCTCTACCAGAATGGCCAGTTCCCCACCATCGATCTGAAAGCGGTTGTGGAAGAACTGACCGGCTATGCGATCCCCAAGCTGTTTGCGGAATAAGGAGGAAGTTATGTCCGAACCGAAAAAGCAATCCTTCCTCCACGGCACCATGCTCCTGGCCATGGCAACCGCCATCGTCAAGGTCATTGGCGCTCTGTACAAGATCCCTCTCAACGCAATCATCGGCGAGCAGGGCTTTGGCTACTACTCCACCGCTTACGAAATCTACACCGTACTTTTGATGATCTCCACAGCCGGCCTGCCGGTGGCTATGAGCCGCATGATCTCCGAGGCAAGCTCCTTGGGACACTATAAGCAGGTACGGAAGATCTACACCGTTTCCCGCACCATTTTCCTGACCCTTGGTCTCATCGGTACACTACTGATGACCCTGTTCTGCAAGCAGCTGGCTGCCTTTCAGGAACAGCCCGATGCCTGGGCAGCCATCGGCACCTTAGGCCCCTGCTGCTTCCTCATCTGCCTGATGAGCACCTTCCGGGGTTTCTTCCAGGGCCAGAGCAACATGACCCCCACCTCTGTCAGTCAGGTACTGGAAGCCATCGTAAAGCTGGTTGTGGGCATTGCCGCCGCAGGATTGCTCCTTTTCTATACCAAAACGGTCTCTCTTGCTGCCGGCGGTGCCATCTTCGGCGTGACTATGAGCTGCCTCGTTTCCTCGCTGTATCTTAATTACTGTTTCCGCAAGGCTTACAAAGACCTGCCCGTATCAGGTGAGGATGTATCCTCCGGCAAGTCTATCGCAAAGGGACTTCTGGCCATCGCCATTCCCATTACCATCGGCTCTGCCGGTCTGCAGCTGCTGACGGTGTTGGAAACAAAGATCTACATGAGCCAGCTGAAAGTTAGCTTTGATGCCACCATGAGCAGCGCCCAGCTGCAGGCTATGCTTACCGCTTACGGTTTCAAGGGCGATGTAACAACTGCCACAAGGGCAGATACCATCCAGTATCTGCTGGACACCCAAAAGGGCATTTACAACATGACACAGACCATCTTCAATATGCCCTGCGCCTTCATCACCCCCATCACCATCAGCGTGATCCCCGCCATTACAGCCCAGATCACCAAGGGTCAAGCAGGTGCTGCCAGAAAAACCGAGGAATCCGCTGCCCGTGTGGCGGGTCTCATCAGCGCACCCTGCGCCGTAGGTCTTGCGGTGCTGGCAGAGCCGGTGACAGCCCTGCTGGGCGGTTATGCGGGGCTGAAATTGGAGCTTTCTTCTTCCCTCATGACCGTCATGGGCATCTGCATCGTTTTTAACGCGGCGGTTCTGCTGACCAACGCCATCATGCAGGCCCACGGCCATGTGAACCTGCCGGTGGTCAATATGTTCGTCGGCGGCATTATCAAGCTGGCGGCTATCTGGATCTTGACCGCCAACCCCGCAATCGGCATTTTAGGCACACCCATTGGAAGCCTGCTGTGCTACATGAGCATTACCGCGCTGAATGTGATCTCCATTCGCAAGGTGCTGCCCGAAGCCCCCTCTGTGCTGCGGAATATGGCAAGATCCGTCCTTGCCGCCATCATCATGGGCCTGTTTGTTTTCGCCGCATGGTATGGCCTTGAACTGGTGCTGGGCGATGTCGGCGGACGGCTGGTGACACTGCTTACCTGCGCGCTTCCCATCGGCGTTGGCGTTATCGTGTACCTCATCGCAGCCACAAAGCTGCGGGCCATTACAAGAGAGGACTGTTTGCTGCTTCCTAAGGGAGAAAAAATTGCGAAATTGCTGCATTTGTGAAAATAACCCTTGCATTTAACCATATAATGTGATAATTTTATTATGTGATTGACAAAAAAGAAAAGAGGTAATTAACCATGAACAAGACTGAACTCATTGCAGCCATCGCCGAAAAGTCCGGCATTACCAAGAAGGACGCAGAGCGCGTTCTGTCCGCTACCGTCGAGACCATCACCGCTGCTATGGCTAAGGGTGACCGTGTTCAGCTGTCCGGCTTCGGCATTTTCGAGACCAAGAAGCGTGAGGCTCGCACCGGCCGCAACCCCCACACCAAGCAGACCATCCAGATCCCCGCTACTACTGTTCCTGTTTTCAAGGCCAGCAAGAACCTGAAGGACACTGTCAACAAGTAATTCATGCGGCTTGACAAATACCTGAAGGTCTCCCGTCTCATCAAGCGCCGTACCGTTGCCAACGAAGCATGCGACAATGGCCGCATCAGCGTCAACGGCCGTGTGGTAAAGGCAAGCTATGATGTAAAAATCGGAGACAAGCTGGAAATCTCCATGGGCCCCAGAACGGTAACTGTGGAGGTTCTGCAAGTGGCAGAAACTGTCCGTAAGGACGATGCCAGCGCCATGTACAAGGAAATATAAAAAGAGGAAGGTAAACCTTCCTCTTTTTATTATTGTCTCATTCTTGTGTATAGCTTGGTCAAAAGGGCTCGCAGGGGCTTAAACAGCACCAGCGCAATCACGAAGTTACCGCCGCAATGAAGCAGATCAAAGGGAATGCCCGATGCCCATTTTGCCGCTGCGTAGGCAAGGCCACCGATGAAGATATCCACAATGCCGCACAGAGCACCGAACATCAAGCCGTAAACAGCGCTGAGCAGCGCCCAGCTCAAGGGGCTTTCCATCCTGCGCAGCAAAATAGCGGCCACCACCAGCACCGTCCAGATATACAGATAGTACACATTCCAGATGCTGAACCCGTAATAGAGGATCTCCATGGCAACAAACACGTACACGGGGTACAAGGCCTTCCAGCCAAATACCACGCCAAACAGTATCATGAGCAGAGATACCGGCTCAATATTCGGCAGCGGCCCCATGACCACCTGCAGGCCGAATGTCAGCGCTCCCAGTACGCCGAAAAGGACCGTATCCCGAATTGTCAGCTTTGTTTTCCGATTAACCAACGGTGAACACCAGCTTAAAATGATCTCCGTCGGCAATGGTCTGCTTGTCCACGCCTACCATTCCGTACTCATCGTTTACATAGATTGCCCAATAAGCGCCGTTCTTTTCCCAAACAGCCTCTTCACCGTCGACAGTTTCGATGACCATACCGTACTTATCATTGTGACCGGTAATGAGACCTTCCGCCACAAGCAAAGCGCCCAAATACTCCTCATCGGTGTGGTAGGTGACTTCCTTGGTATCACCGTCGGAATGGACTACCGTAACCGTAATGGTCTTAGCCCCCTGCTGCACCTTGGGCCGGACGAAGATCCAGATGCCCGCCATGATGGCGACCAGCGCCACCAATGCAATTACTGTGAAAAATGTTTTTTTGCTGTTCATAATTTTACCTCCTAAAATACGAAAACTGCGGCACCTATGTTAGGTGCCGCAGCCGTTTTCCTGCGACAAACGCACTTCTCCATAACACGCAGAGAAGGGGAGAATCCATAGCGTAGGTCTTCTGACTTATGCTTGCAGCTCTGGGAGACGCTGCGATGCTTACTGCCTTCCCGGGGACTCCCCAGTGACTGACTTTCGTCAAAAATAAGCACCATGGGCACATACAGCGGCGGTACCGTCCGGGATTCGCACCCGGTTATCTTGTTCAGCAGATGCAGCTTACGCGCTGCGCCTGCCACGCAATGGGTTATCAAATTGTCAAAGGTATTGTAGCACCGAATAAACTGCTTGTCAACAGCAAAGCCAGAAGCCGTTTCCTCGGCAGCAGAAAAGATTCACCAGCCAGCACAAAATAAAGCTGGCGCAGGGGCTGCCACGCATGGTAAAGCCGCGGAAAGAGCCTGCCTGCCGCCGGTAAGCAGCGCCGCCGTGCTCGATCTCATCAAGGGTGTTTAGATAGGTCATATTATCCGGCTCCATGCTCACCGCCTTGCGGATGTGCTCCAAAGCCGTTACCTGATTGCCAAGGCCGTCGTTGGCCAAGGCGCTGAGGTAATACCAGCGGGCATTGCGCATGCCTGAATTATTCAGCACATTCAGCGCCTCCTGATAGCGGCCGTAGCGGATATACTGATAGGCAGAATTCTGATACTGGTCAGCGCCTGCTGTATCCGAATAGCTGCGGCGCTGATAGCCCCCAAATCCGCCGAAGGGATCGTAGCCATAGCCGCCGTAGCTGCCGTAGCCGCCCTGCTGCTGGCTTTGGGCCTTCTCCGGATTCTTGATCTGCTCGTAAGCGGCATTGATCTTTTGCATCTTCTGGGCTGCCACTTCATCGCCGGGGTTTAAGTCCGGATGGTATTTCTTTGCAAGCTTGCGGTATGCCTGCTTGATCTCCTCATCGGAGGCATTGGGACTGACGCCCAGAATCTTATACGGATCTTCGATCATTTCCCATCCTCCTCTGCTTTCTTTTTACCCCGAAAAACGCACCATACTCCGCTGTACAAAATGTTATCCAGCAACTTTTTATCCTGCACCAAAGGCAGCTTTTCGAAGCACTCGGTGCAGCGGCCAATCGCCAGCACCAGATATTCTTCCCAACGGGCAGGGTCTTCCCCGGTGCCCATGGCGATGTACGGGTTGTACTTTTTCTTGCGCTTATCCTGCCGGTAGTCCAGCGCCGCATCGGCAAGATAAATAAATCTGCCCAACGCCATGCCCATGGTGCGCAGTGTGGGTGCCCACATATCTTCCGTGTATACCAGCAGCTCCCCCATCAGCCTGCCAAAACAATTGGCCACTTCGTCGGGATTGCCGCAATTTTCCTTTTCCAAAGCGCTCAGCTGAGTGATGCAGGTTTCGATGGCCTCACATTGCCGGGGATAGCGGGCTCGGATATCCTCATAATTCTTACCGAAGATACTTAAGCTTACCCGCCCGGAAAGACTCTTATCGTCCTGCCAGTCGTCGGCGGCATTGTGGTAAGCAAGCGCCACATTCATATCCGCCGCATATTGTATATAAACATTGTCAATCCATGGTTTGGGACGGATCGGATGCAAGGCGCAAGCCCGGTTTCCGCTTTCTTCTTCCGGTTCATATAGGCTCATAAGCAAAAGGGCCAGAAATGCCATGTCATAGCTCAGGCCCAAGCGGCAAAGCTGACCGGACCGGTCACGGATACCACGGCAAATACCGCAGTACACCGCATTATAGCGCATGCGCTGCTCTTTTGTCAATTCTCTTAGGTTTGCCGTTACAAAGCCGAACATTTCTTTCCCCCCTTTTCTTTAATATACACCTGCGTTGTGAACAGACCGTAAACATAGAAAAATTTTACAATTACGCCATAAATGATCGTTTAGCGGCGCAGTAACGAAAACCCGTGTCATTGCGAGGCGCATAGCGCCGTGGCAATCTCCAGCACGAATGCCCCGGTTTTTGCTGCACCAATTAACATTGAATATCTTACATTTTCTATGCTAAGCACCATATTACCATATCTCCCTGCTTTGCAGGAGATTCCCACGCCAGTGTGCGCACTGCTCGGAATGACATGCGTTTTAATTGGTGCGCTAAACGCTCATTTATCGTCCTTATCCATCAGCAGTTTATTCAGTGCGCCGCCGTAGAACACGATACTAAGGCAGCAGTAAAGCCAAAGCATGCTCAAGGCTACCGCATAGACCGAGCCGTAAATATTGGCATAGCCTGCTGCATGCAAAACATACACAGAAAACAGCTTGGAGAAGATCTGCCATCCCAAGGATGCCAACAGCGCACCGGGCAGGCTACTGCGCAGAGCATTTTTCCGGTTGGGAAGCGCCATAAACATACAGGCAAACAAGGCTGTCTGCAGGAAAAGCATCAAAAAGAACCGCAGGTCGATGATCTCCGCCAGATACCGCCCAAAGTTGCTTGTGGCTCGGGGCAGCATATCCAAGATCGACTCGCCAAACACATTCAGCACCAGCGTCAAAAGCAGCACCACAACGAAAAGAAAGGTATAAAAGGCACTGATGGCACGGGTCTGCCAGTAGCCCCGGTTTTCCTCCACATCGTATATGGTGTTAAGGCCTGTAAGCAACGCGTAGATCCCCCGGCTTGCTGACCAAAGAGCGCCCACCGCCGAAACAGATACCACCGCCGTGGATGTATGGGCATAGGTGCTGATGACCAGATTTTCTGCCGCATTCATCAGTGCCTCCGGAAGAAAGCCCTCCAAAAGGTGCAAAAGATCCCCCGCATCCAAGCTGGTATAGCGCAAAATACTGAGGATCAGCACAAGTGCCGGGAATACCGACAGCACGATAAAATACCCCGCATTGGCAGCATGGCTGGGAATTTTCATCCCCTGCACCTGCCGCGCCAATCTTACTGCTCTGCCGATGATACCACCTTTCGGAAATTCCATAGCCACACCTCCTTTTGGTAGTTTATGCAGCTATGGACAAAACAAAACCGAAACAGCAATCGCCCGCTACCGAAAGGCAGCGGGCGGTTTGTCTTTATTCCGCAGAAATCAGATAGTAGTAAACAGGCTGGCCGCCCTTAAGGAGATTCACATCCGCATCGGGGCAAATGTCTGCAAACAGATCCGCAGCCTTCTGGGCATGCTTTTCCTTCACATCCTCGCCATAGTAGATGGTGATGTAATCCTTGCCATCATCCCGGACCTTCTCGGCCAGCGCCTTCAGCAGCACCTTGATGTCCTTGCTGGTGCCGAACAGCTGGCTGCCGTGGAGGGCCAGATAGTCACCCTCGTGGATCATGAAGCCGTCGAAGTCGGAATTCCGGGCGGCATAGGTGATCTGCATGGTGTCCACCGTAGAGAGCGCCTCGGTCATGGCAGCCACATTTTCCTCATTGGTGCCGTCGGGATTGAAGCTGAGCATAGCGGTGATGCCCTGAGGAATGGTCTTGCTGGGGATGACCACCACATTTTGCGGTGTCAGCGCATTGACCTGCTCTGCAGCCATGATGATATTCTTATTGTTGGGCAGCACATAGACAGTTTCCGCAGGCACTTTGTTGACTGCCTCCAGAATGTCCTGGGTGCTGGGGTTCATGGTCTGACCGCCGGAAATGATGCCGTCGACGCCAAGGTTCTGGAAGACATCGGCAATGCCTGCACCGGC
>JAZUNW010000060.1:0-57316 GCA_045604325.1 Faecousia sp. | reverse complement strand
TACATTCATTTTTACAATTATGAGCGTATCCAGATAAAAACTGGAGTGGCGCCGCTAACGCTACGCCACTCCGCTTAAAACTTAATAATCTTACACAGGGCCTCTTTTTTTGTGCTGTCCGTACAAACTGGGGCAGTCTATTTACCGTGCCTTTTATTTATACGCCTTTCCGGTAGAGCACATAGGAATAAGCACATGGAGCAAGCACCATTAAAAGAACAACACCAAATAATATCCAAAAGCCGCCAAAGAAACCGGTCAATATGATCGCAAGACCGCAGGCTACCCAGAGCCGGCCCGCAAAACGGTGCGTCCTGTTCCAGTTTTCTTCACTGCTGAGCGTCCAGGGGATCTTAATACCAATTGTGTAGTTCTGCTTGCACTTGGGCAGGTAATTGCCAACAATCGCAAGTATCAGACCTATAAGCACTGGCATGATAACTTCTATTCGAACATCATTGCCAAGTGCAACGGTATAAGTGATTGCCTGCAACACCGTAGACAACAACGGAATGATCCAAAGAACTAAATGAACGACTTTATCAGAATGGTTTTCCTTCTTAGGGTCAGCGGAAGTACCACATACACAAAGCCACTGAAACGCCAATAGGATAAGCGGAAGGCCAAACACAAAGAAAGGCTTGCTGCTCCAGCCATCCACCTCACCAGCGGCATCCCAATGGCTGGGAATCTGCTCCGGCAGCTGATTCCACATAAGGATACCAACCAGGATCGGCAAAAGAATCACCAATGATGTGATAATCAAAACTTTCAAATTCTTCTTAATCATTTTTATTCTCCTTTCAAACCCGAAAGCCAAAGCATAACTTCCTCTAAAACAGAGGTATTCAGCTCATAGAAAATATACTTTCCTTCCCTTGCGTCCCGTATCAGATCCGCATCCTTCAGTACAGAAAGATGCTTGGATATCGCAGCGCCGCTTACTGGGAATTTTTCACCGATCTCACCTGCCGACAATCTGCCGGATTTTAGCATATCCAGTATCTGGCGGCGTATGGGATCGGAAAGCGCCTTCATCGTATTGTTGATCGCCATATACTTCCCTCCGTTCGTTTAACCAATTGGTTAATTATAGAATAGCACACCCATATTCCTTTGTCAACACTTATTTAACCATTTGGTTAAATGTTCTATACAGAAAAGCGATGCTCAGTTTCCCAAGCATCGCTTATTTTTATTCCGCTTTCTCAATTGCTTCGATCACTGGGTCAACAGCAGTTGTATCCACTGTCTCCATCAAGCCGCCGTCATAGCTTTCCGCCAGCTTGGGGTCGATTGGCAAACGCGCAAGGATGGGCAAATCAAATTCTTTCGCCACTGCATCCAAATGGCTCTTGCCAAACACCTCGATCTTTTTGCCGCAATCGGGGCACTGCAAGTAGCTGTAGTTCTCCACAAAGCCCAAAACAGGAATGTGCATCATGTTCGCCATCTTCACAGCCTTGGCAACGATCATGCTCACCAAATCCTGAGGACTGGTAACGATGACGATACCGTCCACCGGCAGGCTTTGGAATACGGTAAGGGGCACATCACCGGTTCCAGGAGGCATATCAACGAACAGATAGTCAACATCTTCCCAAATAACATCGGTCCAGAACTGCTTGACAGCGCCGGCAATAACAGGACCGCGCCAAACAACGGGAGAAGCAGGATCATCCAGCAGCAGATTGATAGACATGACCTGAATGCCGCCTCTGCTGAGGGCAGGATACAGTCCATCCTCATTCGCACCTTGGCACTCGGTAACACCAAAGGCAGTAGGTGCGGATGGGCCGGTAATGTCAGCATCCAAAATGCCGACTCGCTTGCCCTTTCTTGCCATAGCCACCGCCAGCATAGAAGTGACCGTGGACTTGCCCACGCCACCCTTTCCAGATACGACTGCGATCACTTTCTTTACGCTGGCCTTGGGATTTAACGCCGCCAGCAGGCTTTCTTTCTTGCGGTCACCGCAGTCAGAGCTGCTGCAGGACGCGCAGTTTCCGTTACAAGAACTCATTTATGCATTGCACTCCTTTGATTATATCTTTCCGTATTATAGCCCCGGAAAATGAAAGTGTCAACTTCCTATTCAATCGCATTTTCCCACTGCTCCATCAATTCCATTAGGTGCATTTCAGCCTCTTCCTTTTCAGCAAGCAGTCGGGTCAGTTCTTGATAATCAGCAGCAGCGGCCTCAATTTTCGGATCAAATTCCGAAATCACCTGCTCCTGCTTTTCGATCTCACGCTCTAAGCGGCGAACCAGCTTATCCAGCTCCTTAGTACCACCCTTGGGTTTCTCTTTTTTGGGCCTGGGCGCAGCCACTGCAACGGGCTTTGCCGCAGCCTCATGCTCCAAAATGGCACGGTACTTTTGATAGCCACAGCGAAAATCACGGATCTTACCATCTTCCAGCAGCCAGATCCGCTCTGCAAACTTTTCAATAAAATACCGGTCGTGACTGACAAACAGCAGTACACCCTCAAATTCCTCAATAGCAGCTTCCACCCATTCCCGGGATGCAATATCAAGGTGGTTCGTGGGCTCGTCCAATATCAGCAAGTTGATTTTCTCATCCATCAACATGCACAGCCGCAGGCGGCTCTGTTCTCCACCGGAGAGGTTTCCGACTTGCTTGAACACATCTTCGCCTTGGAACATAAAAGCTCCCAGGCGGTCACGGGCTGTCTGTGGCGTGCAATTCTTTTCGTAGAGCATAGTGTCATATAGGCTTCGCTCCGGATGCGCAAAGCGGATGATCTGCGGCAGGTATCCCCACTTGACCGTAGGACCAAACTGGATCTTACCCTCACAGTCCTCGTCACCCAGCAGGCACTTGATAAAGGTGGATTTGCCGGTGCCGTTATCGCCCAGCAACGCAATGCGTTCGCCACCTTCCACATTCAGCTCAACACCGGAAAAGAGGGTTTTCTCGCCGAATGCCTTTGAAACATTCTTCATTTTGAACACGACATCGCCGGAAAAATCCTTTTCACCGAAAGTAGCCTTCATGGTTTTCTCGGTTTTGGGCTTTTCTGTTTTCTTAATCCGCTCCATGCGGTGCTGAATAGACATGGCACGGCGGTAAAGCGTCCGGTTGTTGATGCCCCAGCCCTTCATTCGCTCTACAGTATAGCCAAGCTGCTTCAGTTTCGCCTGCTCCTGCTCATACTGCTTCATCTGCAGGTCAAAGCGGGCCTGCTTTTCGTCCATGTAGAAGGAGTAGTTACCGGAATAGAATTCCGCATGGCCGTCTACGATCTCAATGCAACGGTCAGCCACCTGATCCAGGAAATACCGGTCGTGAGATATGGCCAAAACAGTGCCCTTAAAGCTGTTAATGTAACTCTCCAGCCATTCCACACTGCGCAGATCCAAGTGGTTGGTAGGCTCGTCCAGCAGCAGAATGTCCGTCTTTTCCAGCAGCAATCTTGCAAGGTTTACCCTTGTCTTTTCGCCGCCGGATAAGCTTTCAAATTCTTGATCTCTCTGAGATGCCGTAATGCCAAGGCCGTTGCAGATCTTGTCCACCTCTACATCCATCTCATACCCGCCGCCGGACTCATAACAGTTAACCAGCGCATCATAATGACGCAATTGTTCTGCCGTCGCACCGGCAGCCATTTCCTGCTCCATGGCCTCCATCCGGGCCTTAACCTTAATAAGCTCCGCATAGGCAGATCGAAGAACGTCTTCCACCGTAAAGCACGCAGGAAACTTAGGAATCTGAGAGATCAACCCTAAGCGCTTATGCGGATTTACATATACTTCTCCGTCATCATAGTCCATCTGGCCGGTGAGGATGTTAAAAAGTGTGGTCTTACCGCAGCCATTTCGGCCAAGGATGGCGACGCACTCCCCTTCCTGCACCTCAAAGCTCAAGCCTTCCAGAAGGTTTTCACCTATGACGAAGAATTTTGTTAAATTTTTAACGGAAATATCTACCATTTCTTACTCCAAAGATTCCATGATCTGAGCAATCTCTTCGAAACTGTACAATAAATTCAGCGCCTGCAGCAATGCGTTGGCGCTCATTTTTTCGGGAAAATTCAGCTTTTTCTGCAGTTTGAGCCGCATTGCGGCAGAATCCTTACCGCCGGAAAGCCCCAAAGCGACCATATCCTGCTTTGTCATTTCCCGGGGAATGGATGTTGCTTCACCCTCAATGGTAGCACCTGCACGGCGCAGGGCCTCTATAATGACATCAGGACGCATGCCTTCCACGCCAAGCTTACCCTCTTTGCCGGGTGCTGTCTTTCGGCGCTCCTTGCCCATAATATCCGGTACATAGGCATGCTTTAAAAACCCGGCAGGAATAGCGCTTTTAATGTGATTGCGGATCACAAGGCCAGCCCCATCCGGATCAGTAAACACAATAAGCCCCCGCTTTTCGGCCGTCTTTCGCAAAAGCTGCATCTGTAGCTTATCCTTGAAAATGCCAAACCCGGCCGTTTCCAGTATGGGCGCATCGACGATCTGCGACAAGGTGTTTTTATCATAGCGGCCCTCTACAACGATCGCCTCTTTGATCTTAACCATTTTTCGCCTCCTGCGCTAACTGCAGCACCAGCAGCTCCAAAAGCCGCTGGGGATCATCAAAGGATGTTTTCATCCGGTAATCCGTTTCCAAAATAAGGCTCGTTGCTTTTCGTAAAAACGTGGGAGAAAAACGCCGGGCAGATTCCATCGTCTTGCGGCAGGCATAGTCCGCCAAACCCGTAAGTTTTTGCATATGCTGGGCGTTCTTGCCGTTATCCAGCAAGGTTCTTGCAACACTGAGCCGACGGAAATGACCGCCGACAGCACCCAAAAGAACAATGGGCTCCTGCTGCATCTTAAAAAGCTGCGCCAATTTCTGAAGTGCCACATCGTACTTGCCTGCACTCAGCATATCCGTCATCTGAAACGCAACAGCATCCAGTACGGGCTCTGTCACAGCATCGATGTCGGACTTCTTGATAACATCCGCACCGGAATAAGCGCAGATCTTGGATATCTCCCCTGCAAGCGAGGTCATTGTGCCATCGGTGATCTCCAAAAGATAGGCGCAAAGATCTGTGGAAATATTCTTCTTATTGGCGGCAAAATGCCGTGTTATCCAGGCAATGAGATCCCGCTGATCCTGTTTGCCAAACTCCACGATCTGACCGTTTTCGCTAAGAGAATCCCACAGCTTCTTGAATCGTTTATCCGGTTTCCACTGGGTGGTCTCATAGGTAAAGACCACGGTGCAATACTCCGGAATATCTCCCAGAATTTCAGCAGCCTTATTGCGCTCGTCTTCCGGCAGCTTAAACAGGTCAACATCGTCAACCTGCACCATGGTAAAATCCGCCATCATAGGTAGATTTTCCACTGCATCTGCAAAAGACTGCATGGTAAAGGTCTCATTCGTGAGGCGATGGTAGTTAAAGGACTCAGTCAGTTCGTCGATCAATATCTTTTTGATCTGCACCAAGTAATGCCGCAGCAGAAACTGCTCCTGTCCATGAAAAACATACAGCCTCCGGGGCTGTTTATTGCGAACCGAAAGCTTCAGCTCCTGCAGCGCACTTGTATCCTCTTTCTTTGCCATGCCATCACCTCCTGAAATAAAGTGTACCGTAAAGATCTGTTCTTAAAATTTCACAACCGTATTTTCTAAGTCTTGTTAGGGTCTCATCAGCAGGGTGATTATAGGGATTGTCCTCACCAACACTGATAAATGCATATTTAGGCTTTGTCTTTGCCAGCAATTCTTCGCCGGTGGATGTTCTTGCGCCATGATGCCCAACCACAAGCAAATCAAGTTCCGGTATATCATACCGCTGCAATAAGATATCTTCTCCCTGCTGATCCCGGTCACCTGTGACCAGTATATCACACTTTTGCGTTTGGAACAAGACACACATGGAGCTTTCGTTGCCGGATTTATAAGAAATCGGGGCAAAAATCGTAAGACATGCATCGCCAAACGTTATTTCAAGGTCATCCTTGACCGTCTGTATCTCCCAATCACCCATTGCTTCAATGGATTCTCCAACTCCATCTTCATCCTGCGTATAAGGAAGGTACACTGTATCCGCATCGATTCTTGTGAGCAAATACGGCACACCGCCAACATGGTCTTTGTCATAATGGGTAACGATGATACCGTCAAGACGGTTGATGCCTTGACTCAGCAAGGTTTCCGCCGCAATATCCGCAGCATCATCGTCATAGCTTCCTCCGCAATCCACAAGAAAAATTTTTCCCGCACTCTGCAAAAGAATACATTGCCCCTGTCCAACATCCATTGCTGCGACAGAACAATCATAGAGTAACGTCTCTGCCCACGAGCATGCAACCGCAAGGCATAAGCCAATCACCGCGCTTCCAGCAAACAAAGCAGGCCGTTTCTTAACAAAAAGAAACACCGCCAGCAATACATAACAGAACACCAGCCACATAAGCACATAAATGCTTTTGGTGTATACCGCAGCCAGGGGAAACGCGGAAAGGACATTCGCTGTGCCCACCACAAAACGGATTGGCCATGCGATCACCCAACCAATGCACGCAGCAATGCCCCCATGAAAGCGACTAACTGCACAAACAAGCATGATGCCATAGAAAATGTAGGTAATGAGCCACAGTACAACAAGGTTGGTAATCACACCGACCAAACTCACCGCACCAAAATAGAGTGCAACCAGCGGGGTTGTAAACACCATGGCACTTAATGTGATGGAAACGGAAGAAGAGATCCACCGTATAAATCTACCTTTCCATCTGCCAAGGCGCTTTTTATCACAGAGCCAGCTCCGTATTCTTTCAAAAAACAGGAAGATACCTACCATACAGCCAACAGACAACTGAAAACTGACGGATGTAACGGTAAGTGGGTTCACCGCAAGCATTACTATCACTGAAAAAGAAAGTGCAGTTGGTCCGTCATATTCTTGGTCAAGCGCAAGTGCAAGCATGACAAATATCTGCATAATACCCGCACGAACGATGGACGGGGAAAAGCCGGTAATTGCCGCGAACAAAATAACTGCTGGAATACCGATCAGTGCTGTGAGCCACCGACGCCTGAGCGCAATCATATAGATCAGGCCAAATAGAATGGACACATGCAATCCGGAAACGGCAATAACATGGCTGATACCGCTGACCTTAAATGCCGTGCTGGTCTGATAATCGATACCGGTACGGTCACCAAGCAGCAGCGCCTTGGCAAAGCCGGAAACATCTTCCGGAAAAGCATTTTCGATAATGCCGATGAGCTTGTTTCGCCAAATGGCTGGATAATCCGTAAGCTGCGTTCCACCGCCTTTGGTAACAACACAGTCTCCATCGGGATAGGCCAGCAGGAAAATGCCCTTTCCCTGGTGATAAGTCGGCTCATCCAGCCCACCAACAGCTGTCAAACGGAATTTGAACGTTCCCTCCACCCGATCCCCGGGTGACAGTTTATCCTTTGTATGCAAATATGTCCGCACGCTATAAGTAGTGCCATCTATCGTGACCTCGCCTACAAAAGCACAACCATAGTTCGTTTCATAGCTAAAATCCCTGGCAATGATCGTAACTGCAAGCTTTTCACCGTCTGCATTTCTGGCAGCGGAAATATGAATACGATCATACCCAACAAACCAGCCGAGACCAATGGAAAATCCAAGCAGTACCGCCACACCGATACGAAGCGGTTTAAACCACCGCATGCCAACTATCAGCAAGCCGGTCAGCACCAAAGCCGCGACTGCGATACACCACAGCCACGGCACATAACAATATGCGCCAATGGCGCAGGCTGCACCGAAGCCCATGGTAAACCACATTAATTTTCGCACAGTGCAGCCTCCTTAAAAAATGGGCGCCGCCGAAAAAGCGGCAGCGCCCAAATACTTTAGTTTACCTTAGATGCAACGAAATCGTCCACCATTGCAAGAGCGTTATCCATCTTGGTAGCATCCTTGCCGCCGCCCATAGCAGAGTCGGGCTTGCCGCCGCCGCTGCCGCCGCAGGCTGTACATACCAGCTTCACAAGGTCGCCGGCCTTAACGCCTTTATTGACTGCATCCTTACCGCAAACAGCAAGGAAGGTCAGCTTTTCGCCGTTGACGCTGGCAAGAACCGCTACAACAGAGCTATCCTTATCCCGCAGCATATCGCCCATTTGGCGCAGCTTGTTGGGATCGGCATTGGGTACTGCAACGGTCAGCACCTTCAGGCCACCGATGTTGTGTGCGCCAAAGAGGAAACGGTCCACTTCACCGGCTGCCTCCTTAGCCTTGAAGGATTCGATAGCCTTCTTAAGATCCTTGATCTCATCCATCTGAGCCTGGATCTTCTCGTTGACCTCTGTGGGCTTGGTCTTCAGTGCTGCAGCAGCCATGTAGAGCCGCTCACGGTTTTTAAGCATGGCATCCATGCAAGCCTTGCCGGTAACCGCCTCAATACGACGCACACCGGAAGCAACGCTGCCTTCACTCTCAATAAGGAAAGGTCCGACCTTCGCGGTATTATCCAGGTGCGTACCACCGCAAAGCTCGATGGAGTGGCCACCCATGTTGACGACGCGAACAGTATCGCCGTACTTTTCGCTGAACAGCGCAGTTGCACCCATCTTCTTGGCTTCCTCAATAGGCATCTCCCGAATGTCCACACCGTAGCCTTCCAGCACAGCAGCCTGCACCAAGGCATCGACCTTGGCAATCTCCTCGGCAGTCAGTGCGCTGTAGTGCGTAAAGTCGAAACGCAGACGGTCGGGCTCCACCAGAGAGCCTGCCTGGTGGACATGGTCACCCAGAACGGTGGTCAGCGCCTTCTGCAGCAGGTGGGTTGCGGAGTGTGCACGCATAATGGCCTTGCGGCGCTCCACATCGATGGATGCCAGCACAAGATCATCCACCTTGATCGTGCCGGTATTCAGCTTACCATGATGCAGGTACTTGCCACCCTTGTCTTTCTGAACATTGCTGACTTCGAATCGGCTGTCGCCAACCAAAATCACACCGTGGTCAGCGGTCTGACCGCCCATTTCTGCATAGAAGGGTGTCTTATCCAGCACCAGAATGCCGCTTTCACCGCCGGCAATAGAGCCGGTGACTTCTTCGCCAACACAAACTGCCAGCACCTTAGCCTCACAGTTGTTGACGGTGTAGCCAACAAAGCTGGTGGGCGTATTGTCAAGACCCAGATCAATACCAGCCCAGCCCAGATCGCCCATCTTCAGGCGGTCCTCACGGGCACGCTTGCGCTGCTCCTCGCGGCAGCCAGTGTACTTGTCCATATCAACGGTCATGCCCTCATCTTCCAGCATTTCCACAGTAAGATCAATGGGGAAACCATAGGTATCAGAAAGCAGGAATGCATCCTCACCGGAGAACTGGGTCTCACCCTTTGCCTTGTGCTCACTGAGCTTGTCGGCAAAGATCTTCATGCCGGTGTCAATGGTCTTGGCAAAGGACTCTTCTTCGGTCAGAACCGTCTTGACAACATAGTCAGCACGCTCCCGCAGGTAGCTGTAGTGGCTCTCGTTTTCCTGAATGACGGTTTCCACAACCTGATACAGGAAAGGCTTTTTCACGCCCAGCAGACGACCATGACGTGCAGCCCGACGCAGCAGACGGCGCAGAACATAGCCACGGCCCTCGTTGGTGGGGCGGACACCGTCAGCGATCATAAAGGTAGATGCACGGATATGATCGGTGATAACACGCAGGCTAACATCGGTCTTGTAGCTCTGACCGTAGCTTGCACCGGTGATAGAAGTAACATGGTTGGTGATGTTCATAACGGTGTCGACTTCAAACAGTGAGCCAACATCCTGGCAAACAACAGCCAAACGCTCCAGGCCCATGCCGGTGTCGATGTTCTTCTGTACCAGCTCGGTGTAGTTGCCGTTGCCGTCATTGTCAAACTGGGAGAACACGTTGTTCCACACTTCCATGAAGCGGTCACACTCACAGCCCACCTTACAATCAGGCTTACCGCAGCCGTACTTCTCACCGCGGTCATAGTAGACTTCAGAGCATGGACCACAGGGACCGGAGCCATGCTCCCAGAAGTTGTCTTCTTTGCCGAAACGGAAAATGCGGTCGGCAGGAATACCGATCTCCTTGTTCCAGATCTCAAAGGCTTCCTCATCGTTTTCATAGATGGAAGGATACAGCCGATCTTCCTCAAGACCGACCACCTTGGTCAAAAACTCCCAGCACCAGCTAATCGCCTCGTGCTTGAAGTAGTCACCGAAGGAGAAGTTGCCCAGCATCTCAAAGTAGGTGCCGTGACGGGCGGTTTTACCGATGTTTTCAATATCACCGGTACGGATGCACTTCTGGCAGGTGCAGACTCTGCGGCGAGGGGGCTCTACTTCACCCTTAAAGTAGGGCTTCATGGGTGCCATGCCGGAGTTAATCAGCAGGAGCGATGCATCGTTCTGCGGGATCAGGGAAAAGCTGGGAAGGCGCAGGTGATCCTTGCTCTCAAAGAAGGACAGGAACATCTCGCGCAGCTCGTTTACGCCATAGGCTTTCTTGCTCATTGGAATAACCTCCTAATAAATTACAAAATAAAAACACCCCACCCCTTATCATAGGGGCGAGGCCACTCGCGGTACCACCCTAATTTATCCCAAATAAGGACATCTTAGCTGCTCTGTAACGGGAGCACCCGTCCCGGTCCTCCCGGGCGGCTTGGAAGTGGCTGGCAGACATTGTCGCAAGGGGCTTACACCATTTCCCCTCTCGCTTTGGCGACGATAACCTGCTTGGTTTCCGCGATGCCTTTGCATATCGGTGATATTCTACCACAAAAGTGGGATTTGTCAATGGTTTTCGTCTATTTGTGTCCATAAATGCAGCATAGCCAGGCTAAAAAGCCTGGCTAAATGCTACATTTCGATCTTGGTGTCACCGTAGATAGCATAGATATTTCCCTCATCGTCGATGACCATATCGATTGTTACGATCTCAGAACTTCCATCCTTAAAATTTACAGTAACCCTTACAGTGTCCTTAATTTGCGTCAGATCCATAGAAGGATCCCGGTCAATCTTGTATCTCAACGAATCGGAAATATCCCAAAAAACTTCGATTCCGGTGCGAATCTCATCGGTCCCGGTTATTTTTACGGGATTACGATAGATTGAGGCTGAGCCGAATTCCGTAGTCTCTACGGAATAGTCTGCTACCTGTTCGTAATTTTCCGGGATTACATACAATCCGCCAACATGGACCAGAGATATCAATGTCCGCTCGCTGATATACATCAGTCGGCCACTGCGCCAGGCACCCTCTCTAAATTCCTTCGCATATTGGCCCTCCTCATCGCGAGCACGAACCACCTCTTCATCGCTCATGCCTGAAATGTCTCGGACACGGATGAAGGCCTGAGGAACCTGCACACCCGCGATCATACTCTCCTCCGCTTTCCCCTCCGTAGTGCTATACAGGAGCGCAATCCTGGGTTTTTGCGAATCTGCCGGGTAAATTCCCTCTGATCCAAGTACCGGGGGAGTATCCGTCCGGGAGTTCCGGAATTCCGCACCGCCCAGTGCCGTCAACGCGATAACACAAAGGCCAGCTACAGCGCACAAGATCCCCTTTCGCACCCGGTTTTGTCTGACCTTTTTTTCCTTTGCGCGGGTCAGTACCACTCTTGTCATTTCTTCACAAGTCTTCATAAACATAGCCCTCCTCAAGCAGTTTGGTTTTGAGCGCACGCCTTGCGCGGTAAGCAAGTGTTTCCACATTATGGACAGATTTTTTCATAATTTTCGCCACTTCTTTTTGAGAAAAATCCTCGAAGTAGATCAGCCACAAGACCAGCCGATATTCCCGTTTCAATTTCCGCATCACCCTGTGGAGCATGATCTTCTCCTCCTGCTGTATGTATGCCTGTTCCAGATCCGCTTCATCCGCAGACACCTCCGGGCAGTCGTCCAGGGATACTTCCTGCACTTTTTTCTGCCGCAAATAGTCTCGTGCCACATTTGCCGCAATGGCGTAGAGCCACGTTTTGAAAGCAGAATGGTTAAAAAAACGCGGCCTTTTCAAAACGAGCTTAACAAAGGTATCTTCTGTCAGCTCCTCCGCAACATCTACATCCCTGACATATGCATTCAAATACATGATTAGGCCGTCCTTATGTGCACCGATTATCTGTTCAAGCCCATTGTCATCCCCCTCTAAAAAGCGGCGATAGCTATCTGCTGTGCAGTCCATTGTATCCCTCCCCTCTCACCTGTTAGACTCATAAAGCGCGCAAAACCTCACAGTAAAATCGCAAAAAAGTGCGTGCCGCAGCACGCACTTTTATCAGATGTTGCTTTCCAGCCACGCTTTCATGGCAAGTCTTCCCTCTTCTGTCATGGGAAAGGTCATTTGCGCTTCTATTTCACTTTTTTCGTAGCAGTATAGCCCATGCCATGTCTCGGCCAAGATACTGCTCTTTTCGAAGTCAACTTCCTTATTGTTGCCCTCTACTTTCACAACCGTTGGCTTGATGCGAAACCGCAGCATACCGCTTGAGCCGGTAAAGACATTATTCATTGCAAAAGTGTGCAGTGTGGGCAAAAAGATGTCTGCCATTTTAACCCTCCACCAGCGCTTCCATCTCATCCAGCAACTGCCCGAAGAGCTGCAGTGCCTGGTCAACAGGCTCAGGGCTGGTCATATCCACGCCGGCGTCTTTCAAAAGATCGATAGGGCTCTTGGAGCAGCCGCCGGAGAGGAAACGAATATAGTCCTCAACCGCACTTTCACCTTCACTGAGAATCTTGCGGGACAACGCGATTGCAGCAGAATAGCCGGTTGCATACTGGAAGACATAGTAGTTGTAGTAGAAGTGCGGGATTCTCGCCCACTCAAGAGCGATGAGGTCGTCCACCACCATATCGGGCCCAAAGTACTGTTCATTCAGCCGCTTATATTCCGCACACAGCGCATCGGCAGTTAGAGTCTGACCCTCACCGATCATTCGGCCGATGTTCAGCTCAAACTCAGCAAACATGGTCTGGCGGAACAGCGTGCCCTTAAACTGCTCAAGGAAGTGATTGATGAGGTATGCCCGCTCTTTCTTATCGGTGGTCTTGCCCAGCAGATATTCCATCAGCAGGGCCTCATTGCATGTAGAAGCCACTTCCGCAACAAAGATCACATAATCCGCATCAATGGGATTCTGATACTTGTTGGAGTGCCAGGAATGCAGGGCGTGACCCATCTCATGGGCAAGGGTAAACTGGCTGTCAAGCGTACCGGAGTAGTTCATCAGCACAAAAGGATGCACCGCAGCACCGGCAGAATACGCGCCACTGCGCTTGCCCTCATTCTGATAAACATCCACCCAGCGATTCTCAAAACCCTCTTTCAGCACCTTGCGATAGTCTTCACCCAAAGGTGCCAACGCATCGTAAATGGTCTGCTTCGCTTCCGCATAGGGGATCTTGCGATCCACATCCGCAAGCAGAGGCGCATACACATCATAAAAATGCAGCTCGTCCACACCCAGCAGCTTTTTGCGCAGGCGCACATAGCGGTGCATCTTGTCCATGTTCTTGTGGACAGCATCAATGAGGTTCAGATATACAGATGTGGGCACTTCCGTTGCATCCAAGGATGCATCCAGTGTGGTAGGATACTTCCGGGCATCGGCAAAGAATTTCAGCTGCTTGCCCTGGGCATTCAGAATAGATGCGGCAGTATTCTTAAACTTACCGAAAGTACTGTAGAGGTTTTCATATGCGCTCTTGCGCAGCTCCCGGTCGGGGCTCTCCTGGCAAGGAACGAACGTTCCCTGACTCAAGGGGTGCTTGTTTCCCTTACTGTCCACAGCATCGGGGAAAGTAATGTCCGCATCGGCAAACTGTCCGTAAATAGTATCCGGTGCCTGGGCCATCTCACCGGCAGCAGCCAGCAGCTTTTCTTCCGCAGGAGAAAGAATGTGTTCCCTGCGGCGGCGCATATTGGTAAGATACCGGCGGTAGCGCTCCAATTCCGGGCACGCAGTGTAGAATGCATCCAGCTTTTCATCGGTGATCGCCATGATCTCCGGTGTAGCAAAGCTGCACTTTGCATCTAAGGCAACAATGATGTTCATAAACTTGCCCACCATCGCCTGATACCTGGCAACACGGGTGTCTTCATCGGACTTACGCATGCAGTAGTTGGCGACCAGCTCTGCCTTGGCGTTGACTACCTCCATTTCGCTGCAATAGGCGTGCAAAGTCTTGCCGGACTCACCCAAACGGCCGGCATATGCAGCCAGTTTGTCGCCATCGATTTCTAAGGTAGCAAGCTCTGCTTCCCAAGCCTCGTCAGAAGCATACAGGTCTTCAGTAGCCCAGGTATCTTCCTTTGCGATCTCGCTGCGCTGGGGGATCTTCTTAATATCTTCCATGGTAAACCTCCCACTGAAATTTGACTTCATTATAGCACCCGCATTTTAAAAAAGCAATCCTTGCATTTTATGGCGCAATATGCTAAATTACTTGCGGTGATATTATGAAACAACAACTCAAAGGCAGCGCAATGCTGTTTTTTGCAACACTCATTTGGGGCTCTACCTTTGTAGCCCAAAGCCTTGGTATGGACTATGTAGGCCCTTTTACATTCCAGGGCATCCGTTGCGGCATCGGTGCCATTGCTTTGCTGCCCATCATTTATTTATTTGACCGCAAAGACTGTCACGGTAAGGATTTCATCCGCCGTTTTGCTGATAGAACCCTTTGGAAAGCATCCCTTTCCTGTGCCATTCCCCTTTTCTTTGCCGCAAATCTGCAGCAAATGGGCATGGTTACGGTGGATGCGGGAAAAGCGGGATTCTTAACCGCTATGTACATCGTTTTCGTACCGGTAATCGGCTTTTTCCTGCGAAGACGAACCTCTCCCATGGTCCCTGTCAGCGTGGTGATCGCAGTAGTCGGCCTTTACTTTTTAAGCTGCATGGGTGTCACCTCCGTCAGCACCGGTGACCTGCTGCTCCTTGCTTGCGGTGTCGCCTTTGCCCTGCAGATCACTTTTGTGGACAAATATGCAGGCGATGTGGACCCGCTGCGGTTAAACTGCCTGCAATCCGCCCTCTGCGGTATCGGCTCCTGCATCGTCATGTTCTTTACGGAAACACCCACTTTAGAAGGAATTGGTCAAAGCTTCTGGGCACTGTGCTACGCAGGTGTGCTTTCCATGGGCATTGCCTATTCTCTGCAGATCCTGGGACAAAAATACTTGGAGCCCACATTGGCATCCCTCATTATGAGTTTGGAATCCGTGATTGCCGTTCTCTGCGGCTGCATTTTCTTAAAAGAGACCATGACCGGCTGGGAGATTTTTGGCTGCTGCCTTGTGTTCATTGCTGTGATTCTTTCACAAATACCCGTAAAAGAGAAAAAGCGCACTGCATAAGCAGTGCGCTCTTTTTATTTCTTGTCAGCGGCAATGATCCGCTTCATGGCCTCGATGCCCACCTTGATAGCGCCGGAGGTATCCTCCGTCATCTTCATGAACATACCAGCCTTTTCCCGTTCCTGATTCCACACCACATGGAAGCAGCTGCCGCAGCGAACGCCGAGTGCCGCCGCAACGACAAACAGCGCAGCAGACTCCATTTCGCTGGACTTGACGCCGAGGCGCTTCCAGCTTTCCCACTTCTGCAACAGCTCATAGCTGACTGGGGACTTCTCGGGGCTGTGCTGTCCATAGAAGGAGTCCTTACACTGCACAACACCGGTGTGGGTGCGGTAGCCCAAGTCCTCGCTGGCAGCCTTCAGCGCCGCCGTAACATCAAAATCCGGTACGGCAGGAAACTCGATGGGCGCATACTCAAGCGATGTGTGCTCAAAGCGCACAGCACCGGTAGCCACCACCACATCACCGGGACAAACATCCAGTGCGATGCCGCCGGTAGTGCCCACACGAATAAAGGTATCCGCACCGATGGCAGCCAGCTCCTCCATGGCGATGGCAGCAGAGGGACCGCCGATGCCGGTAGAGCAGACCGACACCTTTTCCCCTAGCAAAGTACCGGTGTAAATGTTATACTCCCGGTTCATGCCAATGTGAACAGGCTTGTCAAAATGGGCTGCGATGGCCTCGCATCTGCCGGGGTCACCGGGCAGGAACACATAACGGCCTACGTCGCCTTTTTCACAGTGGATATGAAATTGCTTTTCCGTAGCTTGCATGGCTATACCTCCTCAAAACAGACTGACTTGGTTGGTATCCGGCAGGCTTCCAAATGCACCGCCGTCTTTCAGCATTTGAATGTGGGTCTTGGAGACCTTGGGGCAGGCAATAGCAAATTCCTCCACAGAAAGGAACTCCTTGCCCTCACGACCGTTAACAATGTCCCATGCCGCACTTTCACCGAGACCGGAAACCGCAACAAAGGGCGGGCGCAGCTTGCCGTCCTCAATTAGGAACTTCGTGGCATGGCTCTTATAGATGTCAATGGGCAGAAACTCGAAACCACGCAGATAGTATTCATAGACTACCTCCAATGTGGTCAGCAGATCTTCATCCTTGCTGGTGGCGTCCTCGTTGCCGTCTATTGCATCGATATGCGTCTTGACCGCATCCATCCCCTGGGTCATCATCACCGCATCAAAGCCGCCCTTTTGGCTGCGGCGGTAAAAGTAAGCCGCGTAGAATGCCAGCGGATAGTTGACCTTAAACCACGCAATGCGGAAGGCCATCATAACATAGGCAACCGCGTGAGCCTTGGGGAACAAATACTTGATCTTCTTGCAAGATCCAATGTACCAATCCGGTACGCCTGCATCCCGCATTTCCTGCTCCGCTCCATCGGGAAGTCCCCTACCTTTACGGACAGACTCCATAATCTTAAATGCCCGCTTTTCCGGCATTCCGCAGGATATGAGGTAGATCATAATATCGTCACGACAGCCGATGGTGCCGTCAACGGTGGCGGTCTTGGATGTTATCAGATCCCGGGCATTGCCCAGCCACACGTCCGTGCCATGGGTGTAGCCGGAGATCCGCACCAGAAAATCAAACTTCTCCGGCATGGTATCCAGCAAAACGCCACGGGTAAACCGGGTATTGAACTCAGGAACTGCCACAGCGCCGGTGGGACCAAGCAGAGGATCATCCTCATAACCCAGCACCTTACTGGACGTAAAAATGGACATGGTTCGCTTATCATCCAGCGGAATGGTCTTGGCATCCACACCGGTCATATCCTCCATCATGCGGATCATGGTGGGGTCATCATGACCCAGCATATCCAGCTTTAAGAGGTTTTCCTCCATGGAGTGATATTCAAAATGGGTGGTGATCTGGTCGGATTTGGGGTCATCTGCCGGATGCTGCACGGGGCAGAAATCCCATATTTCATTTTCCTGGGGGATGACCACAAGACCGCCGGGGTGCTGACCCGTGGTGCGGCGCACACCCACACAGCCGGAAGCCAGACGGCTCATTTCTGCCGCCGGGGCAGTCTTCCCCCGCTCTTCCAGATACTTTTTCACATAACCGAATGCAGTCTTGTCCGCAACCGTACCGATGGTACCTGCACGGAATACATGACTTCTGCCAAACATTTCCGTACAGTAAGCATGGGCATTTGCCTGATACTCACCGGAGAAATTAAGGTCGATATCCGGTACTTTGTCGCCGCCAAAACCGAGGAAGGTCTCAAAGGGGATGTTAAAGCCGTCCTTTTCCATCTTAGCGCCACACACAGGGCAATCCATATCCGGCAGATCCGCACCGCAGTTAAAGCCCTTGGGCACATCCAAAACCGTGTGCTTGCACTCCGGATTCGGGCAGCGATAATGGGGTGGGAACGAGTTGACTTCTGTAATGCCGGACATGTACGCAACAATGGAGGAGCCGACAGAGCCACGGGAGCCCACCAGATAGCCGTTCTCCAGAGAATTCTGCACCAGCTTCTGGGCAGACATATAGATCACATCATAGTGACAGTTGATAATGTCATTCAACTCTGTTTCCACACGCTTTACGAACAACTCCGGGGGATTTTCACCGTAAAGTCGATGAAGTTTGCCGTAAACCAGCGCTTTGAGGTCCTCAACAGAGTTTTCAATACTGGGCGCAAACAGATTATGAGGCACAGGCCGCACAGTCTCGCACATATCGGCAATGAGATTCGGATTCGTGACAACGATCTCAAAAGCCTTTTCCTCCCCAAGATAAGAAAACTCAGAAAGCATCTCATCGGTGGTATGGAAATACAGGGGATTGTCCCGGTCACAGTCAGAAAAGCCCTTAGTGGCAAGCAGAATGTGACGGAATATCTCGTCTTCCGGATTGAGGAAGTGGACATCGCCGGTAGCAACCACCATCTTTCCCATCTTTTCGCCTAAGGCAACAATGTCCTTGTTAAACTGCCGCAGCTGGTCTTCGCTGAGCGCAATGGGCTGCTCCCCTTCCTTGGCAGGCTGCAGCATAAAGGAGTTATTGGAAATAGGCTGTACTTCCAAGTAGTCATAGAAAGAAGCGATCCGCTCCAGTTCCTGCTGGCTCTTGCCGGACAGAACAGCCTGGAACAGCTCATTGTTTTCGCAGGCAGAGCCGATAATGAGACCCTCGCGGTATTTCAGCAGTTCAGACTTAAAGATCCGGGGAAATTTCTTATAGAATTTCAGATTGGACTCGGAGATCAGCCGGTAAAGGTTGCGAAGACCCAACTGATTCTTGGCAAACAGCACAATATGCTGACAGCGGACAGTTTCCTGCCGATGAGCGGGCCGCAAGTCGGCCATGGCATTATTGATGCCTTGAATATCTGCAACACCACGCTCTTGCAGCATTGCAAAGAGCCGTCCTGCGATCTTGCCGCAAACCAGCGCATCATCGCCTGCTCGGTGGTGGTTGAAGTCCGCAAGATCAAATTTTTTCGCCACCACATCCAAGGAGAATCTGCCCATTTCCGGCATGAGGCACTGAGAAATGGTCAAAGTGTCCACATAGGTCATTTCCCATTCGATACCCAGATCCTCACAAGCTCTGCGGACAAAATTAGCGTCAAAATCCGCATTATGGGCAACCAGAACGCTGTCACCAACAAATTCTTTGAATTTAGGGAGAATTTCATCAATGGTGGGCGCACCTTTCAGCATATCGTCGGTAATGCCGGTGAGCTCCACAGTCTTGGGGTGCAGCCGGCACTTGGGATCTACGAAGGTCTGGAAACGCTCGATTTCCTGCCCCTGCTTCATCCTTACAGCACCGATCTCAATGATGGTATCGTGGCGGTAAAGGCCGGTGGTTTCCAAATCAAATGCCACATATTCCCCGTCAAAGGGAATGTTATCGCAGCCGTGGACGGCCAAACGATCGTCCACATCGTTAATATAGTAGCCCTCACAGCCGTAAAGGATCTTGATATCCTCATCGGTGCCGGCAACCTTGGGCGCACCCTTCCAGTCCTCCACCACATGCAGCGCATCGGTAAAGGACTGAACGCAGCCATGGTCTGTAATGGCGATGGCCTTGTGTCCCCATGCCGCCGCCTGCTTAATAGCTGCTTTTGTGCTGGTTAGCGCATCCATGTTGCTCATGGATGTGTGCAAATGGAGCTCGACACGCTTGCCGTTTGCGGCTGTATCCTTCCGCTTGGGCATGGCACCGGGCATGATGGCATTGGGCTTTAACACCATTTCATTGGTGAAGTTATCGATCATCAGCTTGCCGGTGACTTTCACCACCGTACCGACCTGCACCTTGCTTAAGATGGGCTCAGCCTCTTTCTTTTCCATAAAGCGGCTGACGCGAACAGATCCGGTATTATCGGTCATATCAAATTTGATAACCACAGCATTGCGCTTGGGCAGATCCTTGTGCTCTACAGCAAAAACCTTACCCTCCACAATGACAACACCCATATTCAGTTCAATATCCTTCATGGGCACACTCGTTCCCCTAAAGGGTCTTCCGAAGAGAGTCTCACTGGCAGCTGCAGCCTCCTTCTTGGGTGCAGCCGGCGCAGAGGGTAGCTCGCTTATCATGCTGGAACGCATTTTCTCCATTGCTGCAAACAGCGCCTGACCTTCCAGTGCCTCGCCTGCCTCAATATGGATCTCCACAGCCGTACCGAAGCGCAGCTGCAAATGGTTTTTCACCGCAGGAAGACACTCCTCCAGCTCATCTTTTCCGTTAGCGGCAAGGAAAATGGTAAGGGTATTCTCAACCCATTCCCATCTTGCCCCTGCCAAGGAGCCACGGGTCATGGAATTCATGCTGACAAACAGATTCATCAGCTCTTCCGGCTCTACCTTGTGCAGCTCGGATGCCGGATGTACAGCGGTCAGCTCCATACTCCGCAGACCATAACAAGTGCAAACCTCTCTGGCAGCCTGATCCAGCAACCGCCGGGGTATGTAGGTTTTGGCTTCCAACGCAACGCTTACACTCCGCGAAGCCGGGTCAATATCTGCAGCAACGATAGCCGCCTGAGATAACGCATTTGCAAGCGTTTCAGGCGGCTCGTAGTCCGAAAACATATTTAAGAAATAGGTTTTCTCTTTCATTTTGCTCCTTAAAGTGCATCGATTCTGGCAAGCAGCGCCGGCAAAAGCGCGTCATACGGCAGCTTTTCCACCTGCTCACCCTTCTCAAAAATCATGCCAAAGCCGTCACCGCCGGCAATGCCGATGTCAGCTTCTCTTGCTTCACCGGGGCCGTTGACGATACAGCCCATGACTGCAACAGTAATTGGCTTTTTGCAATCTTTTAGGGCCTCGTCAACCTTATTCACAAGGCCGATGAGGTCGATCTGTGTACGGCCGCAGGTGGGGCAGGAAATGATATTCACACCCTCTTTGCGAAGACCAGCAGCCTTCAGAATATCCTTTGCAGCATACACTTCCTGCACCGGATCGTCAGTTAAGCTGACACGGATGGTATCGCCGATACCGTCCAAAAGCAGCGCGCCAATGCCCATTGCAGACTTTATCATGCCCATCTTCACAGGTCCCGTCTCAGTCACACCGATGTGCAGCGGATAGTCGCATTTTTCCCGGAACAGTCGGGCAGCAGCTACCATAGTGGGAACTGTAGAAGACTTCATGGAAAGGCAGGTATCGAAAAAGCCCTGCTTTTCCAGCAATTCCAAATGCTCAAAAGCACTCTCCACCAATGCCTCAGCAGTGGGATGGCCATACTTGTTGAGCAGCCGCTTGTCAAGGCTGCCGCCGTTGACACCGATGCGAATGGGGATCTTCTTATCCTTGCAGACATCCACCACAGCCTTGACCCGATCTTCGCCGCCAATGTTACCGGGGTTGATACGGATCTTGCTGGCACCGGCCTCAGCCGCCGCAATGGCAAGCTTATAGTCAAAATGGATGTCAGCCACCAGCGGCAGCTCGCTTTCTTTTACAATCTGCGCAAAGCCACGGGCTGCTTCCATATTCTGAACGCTTAGCCGAGCAATCTGACAACCAGCCGTTTTCAGCGCGCGGATCTGTCGCAAAGAGCCTTCCACATCCGTTGTTTTGGTATTGAGCATGGACTGGATCACCACCGGAGCGCCGCCACCGATGAGAACATCTCCAACGCGAATCTGTCTTGTCATTTGTATCACCCCTTAAAAATGGTGAAAATATCTTTAAACATGATAAATGCCATCAGCGCAAGCAGCAAAATCATAGCGCCACCATGGAGATAACCCTCAAATTTAGGGTTGATCTTCTTCTTGGTGATTCGCTCAAAAGCTGTGGTAATCAGCAGGCAGACAACTCTGCCGCCATCCAGCGCAGGCACGGGCAGCATGTTCATCACGCCCAAATTGACCGCTATAAAGCTGCCGAAATACAGCAAATTGAGGATCGCTATTTTTGCAGATTCCGATGCCTGAACAGTATCGTTCATCAAAGAAACGATGCCAACCGGACCGGACATATCCTGAATGCCCGCCTCACCGGAAAACAGCATACCAAGACTCATCCAAACAAGCTTTCCGAAGTAAACGCAATCATGGAAAGATTGTACGATTACTTCCCCAAAACCAAGTCGCCTTGTTGCCCAGGTTATACCGTAGAATGTGCCTGCCGGCCCCTCTTCGTTCTCTTGGAACTCCTGCGGTGTCATGGTCACATCATCCAAAAACACCTGCTTGCCATCGCGCAGAACCACCACATCGAAAACCGTTACCTTTTCATCGGCATCCAGCACCATGTTAAAGTCATTGGTGGTCTCTATAGGTGTGCCGTTCATCTCGATGATGGTATCCCCTGCCTGCAGGCCACCTTCCCATGCCAGTGTACTGCCAGTCCGAAGGCTATCGACCTGCGGGATGGGTGTCGCAACAAAGGAGTTCACAACAGCTACCAACAGAAAACCAGCAATCAGATTCATCACAGAGCCTGCGACCAGTATGATAAGCCGTTTCCACCATGCTGCTTTCTGGAAAGAACGGGGATTATCTGTATCCGTATCCTCACCTTCCATGGCACAATAACCGCCGATGGGAATGCAGCGAATGGAATAAAGGGTCTCCCCTTTCTGCTTTTTCCAGATGGCAGGACCCATAAACATGGAAAATTCATTGACCTGCACACCGGACAGCTTCGCCGTTACAAAATGTCCCAGCTCATGAATGAAGATCAAAAGGCTGAAAAGAAGAATTGCAAATAAAATGCCCATAAAAGTCCTCGCTAAGAAATTACATTACTTCCGGGAAACAAACTCCCGGGCAAGCCGGTCCGACTCTAAGATCTGCTCCAAGGTCGGCTCCTTAATAAAGGGAACAGCGGCAACAGCACCCTTAACGAGATCGTAAATGTCATAAAAACCAATCTCGTCATTCAAAAACATAGCAACCGCCGCCTCGTTGGCGCCGTTCATCACAGAACATGCCGTGCCGCCTGCCTTGGCACATTCCCGTGCCAAAGCAAGACAAGGAAACGCATCCATGTCCGGTTTTGCAAAGGTAAGTGCGCTGCATGCAGTTAAATCCAGCTTATCCACAGGACAATCCTGCCGCGCAGGATAAGTCAGTGCCAGCTGAATAGGCAGGCGCATATCCGGCGCGCCAAGCTGTGCCATCACAGCGCCATCGATCGTCTCCACCATGCTGTGGACAATACTTTGGCGGTGAATAACTACATCCACCTGCTCTACAGGCACACGGTACAACCGCATAGCCTCAATGACTTCAAGTCCCTTGTTCATAAGGGTTGCACAGTCAATAGTAATCTTTGCACCCATCTTCCAATTGGGGTGCTTTAATGCGTCCGCTTTGGTCACATTTTTCAGCTGCTCCCTGGTCATGCCGTAAAAAGGGCCACCGGAGCAGGTCAAAATGAGCCTTTCTATTTCCTTTTTCTCACCAATGCCCATGAGGCACTGGAAGATCGCAGAGTGCTCAGAGTCCACAGGAATGATCTCCGTGCCGTACTTTTCAGCCTCTGCCATAACAAGCTCACCGGCGCAAACCAGGGTTTCCTTATTGGCAAGACCAATCCGCTTACCGGCACGTATGGCCGCCAACGTTGGCTTCAATCCCAGCATGCCCACCACAGCCGTGATGACACAGTCAGCGCTTTTAATGGTTGCCGCCTCAATGAGGCCTTCTTCTCCCCACGAAATGCGGATAGAAAGATCACCGATCTGCTCCTGCAGCTTATTAGCAGCCTCTTCGGTAGCCATGACCGCAAGCTCCGGACGGAACTGACGGCATTGCTCAGCCATCCGTTCCACACTGGTGCCGGCAGTCAGAGCAGCCACCTTGATGGGCATGCGGCCGATGATATCCAAGCTCTGCCGGCCGATGGAGCCGGTACTGCCCAAAATAGATACGCATGTAACCATTATTTCACCACCACAGGCAATGTAATCAACAGTATCTCAACCAACGGGCCGACCACCAGCATGGAATCAAAGCGATCCAGCACGCCGCCGTGACCGGGGATCAGATTGCCATAGTCCTTAATGCCTGTCTGCCGCTTAACAACAGAGAAGCAAAGATCGCCAAACACGCCGGCCAGCGAGCCAAGGGCACCGTAAACAAGGGCAAAACCGTAATTTACCTGGCACTTAAAGACAAACTGCATAATGCATGTGTACAGCAGCATGCCAACCACGCCGAAGGCAACACCGCCAAAGACGCCCTCAACGCTCTTGTTGGGGCTGATAACCGGCGCCAGCTTGTGCTTACCGAAACGGCACCCAATAAAATATGCGCCGGTGTCAGACAAAAATGCCACCACAAAGGGAATCAAGATTACATATCTGCCGCCATCGGGACTTAAGATCCGGGTCAGGCTGGAAAAAAGATACGGAATCAGCAAACCTGCCACAATGCAAAGGGCAAGCTTTTCAATGCGAACCTTCATTTGGGAGATCATCATCTCCATGAAGAGCAATGCAAAGAAAGCCAAAACACCCAGCCGGGCATACACGCCATCCATGCCGAAATGCCCCCAAATCGGCAACACAGCAGCAAAAAACATGGAATACGCCACCATGCGGACATGGCGCACAAGGCCTGTGCGATACAGCAGCTCATAAGCCGCAATGGCGCACAGCGCCCCAACGACTAAAACAGTTACAATCTTCGGTACAGCGTACAGCAACAAAAGCAGCAAAGGAACAAGCACAGCCGCTGTAAGAATTCTCTTTTTCATCTCTTAAGCGCCTCCAAACCGACGGTTACGCCGGTTGTATTCTTCAATAGCCGCATCCAGGTCTTTAGGACCAAAATCCGGCCACAGTACATTCATATACACAAATTCAGAGTAAACGGTCTGCCAAGGCAGGAAGTTACTGGTGCGCAGCTCACCGGAAGGACGGATCACCAGCTCCGGATCGGGCACACCGGCAGAATCCAAATAATCGGAAAACATATCCTCGGTCAACGCATCTGCGCCAACCTTCCCTGCCGCCACATCCGCAGCAAAGGCCTTGACTGCCCGAACGATCTCATCTCTGCCACCGTAGTTGAGACAGAAGTTCACCTGCACCTCGTGGTACTCGGAAGATCTGCTTTGGGCATCCTCACAAAGCTTTCTCAGCGCGGGGCTGAGCCTGCTTAAATCACCGAAAAAGCAAAAACGGACATGGTTTTTCTCCATATCCCTGAGCGCTTCCTTCAAGTAAGCGCCCAACAGCTTCATGATACCGCTGACCTCTTCAGCAGAGCGTTTCCAATTCTCTGTAGAAAACGCATACACCGTCAAATACTTGACACCAAGGGTGCGGCAGTAGTTTGCAATACGCCGGAAAGATTCCGCACCGGCGCTGTGACCTGCGGTACGGGGCAATCCCCGCTGCTTTGCCCAGCGGCCGTTGCCATCCATGATAATGGCAATATGATTCGGTACATGGATAAGTGCCATAATAGCACCTCTCTTTTTACAAGATAGCACATTGGGGGCGGTTTCCGCCCCCAATGCAGTTGCAAAGCGTCAGATCGCCATCAGTTCCTTTTCCTTAGTAGCAGTGGCTTCGTCCACCTTCTTGGTGTACTTATCCAGCATGTCCTGCAGATCCTTCTCTGCCTTCTTCTGCTCATCCTCTGTGATCTCAGAGTTCTTCTTCAGCTTCTTGACATAGTCCATGCCGTCACGGCGGATATTACGCATGGCAACCTTGGCATCCTCGCCGTACTTCTTCACCTGCTTGACCAGCTCCTTACGGCGCTCCTCGGTCAGCTGGGGGAAGATCAGACGGATCACACGGCCATCGTTCTGGGGATTAATGCCCAACTCGGACATCTGGATGGCCTTTTCAATGTCCTTCAGCAGCTTGGTGTCCCAAGGAGAGACGACCAGTGTGCGGGCATCGGGAGAGGAAATGGTGGCAACACCGTTTAAGGGTGTTTCACTTCCATAGTATTCCACACTGATGCGATCAAGAACTCTGGGATTTGCACGACCTGCGCGAACAGCACCGAATTCCTCCTGCAGATGGTCCAGAGCCTTTTCCATTCTTCTTCCGTAATCGTTAAAGTCAACTGCCATTTGAAAGTCCTCCTAAAATATTAATTGGTAACGGTGGTTCCAATCTGATCGCCGCGAACCACACGGATAATACTGTTTTCTTCTGCAAGGCCGAAGCAGACCATAGGCATATCGTTATCCATAGCCAGCGCCATGGCAGTAATATCAGTAGCCTTAAGGCCCTTTTCCAAGACCTCGGCATAAGTAAGACGGGAGTAACGCACAGCGTTTGGATCCTTCTTGGGATCAGCGGAATAGATGGCATCAATGTTCTTCGCCATCAGTACCGCATCCGCCTCGATCTCCACACCACGGAGCACAGCACCGGTATCTGTTGAGAAGTAAGGATTGCCGGTGCCAGCAGCAAACAGGACCACCTTACCCTCGTTTAAGTAGCGGTTGGCAAGATCCCGGGTAAAGTACTCTGCAAACTTGTTCATTTCCACAGCAGTCAGCACACGGGCATCAAGGCCATGTTGCTCAAGCACGTCCGCAACTGCGATGGCATTCATCACCGTGGCCAGCATGCCCATAGAATCCGCATGACTGCGCTGCATCTTACCGCTGCCGTTCTTCACCCCACGCCAGAAGTTGCCGCCGCCGATCACAAGACCGACCTGCACGCCCATATCCACGCATTCTTTGATAGCCTTGCAGACTTCACCGATCTTCTGAAAGTCCAGACCGAAGCCGTCGCCTAAGGGAGATTTTTCGCCCAGCGCCTCGCCGCTGACCTTCAGCAGGACGCGCTTATATTTAATATCGGACACCGCATATCACTCCTTCTTCTTTATCCTTTCCTATTTTAATATAAGATTGTCAAATTGACAACCATAAAATTTAAATTTCCACCGATGTTTTCTGAAATTTCACAAATCTACCGTTTAATCTTCCGTCGGATGCGATTTTGTGTTGCAAACAGAAACGAAATGGGTTATAATGGCATATATTTGTAAACTGACCAGAAAGAGGTTATGAAGATGGCTGAAATTACTGAAAGCAAAAACTTCATCCACGCCTTTATTGAAGAGGACATCGCCGAGGGCGGCCGCTACGAAGGCGCTACCGTTCATACCCGTTTCCCCCCCGAGCCCAACGGCTACCTGCACATTGGCCACTGCAAGGCCCTCATCATCGACTTCGGCACAGCAGAAAAGTTCGGTGGCCTTTGCAACCTGCGTATGGACGACACCAACCCCACCAAGGAAGATGTGGAGTTCGTCGAGGCCATTCAGGAAGACATCCGCTGGCTGGGCTTTGACTGGGGCGACCGTTTCTTCTACGGCTCCGATTATTTCGAGAAGGACTACGAGTACGCTGTTGAGCCCATCAAGAAAGGCCTTGCCTATGTATGCGAGCTGACTCCCGATCAGGCCAAGGAAATGCGCGGCGATCTGAACACCCCCGCAACTTCTCCCTACCGTGACCGCCCCATCGAGGAGAGCCTTGACCTGTTTGCCCGCATGCGTGCCGGTGAATTCGAGGACAACAAGTATACCCTGCGCGCCAAGATCGATCTTGCCAGCGGCAACTTCAACATGCGTGACCCCGTCATCTACCGCATCCGCCATATGCACCATCACCGCCAGGGCGACAAATGGTGCATCTACCCCATGTACGACTTTGCCCACCCCATTCAGGACGCTCTCGAGGGCATTACTCACAGCCTTTGCTCCCTGGAGTTCGAGAATCACCGTCCTCTCTACAACTGGGTGGTTGAAAATGTTTCCGTTCCCCACCGCCCCCGTCAGATCGAGTTTGCCCGCCTTGGCATCGACCATACGGTGCTTTCCAAGCGCAAGCTGAGAGCTTTGGTGGAAAACGGCTATGTTTCCGGCTGGGACGATCCCCGCATGCCCACTCTCTGCGGTCTGCGCCGCCGTGGTTATACTCCCACCGCCATCCGCAATTTCTGCGACCGTGTTGGTGTCGCTAAGAGCCCCAACACCATTGAGTATGGCTTCTTAGAGTACTGCCTTCGTGAGGATCTCAACGAGACCGCTGACCGCGTTATGGCAGTCCTTAAGCCCATTAAGCTGACCATCACCAACTATCCCGAAGGTCAGAGTGAAACATTTGAGGTAGAAAACAACCCCAACGATCCCGAGGCAGGTACTCGTACCATCACCTTCTCCCGGAATCTGTGGATCGAAGAGGACGATTTCCTGGCTGAGCCGATCCCGAAGTATAAGCGCCTGTATCCCGATGGCCCCGAGTGCCGTCTGAAGGGTGCTTACCTCATCCAGTGCACCGGCTGCGTCAAGGACGAAAACGGCAATGTCACCGAAGTCCTTGCCACCTACGACCCCAATTCCCGTGGCGGTGACCCCGCTGACGGCCGAAAGGTCAAGGGCGCCACCATCCACTGGGTGGATGCCGAAAATTGCTGCGATGCAGAAGTTCGTCAGTACAGCAATCTCTTTGACGATCCCGATCCCGATGCTGCCGGCAAGGATTTCCTTGCATGCCTGAATCCCAATTCTTTGGAAGTGCTCACCGGCTGCAAGGTAGAAAAGAGTTTGGAGAACGCGAAAGCCCCCGCTTCCTACCAGTTCATGCGTCTTGGCTACTTCTGCCCTGACAGCAAGGATTGCGCACCCGGTCATCTGGTGTTCAACCGCTCCGTCAGCCTGAAGGACAGCTTCAAGCCCGGTAAATAAACTTAAAAACCCGAGCCGCTTGGCTCGGGTTTTTCTTATTTCTTTTCCTTGATATGGGCCTGCAGGTGCATGGAAAGCACCGCAAGGGATGTGGCCATATTCTCGTTCTGCACAAGGATATGCTCCGGCACGTCCAAATGGGTCGGCGCAAAATTCCACACCGCCTTGATGCCGCATTCGATCAGCTGATTGCAAACCGCCTGTGCATGCTTTGCGGGCACAGTAATGATGCCCATCAGCACCTTGTTGGTCTTGCAGAAGTTTTGCAGCTGCTCCATAGGATAGATGGGCGTACCCTCATCGGTCTTTTCCGCAGCAGGAACCGCATCAAAGGCCGCAAGAATGTTCAGACCGTAAGCTTCAAAACCACTGTAGCCGCAAAGTGCCTGTCCCAGCTTACCGGCGCCGATAAGCACTGCATCGGTCGTGTTGTCATAGCCCAAAAACTGCTCAATATCATCGATCAGCCGTTCACGCAGATAGCCAATCTTAGGCCGTCCGCCATCGGAAACCATGGCAAGATCCTTTCGCACCTGCACCTCACCCATACCAAGGGCATTGGCAAGTGCCGTTGCGGAAATATAGACGCTACCGCCATCCTGTGTGTTTTTCAGATATGAAAGATAACCCGGCAGACGCTTGAGTACCGCCTTAGAAATTTCTTTTCGCTCCATGTATAAACACCTCATTTAATCGGTACAAAAACATATCGATATAATTTTGTATCGATTATAACATGGGCTTACATAAATTTCAAGTAGAATTTTTTATGCGCAGCTTGTTTGCCGTATCAGCTCCTTACGCAGCCGCAGCATAATGCGTTTTTCGAGCCGCGAAATATAGGATTGAGAGATGCCTAATTTCTGTGCTACTTCCTTTTGTGTAAGCTCCTTATAACCATAAAGACCGTATCGCATTAGCACGATCTCCCGCTCCCGCTGTGGCAGCTCCGACAGCGCCTGCCTCAGTACACAAAGGTCCACATCATCTTCCATGGGCCTGAGGATCATATCCTCATCCGTGCCCAAAATGTCCGAAAGCAGCAGTTCATTGCCGTCATAATCCATGTTGATGGGCTCATCTAAGGACACCTCTGCCTTTTGACCGGAAGTTTTGCGAATGTGCATCAGTATCTCATTTTCAATGCAGCGGGATGCATATGTGGCCAGCTTGATATTTTTATCCCTGCGGTAGGTGCCAATTGCCTTGATAAGCCCAATCGTGCCGATAGAAATAAGATCCTCTAAATTGACACCGGTGTTCTCAAACCGCCTTGCAATATACACCACCAGCCGCAGATTGTGCTCGATCAGCATCTGCTTTGCTGCCTCATCACCGTTTTCCAGTGCAGCCAAGGTATCCTGCTCTTCCTGCCCCTTCAGCGGTGGCGGCAGAATATCGCTGCCGCCTATGTAGAAGATACTCTCCTTCGGCATGAGCCCAAGCCATGTTAAAAACTGCAAAAACTTATCCATCATAATCCCCCTCCTGCCAGTGCCTGATACCCTTCATTCCTGCCCAATTCCTGAGGTGCAAATGCCACCAATCTTCCCGATGGTTCTTTTCCAATGACCACTTCATCCATCCGCGCCGCCAAAAGCATGCCATGTGGTTGCCCAACGGCCCGGTATGGGATCAAGCGAAGACCCGGTATTATGCCTTTTTCAACGGTTTCAATGGGGCTGCTGAGCTGCTCCCGGGTAAGCCCCAACAGTTTGTTCGCTACATCTGACCCCACAACAAGTACCGCTTCTCCGGTAATGGGGTCTTTCAGTGTGTTGCCGGTATCCCGCAGAGCAATGAGGGATCTTCGACGCCCGCCATAGCTTAGATTTACCGATACATACTCTCTGCATTTGACCCTTCCCCGAAAGCCAAATGCGCACATAACCCAAACTCCGCCTGCAGCCAGAATCAGACCCGCAGCACCTTTGCTGTTAAGACCAAGGGCAATACCGCCAAGCGCCATGGAAAGAAAAACAAAGAGTACCCCTCTGCGGAGCGCACTCATATCAAAACCAAATGCAATCACGGCCATTATTCCAAGCGAAACGAACCGCCAAAGGGTATTTCCCAAAAAGGCAAACCCCGGCAGCATACACACGCCCCCGTAGACACCTCCCAGCACAGCCGCCGCAACGCACCGGCCCGATTTTGCTGGATACCCACACAGTCTGTTTGTTCCCAGCAGCAAAAGGAAATCTACGGCAAAGTTGAGCCCCATCACAACATCCAGATACACCGTCACTTTAAGCACCCCCTCATGCCACTGATTATACCTGCCAGCAGGGAAAAAGTTAGTCGCAACGGTGGACTACCCTCTCGCCAAATTCAGCCCATGTCCAACGCAACACACCCAACATCACAGCACTGCGCAAAAAAACGGCAGCTGATTTACTCAGCTACCGTTTCTATTTGTCGTTAAATTTCTGTTCGCTCAACGGAGCGGATATTTTTCTCTGCCTTAAATCTGGGCACCATGATCTCATGGCCGCAGCCCATGCAGCGCAGGCGAAAATCAGCACCGGTTCTGAGGACCAGCCAGCGTTTTTCGCCGCAGGGGTGCTCTTTTTTCATCACAAGAACATCATTGAGCCGAATATCCATAGCCAATCCTCACTTTTTCAGGCTGTCCCAATACTGCTTTGCCGCTTGTTCCAGCTTGTTGGGGCCGTATTCATAATACCTGGCGTCTTTGATATCATCAGGAAGATATTGCTGCTGCACCCAATGACCGGGATAGTCGTGGGGATACTTGTAGCCCTGCTCCCGCTCCATGGTGTAGGAATCCGCGTGGACATTCTGCAAATGCCGCGGGAATCCTCTGCCCTTGCCGTTGCGTACATCTGCCAAGGCAGAATCCAGGGCGATATGACCGGAATTGGATTTGGGAGAAGTGGCCATCAACACAGCCGCATCACCGAGAGGTATCCTTGCCTCCGGCATACCAAGCTTCAGTGCCATATCCACGCAGGCATTGACAATAGGGATAATCTGCGGAAACGCAAGTCCCACATCCTCGGCAGCGATCACCATCAGCCGCCGGCAGGCAGATTGCATCTGTCCCGCCTCCAGAAGCCTTGCAAGGTAGTGGCATGCTGCATCCGGATCAGACCCGCGAATGGACTTTTGCAGCGCTGACAGAAGATCATAGAAATTGTCTCCGTCACGGTCTGCCCGCAGAGCGCTCTTCTGGGAAACTGCTTTGGCATCTTCCAAGGTAATGGGAAGCACCCCATTTTCCGGCTGACCGGCAGAGAACAGCACCTCCACCGCATTCATAGCCTTGCGGAGGTCACCGCCGCAGGAGCCTGCAATGTACTCCAATGCCCCCTCTTCCGGCTGTGCTGTCAATGCAGTGCGCTCTTGCAAATAGCTGACCGCACGCTTGATCGCCTGCAGCGCCGCATCCCGGGAAATCTGCTTGAATTCAAAAATTGTGGAACGGCTGAGGATCGCGTTGAAGACATAAAAATAGGGATTCTCCGTTGTGGACGCGATCAAAGTGATCTTGCCGTTTTCAATATACTCCAGCAGTGTCTGCTGCTGTTTTTTATTAAAGGACTGGATCTCATCCAGATAAAGCAGCACACCGTTGGGCGCCATAAAAGTGTCCAGCTGTGCGACGATCTCTTTGATATCGGCCGTAGATGCCGTTGTGGCATTGAGCTTATACAGCGTCCGGTTAGTCTGCTTTGCGATAATATTGGCAACCGTGGTCTTACCCGTGCCACTGGGGCCATAGAAGATCATGTTGGGTACTTTTCCGGAATCGATCAAGCGGCGCAGCACCGCTCCCTTGCCAAGAATATGCTCTTGTCCAAATACTTCATCCAGAGTTTCCGGACGGAGTAGGTCCGCCAAAGGCTGATACATAGGCCGCTCCTTTCATACAAATTAGAATGTGGTTACTTCCTCTACCGCAGGGGCTGCACTATCCACCTTAACAGCAGTCAGCACAGGACCCAATTCGCCTTGATACAGCGTGTGTTTTTCCGCACTGACCTTTGCCTCCACCATGACCCAAGACCGGGATTCCAGCTTGGCAGCATCAGCATAGCGGCAAGGAATGCCGCAGAACTGAATGTCATCGACGCAGCAGGTCATAACGAATCTGCCGGGAGCAAACATGCCATTCTTTTCTCTGCGCAGCATGGCAACCTGCGCCTTGAATCGGACGGTTTTGCCTTGATATTTCTGGGGCTCTTCCGTTACATCCCGATACCAAAGGGCATAATCCTCATCCTTCACATCGATAACGGGGGCATTGATGTCAAAAGGCAGCGGGTCTTCCACATCGTCAAATTCTGTAGTGCCGTCTGTATAGTCGTAAAGAATATCGATACGGCGGCTGGTAGCACGGGCGATCTTGTGGAAAGGCATGGTGTCCGCACCCTTTTGCAGGCGGTTGAAAACCACCATCTGGGCACCCACTAACTTGTCCATCACCAAATTGCGCATGTTGGCATTGTAAGTCATGAAAGTCGTGGAATCAGCGAACATGACCTCCTGCGCAACCACCCAGTTCTCAGGAAAACGGCTGTAAAGGTCACCAACCTGCTGCATACCGTTCAACTCCGCGACGATCCGCTGAGCCTTGTGTTTTTTTGCCAAAGCCTGCAGCTGCTTGGTGGTAACGGTCTGCTGGTCCAACACCTCAAGATATACATTCTGATGGGGATAAGAGGAAAAATCGTACTCTTCCTCACCCTCTTCAAATACCAGCAGAAGCGTTCGCTCACCGGCATTGAAACGGGGATCTTCCAATGTTTCCTGAATAAATTTTGTCTTACCGGAATCCAAAAAACCGGTAAATGCGTATACAGGGATCTGCACCATAGCTTATACCCCAAAAAGTGCGGAGATCGCCTGCTCGTCCAACTGAGAGCCGATCACGCACAGCTTGCCAATGACTGCGGCACTGCCTACGCGGACGTCGTGTTCTTCCGGAACATAGTCAAAATGGATCCAGCTGCCATCAGTGCCGGCAACGATACCCTTGGCACGCAGAACCATGCCGTAACGCCCGGTATCCAAGCAGTGCAGAGCGGTTTTCAGCTCTTCTGCGGTAAATTTCTTGGCTGTTTCTACGCCCCAAGAGGTAAATACCTCATCAGCATGATGGTGATGATGGTCGTGACCGTGGTCATGACCGCAGGAGCAGTGACCCTCTTCGTGGTGATGGTGCTCATGCTCTTCATGGTGGTGGCCGCAGCAGCAATGCTCCTCATCATGGTGATGATGCTCGGGCTCTTCATGGTGGTGGCCACAGCAGCAATGCTCCTCATCATGGTGATGGTGCTCATGCTCCTCATGGTGATGCCCACAGCAGCAATGACCATCTTCGTGATGGTGGTGGTGTTCATGCTCCAACTCTTCCAGGGAAGCGGCCAGAGAAGCCTTGCCTTCCATAGCCTCAAGAAGCTGTGCGCCAGTCAACTCACCCCAGGGAGTGGTCACCAATGCAGCCTCGGCATTATGCTGCCGCAGAAGCGCCACAGCCGCATCCAACTTTTCCTGGGAAATAGAATCTGTACGGGAAAGGATGATGGCACCTGCGGTTTCGATCTGGTTGTTATAGAACTCGCCAAAGTTCTTCATATAAACCTTTACCTTGCCTGCATCGGCAACGGCAACGGTATTGCCCAGAACAACATCATTGTTTGTAACCTTCTGCACAGCCGCCACAACATCAGACAGCTTGCCCACACCGGAAGGCTCGATCACAATACGATCAGGTGCGTACTGCGCGATGACCTGCTCCAAAGCCTTGCCGAAGTCACCCACAAGGCTGCAGCAAATGCAGCCGGAGTTCATCTCGGTGATGTTAATGCCGGCATCCTGCAAAAATCCGCCGTCAATGCCGATCTCGCCGAATTCGTTTTCGATCAGCACCAACTTTTCGCCTTGATAAGCTTCCTGAATCATCTTCTTGATGAGTGTGGTCTTACCCGCACCCAAAAAACCGGAATAAATATCAATTTTTGTCATGGTAAACACCTTCTGTTTCAAATTTCCTATATATTATACCACCGGTTACACCTGATGACAAGTCAAAAATCCATGAAGTTTCGTCACAATTCCCTTGTTTTCGTCAGTCATGATTTACTATTCTATCCATAGGCAGGCCATTAAGCCCCGGCGCGACAAGCCCGCCAAAACGCCGCCCCGGCTCTCCCACGGGGCGGCGTTTTATGATTTATGGCACCGGAATCAGCAGCATTCTGCCATTTTCCGGCTCTTCCTGAATTTGATTGGCTTTCTTGATCGCATCTACGGTAGATCCACACTCTTTGGCAAGATCCCAAAGGCACTTGTCACCGGCTCTTCTGAGGATCACGGATGGACGGCCGGGATCCGGCTCTTGAATCTCTCCAAGGTCCAAACCGGTAACCATAGGAATCCCCTCTTCGGAAAATACACCTGCTTCCACCGTCACATCTGCCGCCATTTCAAGCACATCACCTGCAAATACCGCCTGAGGCATCTCGGTTGCATGCAGGTAGGCATCGCAGGTATTTTGCGCATCCGAAGGAATCTGCCAGTCTGTCTCCCCTCTTGCCACAGCGAACTGAAGGTTGCCGTTTTCGTCCAAGTACAGCGTTTGGAACTGCCCCGGCAAAATGAGTTCTGTTACATCCCCATTCTGCCTTCTCACAGGGTGCTCCGGCTGCCAGCACACATCCAAGGGCCGTTCACCGTTAGTCTGCACTGACTGACTAATACGCAGATTCTCCCGCCTGCAGTCCAAGCGCACCGGCAGATTCAGCTCCTGCACCGTCACCCCAACAGACCGCACCGGGCTATAGGCATCCTCAACCACTTCCACCATTACACGGTCGTAGATCACATACTGGGCCGCCATGGATGCCTTTAGAGCAAGCTTTTGCTCTTCCTGCCGCTCCATCTCAAGGCCTGTAAGTACCACCATGATCCATCCATCAGCATGGGCACTGTGGTCACGGTCCAGCTCCGTGTACTGAGAGAACGGGATCTCATGATCCCAGCTGTGGATGCCGCCATCAGGCCCACTGTACAGCAAATGAAGCATTGCTTTCCCGCGAAATACGAGTCTGCCTGCCATGACCTTCTGCTCAAGCACTTCCGGAGTTAGGCTGTAGCGCAGGATCTTATCCACCGCAGGAAGATTTCCGGGTAAATTAAGCTCCTCGTCCACCTGAAACAGCTTTTCCCCTGCCTCTTGAGGCAGTTCTGCCGGATAGCTCTTGGTAAGAAGCTGCACATCCTCCGGGATTTGACCGGGACAGCATACCTCCGGCTCAATGGGCTCTAACGCCTCACCCAGCAGGCTTACATTGGCACGAACCATGAGTTTTCTGGCAGACGTACTCCTGGCGTCCACTCCTTTCAGCAGGGGTGTTACGCAAATAGAGCCGTCTCGCTCTGTTTCCGGGAAATCCCACTTTGCTTGGAACGGGATCCAAGTCTCAATGCTTCTAACCTCAGACCCATCCTCCGGTGCATACAGCACCCATACCATCACGCCGCCGGATACGCTCATACCGCCGGTGCGCCATTCCTTACCGCGCACCAACACCTGCCCCCAGCTGCCAAGCACCCGGCCAATGTCCGGCATTGATTCCGGCAGCCGCACCTCCCCAGTTTGCTCTTGATTTTGAACCTGACACGTCGCCTTTCGCAGACATGGACAGGTGTTTTTATTGAATTTCACTTCCATGCGGATCACTCCTTATCCCACAATTACAGTAAATTCTATTCACGCATGGACAAGTTTATGCCAACTATTTTCTTTTACCGCACCAACAGCCGAATCCTATGATACAAACACCTGCGAAAAAGCAGAAAAAGCTGTACTCCAAGCAAATACCAACCAAAAGCCCCAGCCCGAACGCGATCAAGGCGCAGCCGCAGACCTGATTCTTCCGCCACATAATAAACACCCCCTGCTAAATCTATGCAGGGGGTGTCGGTATTTAGAACATTACTCCTTGTCCATTACTTCCTTGCAAGCTGCGAGCACCTTAGAGATGATGGGCACGCAGGTCTTTCGTCCGGAACCTGCATTTTCCACCGCCACCATAAAAGCAAGGGGGTATTCTTCATCGGCAACAAAACCGGAAAACATAGCGTGGGGCTCATTCTCCGCGCCGACCTCTGCCGTACCGGACTTAGCGCAGACGGTCATATCCGGGAAGTTTTCAAGGCCGTACTTGACTTCCACATTGTTGCGCATGAGTTCCGCCAAGATCTTTGCCGTCTCAGCGGACATAATGCGTCCCGTGGAGACCGTTTCTGCCCGGTAGGTGTTCTTGCTGCCTGCGGTGATGTCGGCCACCAAATGAGGTTCAGCACCGGTGCCGCCACCGGCAACTGCACCCATAAAGGTCATAAACCGGCAGGGATTGACCAGATCTTTGTGCTGTCCAATACCGCTCCACGCAACAGAAACCGCCGCCTGACCCTTGGCTTCCAGCTTACCGTGCACAGTCGTAATGCCGTCAAAGCTTATGCTGTCCGTCACACCGAAGGCTTCCGCGTAGCTTTGCAGCCTTTCTCCCCCAAGCTGGTTTGCGATCTGAGCAAAGGCGCAGTTGCAGGATTGAGCAAAGGCATCCTTAAAGCTGATTTTTCCGTGCTTATCAAGGCATGTAACCTTGTCAATGCCGTATTCCATAACACCGTTGCAGGTAAAGGTTTGCTGCTGGATATCCGGAATAGACTCCAGCGCTGCAGCGGCCGTTACGATCTTAAAGATAGAACCGGGAGTATAGGCAGATTGGATAAAACGATTTAAAAACACGCCGGTATAGCTGCCGGTTGCATCCGCTGCAATGTCCGGAACGTTATCCGGATCAAAATTGGGGGTAGATACCGCGCAGAGAAGCTCACCGCTCTTATAGTTATAAACAGCAACTGTTCCCTTATAGTCCCCCATCGCTTCCAACGCAGCAGCCTGCACTTTTCCGGACAAAGTAAGGGTCACTCTGCCCCCTGTTCCGCCATAGGCATACACACCGCCGATAGGATCAAACCCCGCGATCTTTTCCGCATAATACGAAAGCGCAGGTGCGCTGATATTACCCTGCCGGTCACCCAGCCAATGCAAGGTCGATTGCCGCAGAGCAGTATTCTCCGAATATGTTCTGTCGCCTGTTAAATCAAGCAACAGCAGACCTTCCCGGTCGGTAATGAGTCCGCAGCCGATATTGGATGCGTTATAGATATGGGGCGATCCGGCGGTCAGAATCCAACTGTCGGAATTGACAAAATACTCACCAAGGAAGAAAAGCGTGCCGGCAGCGAGAACCAGGATCAAAAGCACCATCGCCTTGGATCTTGCGATCACTCTATTCATCGTCCGGCCTCCCTTCCTTGGACTGGCGCACAGCAAAGCTGGCGTTCTGTCGGGTATCCGCCGCCTTGACAAAAGCAAGCAGTCCCCATGCACCGATCATACTGGAGCCGCCGTTGGACACAAAAGGAAATGTCACACCGGTCAGCGGCAGCACATCCACTGTGCCAAGGGCATTGAAGATGGCCTGCACCACCAAAATACCGGCAGCGGTGCAGCCGCCAATGATGAAAAAGCTGCTGCGTTCCACAGCTGCCGACCGCAGTGCAAATACCGCCAGCGCAATGATACATAATACCAGCATCACGCAAATCAGCAGCCCCCACTCCTCGGCTATGGTAGCAAACACCACATCAGAATCCGCAGCAAAAATCTTTTCCATCTTGCCATGGCCTGCGCCAAGACCAAACAGGCCGCCGGATGCAATGCACATCAGCGCTCTTGTCTGCTGATAGCCGGTATTAAAGGGATCTTCCCAGATGTGCCGCCAGCTGGAAAACCGCCGCAATGCATGGGGGGCGATCTTAAGGGCAATCACGCCGGCAAAGCCTAAGGATGTGCAGGCAAGCGCAACGGTGCCGATGCTTCCGGAGCGCATATATGCGATCAAAAGGAAGGCGATAAAGAAGATCAAAGCCGTGCCAAAATCATTCATCACCGCAAGGCAGGCACAAACAACCAAAGTATAGCCGATGAAAAGGATCAGATTGCGCTTGTTTAGGATCCGGTCCATGGCAGACGCCCCCACAAAAACAAAACACACCTTGCTCAGCTCCGAGGGTTGAAAGGACATTCCGCCAATGATAAGCCAGTTCTTTGCGCCGTGATACTCCTTGCCGAACAGCAATGTAATCAGCAGAAAACCAACACCTGCAAGTGCTGCGATGACGCGCATCTTCTTGGCTCTTTCCAAGTCACGCAGCGACCAGCCCACTGTCAGATAGAGGGCAAGACCCATCACCATGGCGATCAGCTGCTTTACTGTTTCGCCCGGCTTTACCGCCGCGATGGCAGCCATGCCCATGGTGCACAGGAAAAACGCAATGGTTTCGATCTCAAAGGACGGCTTTTTGATAAACATATAAAACAGCAGCAGCGCCCACTGGCAGGCAACGATACCGGAAAACCCGATCAAAATACTGCCTGCATACGCAGCATCACCGCCATAGAGATAAGAAATGCAGCAAAGACACTGAAATACGGTCAAAAGCAGCACATTGAAAAGGCTGGTAAAAGGACTTGCAGCCTTGGTACGCAGCTCCGCCAGCTTGATCTCCTGCCGCCGGGATATGGGCAGCAAAGTCATTTCTATACCGCCGATTTTAATGACATCGTCAACATCCAACGGGCAAATATCAATCTTCTCGCCATTAACAAATACACCGCCCTTGGAGCCGGCATCGGAAATGGTCCAACTGCCGTCATCATAGCGGGTCAAGACCGCATGGCTGCGGGATATGGTGGGCAGGTTCATCACCACATCACTTCGTTTGCTGCGGCCGATAACACTTTCCCAATGGGTAATGGGCAGTCTTCTTTCATCTTTCAGCATCAGCCATGCCCAAATTTCCGGTTCTCTGCGGAAGGTCAGCATAGGCTTTATGCAGCGGTACAGCAAAAGGCCCGCAAGCAGCGGCGCAAGATAGCGCAGTATCGCCTGATAAACCTGCATATAAGTGGGATCTGCCTGGGAAAAAGCCGAAAGCAGCTGGTCCACGCCGCCACCTCCTTTGTAAATTCAAATAATTCTTATGCTTCCATCTGCCGCAGCATCGCGATCTCCCTGGCATAGCCGGGCAGTTCATTGGGGGTCTCAAGGATCATGGGAATATCCTTGAGTACCGGATGATTGATGATATTCCGGAAGGTTGCCAAACCGAGATTTCCTTCGCCAATGCAGGCATGGCGGTCTTTATGGCTATCCTTGGTGTTTTTGGAATCATTCAAATGCAACGCCTTGAGCCGATCAAGGCCGATGATCCGGTCAAACTCCTGCAAAACACCGTCAAGGTCATTTACTATGTCGTAGCCGCCGTCCCAAACATGGCAGCTGTCCATGCAAACACCCACCTGATTGCTGCCGACAGCATCGATAATGGCCTTGAGCTCCTCAAAACGGCTGCCGACCTCACTCCCCTTACCGGCCATGGTCTCCAAAAGCACCGTAACGGGATAGCCCGGGGCAAGGGCTTTTTTAAGCGCATCAGCGATCTGGCTGATGCCGGTGTCCACGCCCTGTCCAACATGGGCGCCGGGATGGAAATTATAATAGTTGCCGGGCAGCGCCGCCATCCGCCGCAGATCATCACAAAGAATATCCGCGGCAAACTCCCGCGCGCCCTTGTCGGCCGTACACAGATTCATAGTATAGCTGCCGTGAGCAACCAACTTACCGAATTCTTTTTCCTGCAAAGCCGCAACGGCAGCAGCCGCGTCGACGGGGTCTTCTTCCCTTGCCTTGGAGCCACGGGGATTGCGGGTAAAGAATGCAAAGGTGTTTGCGCCGATGCCTTGTGCAGTTTTTACCATACTCAAATTGCCCGCGGATGCAGACAAATGACAACCGATATAGCGCATGGGGATCACTCCTTTTGCAATAGGATACCACATTGCGAAAAAAAAAGCAAATTGTCTTTCCTTTTTCTGTGATATATGATATAATACGATAAATGAGGTGATTTCCATGCCAAAATCCGACAATCAAAAGCTTAAGATCTTTTACATACTGGATTACCTGCAAAAAAACTCCCACGAGGATCACCCCGTGAGAGCTTCCGAGCTGATCTCCATGCTGGAGCATCAGCACAATATTCTTTGTGAGCGAAAGACAATCTATTCTGACATTGCCGCATTGCAGGATTATGGCGTAGACATCGTATCCATCCCCGGAAAGAACGGCGGCTACTACATCGCCTCCCGGAACTTTGAAATTCCGGAACTGAAGCTGCTGATCGACGCTGTCCAGTCCAGCCGGTATCTGACTGAGAAGAAGTCCCGTGAGCTGATTGAAAAGCTATGCGACCAATGCAGCGTATATGACGCAAAGCTCATGCGGCGGGATGTGCTGGTTTCCGGAAGAGTCAAGAGCATGAACGAAACCATCTACTACAGTGTTGATACCATCCAGGATGCCATCGCCGAAAATAAGCAGATCACCTTCCGGTATTTTGACTTTGGTATCGACGGCAAGCGCATTTTCCGGGATAAGGACTATCAGGCAAGCCCCTACGGTCTTTGTCAGGATAACGAAAACTGCTATCTGCTAGCCCACTCTGACCGCCACGGCGTAACCTCCTACCGCATTGACCGGATGTGCGACATCCGTTTGACCAATAAAAGCCGCACCCCCTGTCCGGAGCTTACCGGAAAAGCCCTCCAGGAGCACGCAAACCGGCTGTTTCAAATGTATTCCGGCGATCCTGTCACCGTTAAAATGCGATTCCACCGTGATCTTTGCAATGTTGTACTTGACCGTTTCGGCAGAAATACAATGTTGATTCCCGACGGTGAGGAGCATTTCACATTTACAGTTCCCGTAGCAGTCTCCCCTATGTTCCTAAGCTGGGTCATCGGCTTTGGCAAGAAGGCACAGATCCTATACCCCCAATCGGTCATCGACCAGTGCAAAGGTCTTTGCCAAGAGGCGCTCTCTAACCTAAAATAAAGGAATCAAACAGCGCATTCCAAGTCTCCCGCAGCTGGCCAGCCTCTGCTTCCGGTGCCATGACCGTCATACAGTAGTGGTAACTGCCATCGTCCAGTATGGCAGCCCTGCCCACCATGTCACCGCCCTCACCGGCAGCAGACCAAACGCACTCATAGCGGATTTCGCCGGTCTTGCCGGTCTCAATGACTGTCAGATCATCAGCACCGAATCCGGTCAGCTCCCGCAGCGTTTTATCCAGATTGCCGGCCTCCATGGTCTGCACAGTGATCTCGTAACCGTCGCAAAAATAAAGCTGACCGTACTCACTGCGCACCGTTTGCTGGGCCGCATCCTCCGGAAGTTTATAAGAAACTTCCTTTTGCAGCGCCGCAGCCTGCAGATCATATTCATCGTCCATTGATTCAAAGGTTTCCTTAGATGCACACCCCGACACAAGCAGACACACAGCCAAAAGCAGAACTAATTTTTTCATACAACCCCTCCAGAAAGGAACATTTTTTATGAAGCTGTTACTTACATATCTTGCTATAGTCAATGCTGCAGCATTCCTGCTTATGCTAATCGATAAGATAAAAGCTATAAAAGAATGGTGGCGTATTCCGGAAAGAGTCCTCCTCACCGTCGCTGCCATCGGAGGAAGTTTGGGCTGCTGGATCGCCATGTACCTGTTTCGGCATAAGACCAGATATGTTGAGTTTGCTGTCGGTGTTCCCATCTTGTTCCTCATTCACATAGCATTGCTGCTACTGCTGTTTTACCTTCAACAAAATCAGGGCGCGTTCGTATGAACGCGCCCTTACTTTATCTTAAATTTGCATCAAAAAGGCCAGCAGGATATTCAATATCATCACGCTGCTCAGCACCACAACACCGGGCGCAGTAAAAAAGCTTTTCAGACACAGTGGATGAATCTTCCTTGCGGAAACATATTCTGCTATCTCCCGCCTTTTGACGATCAGTATGATAGCTCCCGCAATGGCACAGCCCCAAATAAAGAAACCGGAGATCAGATCGCCAACACCGGGCGGCAAAATCCTTGCCAACCGTGTCATAAAATCAGCCAGCACCATATTATTGAGCATGTGCAGCACGATGGCCCACACAACGGAATACTCTATCGCGACATAGCCAAGGACCAGTCCCACCAAAAATGCATAAGGGGTCTGCACGATATTTCCGTGGAACATGCCAAACAGGAACGCAGATGCCAGCACAGAAAACTTTTTACCGTATGGTTCAAGTATACGCAGGAGCAGTCCTCTGAAGAGGATCTCTTCCCCAACAGGCGCTAAAATGGCGGCATAGAGGAACATGCTCACTGTATCTTCAACGGTACTTGCCGCCTCCAGCGACTCCATAACAGACAGCCCAAAGAGGCCGAAAAACCATTCCATAACAAGGACCATGATCTGCGCTACCGCCTGTACGCCAAAAAAGATGGCCGCAATGCTAAAAAACGCACCGACAGTGATGGACTTTTCCTTTTTCCATATGGTTTTAAAGCAGAATTCCCGCTTTTTCCACAAATACAGAAGTACAGCACCAATCACCGTGGCAGCAACATAGCCACAGCCGTTGCCCGCAGCAGCGGAAAGCGCATCTGTAAGGCTGCCACCGAACAGGCTTACCTTCACAATAATATCAACTACCAGAGCAACCGTTACCGCCGCGTTCATAATGGCATAGTAAATGAGCAGTGCCCACCCGCCGGTACTAAATTCCCGTCTCAGCCTTTTGCATAGGTTTTTTTCAGTCATGACTACCCTCCAGCACTGCGATCACAGCTTCTGCGGTCTGGATTCCGTCGATGGCAGCAGACATGATGCCGCCGGCGTACCCCGCGCCTTCACCGCAGGGATACAACCCTCTAACGGCAGACTGTCTGCTCTCATCCCGCAAGATCCGCACGGGAGAGGAACTCCTTGTCTCCGGTGCTGTCAGCACCGCATCACAGGACGCAAATCCTTTGAGATTTCCGTCCAGCTGGGGCAGCGCCTCTGCCAAAGCTGCCGTGATCTTCTCCGGCAAAACCTGCCGCAGATCGCACCAATGAACACCCGGGCGATAGGTAGGCTTCACATCGCCTGCGCCAATGCTGGCCACTCCCGCAAGGAAATCTCCAACTTTCTGGGCAGGTGCCCGGTAACTGCCGGTAAGCGTATATGCCTTTTGCTCCAGACTGCGCTGCCAGTACATACCGCCAAGAGCACCCGGATATGGAAAATCAGCAGGATTTACCGTAACAAGCAGCGCCGCATTGGCATTTTCACCGTCACGGTCTGCATAGCTCATACCATTGGTGACCACGCCCCCCGCTTCCGATGCCGCCGCCACCACATGACCCCCAGGGCACATGCAGAAGGTATACACCGTTTCATTGTCCAAATGCTTTACGAGCTTATAGTCTGCAGGGGGCAACGGCAGATCCTCGGCGCCGTACTGTGCATTGTCGATAACTTCCTGCTTATGCTCGATACGAACACCCATGGCAAAGGGCTTAGGCTCCATAGGGATCTGCATCTGCTGCAGCATTTCAAAAGTATCCCGTGCGCTGTGACCGATGGCAAAAATGGCGCAGTCGCAGTCAATGACTTCCTTTTCCGTTTCCAAAGCTGTCAGCTTTCCCCCATCACAGCGAATGCCCGTGACTTGGGTATTGAAACGCACTTCACCGCCAAGGGCGATGACCCGTTTGCGCAGATTCTGTACCACATCCAGTAGTACATCCGTACCAACATGGGGTTTTGCGTCATAAAGAATGTCCTCTCTTGCGCCGAAACGGACAAATTGCTCCAGTATCCAGCCGATGCGGGGATTGTTGACACCGGTATTGAGCTTTCCGTCAGAAAAAGTTCCAGCGCCGCCTTCTCCGAACTGGACATTGGTTTTGATGTCCAGTTCGCCAGTGGCAAAAAAACGCTCCACCTTTTCATTGCGCGTGGCAGCATCCGCTCCCCGCTCCAAAACAAGGGGCTTGAGGCCTGCCATAGCAAGAACCAGCGCCGCGAACATACCCGCAGGGCCGAAACCCACGATCACGGGCCGCTTTCCTCCCTCAAGGCTCACCTTGGGCACTTTATAGTATTCCTTTTTCACCAGAGCAGCCTTTTTGCAGCCGCATTGCCGCAAAATCTTCTGCTCGTTTCCGTCAATTACAACATCTACTGTGTAGATAATTTTTACATCCGGCTTTTTCCGTGCGTCTATGGAGCGCCTTGCAATGGAAAGTCCTTTGATCTTAGAACCGGAAATCTTAAGCATTCGTGCCGCTTCAAAAAGAAGCTGATTGGCATCATGCTCCGGGGGGAACGCAATATCTCGGATCCGTATCATACATTCCCTCCTGCACTTTTGCCTGCAAGGTAACCGGAGCTCCAAGCCCACTGCAGGTTGTAGCCACCGCAATCGCCGTCAATATCCAGCACCTCGCCGCAGGCATAAAGTCCCGGCACAAGCTTACTCTCCATTGTATCCTCGCAGAATTCATCGGTCACGATGCCGCCGGCTGTGACCTGTGCGCTGTCCATGCCCATGGGCTCGGAAATGGCGACCTCGAAGCCTTTTACAGCATTGCAGACCTGCTGCAGCTCTTCCTGTGTCAGATCTTTGATCTTCCGATCCGCGCGAATGCCCACAGCAGCAGACAAAACTCTGCCAAGTCGGTTCTGAAGAATTCCTGTAAGGAGCTCCTCTGCCGGCAGATCAGAGCGCCGTGAGATTCTATCCATAAGCGAAACCGGGTCCATATCCGGCAAAAAGTCCAGCTTGCACCGCCAATCCCCGCTTTCTGCGCATACATCCCGGGACACCTCAAAAATTACCGGACCGGAAAGGCCGTAATCGGTAAACTGCAGTTCTCCGGTACTTTCCGCAAAAATGCGTCCATTATGCAAAACTGCAGCACGGCAATTGGCACGCACACCTTTCAAGGATACGCAGCCATGCCAGCCGCTTTTTAGCTGTACAAGGGCCGGACGCAGCTTTGTGCAGTGATGACCCAGCGACCGCAGCAGCTTGTAACCAGCCATAGAACCCCCAAGCTTTGTGCCTGCAAGACCGCCGCAGGCAACGATCAGCTTATCGCAGAAATAAACATCATCACCGGCCTCAACAGAAAAACCGCTCATGGCCTTTCGAATTTTACTGACCTCACAACCCGTAAGTAACTGAATATTCGGTTTTTGCAGAGCAAACCGCAGTACATCCACCACAGAATTGGCCTGATCGGAGTATGGGTACACTCTGCCGCTGCCTTCTGCAACCGTATAAAGTCCCAATTCTTCAAACCAGGCCAGTGTATCTTGAACACCGAACTGGGCAAGTGCCGTTTTGGCAAAACCGGGTGCATCGCCATGATAGCTTTGGGCTGTTGCGTGCAGATTGGTCAGATTGCAACGGCCGTTACCGGTAGCAAGAAGCTTTTTGCCTAAGCGCGCCTGCCGTTCAAAAATCAGTATTTGATTGTCCCTATTTCCCGCGGCCGCCAGCGCTGCTGCCATACCGGATGCGCCGCCGCCAATGATGCCGATGACCATACCATCACCTCTTGTAGCTATTATACGACACTCTATCCGTTTGCACAAGAAAAATCTCTTGTGAGAAGCCACAAAATATGCTATAATATTCTCCGGTGATCGAATGAACAGGAACAATATCGAGAGAATCGCCCACACTCCGGAGGACAAGCTGCTCCTTGCCAAGGTGTGGGATAAAATAAGCGCCGGCATGCAGCGCAATATCCTTGCCAGCACCGCTTTTTTGTCTCCACGTGAGCTTGAAATGTGCCGGTATCTGTTTGGCAATGCGCAGGGTCTTGTGACCTTTGGCGGCTATGATGACGCCGAGCGAAAAATGCTGGTATACCTGCCGGAGTATCTGGATGAATCTACACTCTGTGAAGAGGATTCTCCCGTTGTCTGTCTGCGCGCTGACTTCTATGAGAATGACGCCCCCACCCACCGGGATTTTTTAGGCGCGCTGATGGGTGCCGGCATCAGCCGCGACAGTATCGGCGATATTTGTGTCAGCAAGGGCCGCTGCGATTTCTTTGTGACCGCCCAAATAGCAGACTATATCAGACAAAATTTCACATCTGCCGGCAGGACAAAGCTCCGCCTTTCCCCAATCCCTGTTGATGAAGCGGACATACCAACGCCGGAAGTGAAAGAGATCCACGACACCTTGGCATCTCTTCGCTTAGACAGTGTGGTCTCTTCCGGTTTTCGGATCGGCAGAAGTCTTGCAGCTGGGCATATTGCCGCCGGAAAAGTGGCTATCGACGGTCTTTCCTGCGAAAAGCCGGATAAAACCGTTGCGGAAGGCACAAAAATATCCCTTCGGGGCAGCGGCAAAATCAAACTTGTAAGCGCCGCAGGACAAACGAAAAAAGGACGGATTCCGGTGGTCATCCACCGCTATGTGTGAGGTAACAAAATGGAAATGGATAAAGTGATAGCGCGTATCAACGAGCTGGCAAAGAAAGCGAAAACAGAAGGTCTGACCGATGAAGAGCTCGTGGAACGGGATAAGCTGCGCAGAATTTATATCGATTCTGTAAAGGCAAGCCTGATCGGCCATTTGGAGAACACTTATATCGTCTCCCCCGACGGCACAAAGAAGAAAGTAGGCCCAAAACAGTGAAAAAGACCGCCATATGGCGGTCTTTTCTTATAGCAAGTCACTGTAGCTTTTCACATATTTGTCGCAGCTTGCCTTGATTTCGTGGGTGAAGGCATCATTGGAAGGGTCATACACCGCAACGGCTTCCATGCCCGCCTTGCGGCAATTTTTGATGGCAGTTACATTATCGTCGTAGAACGCGATCTCCCCGGGCTCACAGCCGATCCGCTCTGCAAGTTTATAAAACAACTCTGTGCCTGACTTGTTCAGGCCAAAATCGTCAGTAGACCAAAGCGCTTCAAAATACTCCATCGCACCGTTTCGCTCCATGCAAACATCCAACACCAAATGGGGGCTTGCAGTCAGCACAAAAAGGCGGCATCCTTCATCTTTCAGCTTTTGCAGATACTCCTTCACAAAAGGCTTGATCTTTACATTGTAGGTATACTGGTAAACAAGGCTTTCCGCCATCATTCGATGGATGGTTTCCAGAGATTCCTTTGCTCCAAGGACATTTACAAAGTACTCCGCAGTCTTTTGATAACCCAGCGGCGTAATAATATTAATGACATCATCAGGGTAATCTACCCCAAGGGCCTTGATGACATTCAGCATTCCCTGTGAAAAATAGCCCATGGAGTCTACCAAGGTACCGTCAAAATCAAAAACGTGGATTTTTTTCATAGTTACCTCGAAATGTATTTATTAATTGTGTTTAAAGGTACGCCAAAATTCGATCTTCCGGATCACAGCCATCAATTGATAGAATTTCAACTTGTCGCCAAACATTTTTAAGTGATTTTCCGTTAAAAACAGGTGCAGAGGAGAAATCTTCATAATTATCATAATCGTACGCTTCGGTACAATCAGGAACTAATCCATACCAGTATAACTCTTTTTCTTTATCAACATTATCAGGCATTTTGCCCATCCAACAAGATTGATATTTGGGATACCCTTTGACAAAGAACTCTATTTCAATACACCATTTTCCTTCCAAATCAAAGGAAAACATTTTCGTAAAATCAGAATATGAAATCATATTGAACACCGCCTTTAAAGCATTCTACCATAAAATACAAACAGTCGCAACCTTGTTTTTAGGTGGAGTGAGAGGGATTTTTTTGCATTCTTGCCTTTGGCAAGAATAATTGTGTTGCCGCCATCCTGCTGGCGGCAAGCAACAGTCCACCGGACTGTTGCATTTAATCATTCAAATCCCTCTATTCCTCACTCCGCCAATAAGAAAACCCAGCCAAACGGCTGGGTTTTCTTATTGGCGGAGTGAGAGGGATTTGAATTTCGGGGAGTTTCTACTTTCTTTAACCAAAGTTAGCATTTTACCACCATATTCTGTAGTTTCCCGAACTTAATTAGCCGCCTAAAACCACCTCGAACCACCTATTACCACCCCAATAAGGGGAAAAATAAGGGAAAAAATAAAACTGCCGCATAGTAGGTACACGAAATTGATGTTTATTAGATAACAGTGAGAAGAAAAATATTGAAATAATTTACTGGGGACCAATCGCTATTGTGGTTGGTCCCCAGTTCAAGTTGTTTCATATTCTCACAGTACTTTTCTTGCTTTCCAAAAACGATATTCCGTCCACAGTTCCAAGCCCAAAGGCATCAGACAGAACACTGCATAGCCTGCATAGAACAGGTAGGACACAGCAGTAATCGGGTTCATAACGATCCGGGGATCGTAGAGAATATCTGTTTGCTTCAGCATGACCGCCATAAAAATCACAGTCAAGCAGGCAAAGTTACACACCACATAGGCTCGGTCCCGGTTGTCAAAGCGATAGATGGAAAAAGCCTTTCTGCCCCGCAGGGAGCTACCCCGGCTGCGCATGGATTCTGAAACAAGGGTCAGGGAATCAATCGTCCAGGTTATCAACATAGAAAGAACGCGAATACTGTTACGCAACCGCTGAAAGACATTGCCTTGATTGGCACCTCTGCCAATGCCCCGCTGAGCGGTATTGATCTTCTTGGCTTCCTTCTTAATTCTCGGCACCATCTGTAAAATGATTGCCAGAAACAGAGAAAGACGAGGGCTGACTTTGCCAAAGAGGTACACTACTTTGTCTGTGGTAAACACAGAGTATACACAAGAAAACCAAATCAGCACACCTGCAATCACAAGGCCTAAAATGAAGCCGTACACAAGGCTTTCCAGTGTCATATTATTACCGATCATGTTTTGCTGCAGCACTGTTACACCAAAATGATTGTAGCTGCTGTAATAAAAGGCAAAAGCCACAACGCAGGGAATCAAAATGACATTGAACACCAATGCTTTCCATCCGTTTCGTTTGATGCTGTAAGCAAAAGCACAGGCAAAAGATATCAGGAGAAAGATGGGATGCTGAAACACGATCATCCCGGCAATCACGGTGGTAAAATAGATGAAATTCACCGCCGGATGACATTTTTCAAAGCCCATTTTCGCCCTCCATCATGCCGTACTTAACCTTGATCCGGTCCAGCTTGTCAAGTAATGGTCTGCCAAACAGCAGCATAACCAGTACGGTGCAGATTCCTTGGCTGAGATTCACGGGGAAACCAGAAACAAACGCCGCAATAATAGAATTCCAGTTGATGACGCTCACCATCAGGAAAATGTGAGAGCAATCCAGAAGCGGTCCAACCCAGAGGATTGTTGCAAAAAAGCCAAATACCGCCATGACAAAAGGCTTTTGGGGGAGTCTGCCTTTGGTAAAGCAGAAGCCTGCCAGCATACCACCGGCACCATAGGCCATCATCTGCCATGGTGTGTAGGCACCTTGACCGTAGAAAAAGTTACTGGCGAATGCGGAAATGGCACCCACCATAAAGCCTGCTTCCGGGCCGAAAGCGATCCCACTAAGCATAATGATTGCGAAAATAGCCTTGAAATTGGGAATTGGAATCGCTGCGCGACCTGCAATGGCAATGGCGCACATCACTGCGATAACCACCAGCTCTCTTGCTTGGGGACGTCTGCCCTCAAATGCCATAAAGAAAGGAATCATCAGTTCGATAATGATAGCAGTACCGGTGATATAGTAACCCCTGCCGGGCAGTTTGCTGCCCAAAAACAAGGTGACTGGAATCAGTAGAAAAAATACAATCAAGGTTGCAATGTTTGATTTTTTCATACCTCTGCCTCCACATTCTGCCGGCACAGCTCCACCACATCTTCCGCAGTGACGGCCATAGAAAACACATGGCGGCTCATACGGTTAGCCGCGGTGGTGTAGAAGCTGTTGTTTCCGAAGAAACGATGCGGGGTATCGGTGGTCAGCATCTGCCCGTCAAAGAACATGGATACCATATCCGCGAACTTGGCACAAAACTCCACATCGTGAGACACCATCACGATGGTGATCCCCTGATCCTTCAGCTTGCACAGAATATCTGCCAACTTTTCCTTAAAGAAGCTGTCAATGCCCTTGGTGGGCTCATCCAGCAGAAGAAGTTTGGGACTTGTCAGAAGAACCTTTGCCAAAGCGGCACGCTGTTGTTCACCACCGGAGAGGTCATAGGGATGGCTGCCCAGCAAACTCTCAATTTCGCAAACTGCGGCAATCTCCGCAATTCTTTTTTCGTCCTTGGTCATCTCCGCAAGATCTTCCCGAACTGTTTTCTTAACAAACAAACTTTTGGGGTCTTGAGGCAGCATAGCAAGGCAGCCGCCGAACAGCTCTGCAGCCTTGTATTTCTCTACCGGCTTACCGAGCACCTTCACCTTGCCACGGTAAGGCTTGCAAATACCGCAAACTGCCTTTAAGGTGGTAGACTTACCTGCACCGTTTCCACCCACAATGGCGTACAGAGTGCCTGTGGGAACCTCTGCGGACACACCCCGGAGCACATCCGGGCTGTCCTTTTCGTACCGGAACCACAGTTCTTTCAAAGACAGGGCAGGTTTCTCGATTTCATCATCCAGTTTCTCCGCAGGCAGAGTGGATATCGTAGGATCAGAATAGGTTTTGCTGAGCCAGGTTCTGCCTTCCCGGACGGTAAGGGGGCAATCTCCCACGCCCTCTGCACCGTAGAACACACGGACAGGGGTAGGCATAGCCACAAACATATCATTCTTCTGCTCATACAAAAGCTTACCTATATTTCGGGGGGTATCATTTGCAATGACCTTACCGCCATCCATCACGATGGCTCGGTCTGCATAGGGGAAAATATCTTCCAAACGATGTTCGGTAATAATGACGGTGGTACCCAATTCAATGTTGATTTTCCGGACAGTGTTCAAAAAGTCCGATGCCGCAATGGGGTCCAGCTGACTGGTAGGCTCGTCAAGGATCAGGACCTCAGGCTGCATAGCCATAATAGAAGCCAGATTCAGCAGTTGCTTCTGACCGCCGGAAAGATTGGCCACCTCCCGATGGAACCAGTCCTGAATGCCAAAATAACAAGCCATTTCCGCAACACGGGCACGCATCGTCTTCTGGTCACAGCCAAGGCTTTCCAAGCCGAAGGCCAATTCGTGCCAAACCTTGTCAGTGACAATTTGGTCATCGGGATTTTGCATCACATAGCCAATTTTGGCAGACTGATCCCGCTGGCTGACTTTCTCGATAGGTGTTCCATTGAACAGTATCTCACCGGTTTTCTTCCCGTGGGGTGCCAGTACAGATTTCAGCTGCCGCAGGAGTGTTGTTTTACCGCTGCCGGACTTTCCACAAAGGACAACATATTCTCCCTTCTCAATGGAAAGATTCACACCGTCCAACGACTTTTTACCCTTGGTGGTGGGATAGGAAAAACTTAAATCTTTGATCTGGAAATGTGCCATTGAATGGCCTCCTTTATATGTAATGCAGAGGGAATCAGCAGATAGCAAGTATATGCTGCAAGTCCCCAAGAAACAGGTGCAAGTTGAATTGCCGGAACATACTCAGCGACAAAATGACCGAGACAGGCTGCAACAACGGTAGCGCCAATCAACACCAGCATAACAGCCAGCAAGATACAGTCTGTTCCGGTCATGCGGTAGATCATAAAGCTTGACCGCTTTGTTGTTCCGTAGCCACGGGCACGCATGGAATCGCCGGTGACGACGCTCCCTTCCAGCGCCCAGCTTGTCAGGGAACCTAAGACGGTGCCGCCATCCTGAAGTTTTTCCTTAGTGGTTGCGTTTTCGCTGATGCCTTTGCCGATAGACTTTCTTGCTCCGATAATCTGCTGCGTCTTGCGAATAAAGTTAGGCACCATCCGGAATACCATCACAAGAAGCAACGAAATTGACGGAATCAGATTGCCAAACAGGCAGGTAAATTTGTCACTGGTCAGCACCTTGTTGTAGCAGCCAAACCATAGCATCATAATGACGAACATACTGGCAAGGGCAGCACCGTAAAGCAGTGCCTCCAGTGTATAGGGTCTGCTCCCAAGGTGAAACAGCGGTGTTGCACCCAAAGTATTAAACAGCGGATTGATGACAGTCAGAATTATAAACACAGGCAATAGGCCCAGTATGGTCTTCCAGCCTTTTTTGCCGTTCAGGAGCAGATAATAGATTGTTCCTGTAATGATTCCAGCAAGCAGATAGGCCGGGTGCTGGATCACCACCGACATACCAATGGCTCCCACAAAGAAGAGAAAGTTCACTGCCGGGTGGCATTTGGAAAAAGCATCGCTTCTCATTGGTGTGCCATCCAATCGTCACCCACATCCGCGCCCAAGCCTTTGCAGGTATAGCACCAAACGATTACATCACCGTCTTCCACATAATAGCTGGAACAGCCGTAGTTGGGGAACCATTCATTGACCTTATACATCCAGCCGGATTGCTCTCCGCAGTCAAATTCATACAGATGGTTGATTCCTTCAATATAATAGCTGCCGTAAAGCGGTGTCCAGCTGTACTCAATTTGAATATTGGCCTTTTTGCAGATGCGGTTCAGCACCTCAAAAACGGTTTCATTTTCGTAAAGCGGCACCTGCACCATCGGCAGGATCACACCGTTTGACGGCACGAATTCTGCCTTGCCGGGAGTCAGATCACCCATATTGTTCAAAATGGTATCGCAACGAATCTCAATGTACACATAACCGACAATTCCCGGTTCTTTCTTCGGGATAGTCTGCTGCTCTTTCTTGGAGCATACGGAGCAGGTCCGTTCTTTCTGCCCCTCAGCGGATTCCGTGGCTTCCTTAACGGTTTTCCAGTCACCCCAGGTATGACCGGCAGGCTGCGTTGCAGAATCGGTATAGGTTTTTCCGCAGGCACATTTATGTACAGTGTATCCTTGCGTCTCGCAGGTGGGGTGCACAACCTGTGAGGTATAGCTGTGGCTCTTTGTGGGTACTAAATCGCTTGTATAGGTATGACCGCAATTGCAGGTATGAACTGTATACCCTTGCGTAGTGCAGGTCGGTTCTACAACTTGCGTTGTGTAACTGTGGGTGTGGGTTTCGTCGATTCTATCGGTTTTCTTTTCTTCTGTTTCCTGACAATTGGAACAAGTGCGTTTGAGCAATCCTTCCTCTTGAGCCGTTGCCGGCTTTTCTACTGTCCAGGGACTCCAACTGTGCGCCAGTGCCGCTGTTTCTTCTGCCCGGTATTTATCGCCGCATTCGCAGGTATATTCTGTATAGCCGCCTGCACTGCAACTGGGTTCAATAACCGAAATAGTATAGCTGTGCGTATGTGTGTCATGCTTACCCTGACCGTTCAGCATATCCTGAATCGCTTGCTGGCGTTTGATTTCCAGATCGTCCAGATCCTTATTGGTATAGCAAAGTGTGGTGGTTTTGTTGGCCTTTCGGATCTGTGCAAGGAGGAAATCATTTAAGTTTTCCAGCTTCATATCCCGGGTAGAAACAGACTCCCCGATATACTCTGTCGCCTGACCGGCTTTTGCTTCACCAACAGTACCCCGAAAGACACTGACAGTTTGCGCACCCTCACGAACGCTAAGGGCTGCAGTGGCGTTTTCTACGGTAGCCTCTCCCAAAGTGAAGAACAGCTGTACGCTCTGCTGGCTGTTGACAAATACCTCACCCCTCGTAACTTTCAAGGCAAACTGTTTTGTTCCCGGGTCGGTTACGGTCAGCTCCATATTGCCGCCCAGCATCACAGTATCGTTACCTCTGGAAATAACCGCAGATGCACCGGGTTGCGTGGTGATCTTGTCACCCGCACGAAGGACTGTTTCATTTTCTACAGGGTAAACAACACCACTGCGTTCCATATTCACTGTGCCCTGCAGCAGTGTCAGGCACGCAGAATTCTCCGTAGTCGTGTCAAACCAACCACGAATATAGCCTACGCCCAAAACGCCGCCTGCCACGATCAGAAAAATAGCGGCAACCATAATCAAATTGGCAATCTGCTTCTTTTTCATACCGAATCCTCCCGGATGTTGACTAAGTTATAAAACGCAAAACCCATCAGTCAAAAATGACCGATGACATATATCAAATGCAAATGCATCAATTATCAAATTCAGAGTTTGGTGGAGGGCAGGGATCCTGCCCTCCGTCATTTGGTCATTAGTTCTTATACTTCTTCTTAGAAGTCAGCAGCAGTGCTGCGATGCCCATAATGGATACGAGCATAATTGTGCTATACAGCATAATATTGGTGTTGTCACCGGTCTGGGGGTTGCCGGAAATGAGAGAAGATAAAGTTTTTTCTGCAGCGGTCAGTATATTGTAGTTTGCAACCAAGGCTTTCTGCTCAACAGTCAGTGCATCATAAGCAGTACGGGCAGCCTCGATGGCAGCCTTGGAATCTTTGGTAACAGTGCCAATGGCGGCAATCTTTTCAGCAACTGCATCAGCTGCCTTTTTATCCAGGTCCTCGTTAACAGCAACAGCGCAGACGGCAGGAACGGTCAGCGGATCGATATCCGCTGCCACAACATAGTAGTTACCAGCCACCGCGATGGTAACCGTATAGGTGCCATCCTGATTGTCTGCAACAGTGTAGCCCTCAGTAAGAACTTTGCCGGTGCTGTCATATACAGCGATAGTGGCGCCTGCATGGGCAGAAAATACGGTGTTCCAGTTAGCATCGTAGCCAGCCTTGTCAAGCTTGATTGTTAACGTTTTGCCGGCAGTAGACATGTAATCGAACTTTTCAAACTTTGTGTAAACATCGGACCAATTGGTTCCGTCGGTATAGACAAACGCTACTAGATGATTGCCTTCCGCTACCACATCTTCAAGGCTCCAGCAGGAAGCATTGTTCAGCCAGTAACCGTAGCAATAGCTGGTGTCACCCCAAAGTTTGGCGATACCCAAGCCATACTGGGTCACCTCGGAAGCATAGCCAGCCGCGGCACCGCCGGTGTAACCGGCTTCGTGAGCCGCATACAGTGCATCATCCACATCAAAGAAACCGTTGTTATTCACATCGGTAACGGTGATATTCTGCTGGAACAGAACAACGTTGCCCTTATTGGAAATCGTTACAAATATCTTGACAGGATTGGCAGTTGCCTCGTCTTTTAAAACCTCCAGCCGTTCTTCAGCAGCGGTCAAGGTAGCATAATTTGTGACCAAAGCCTTCTGCTCAGCGGTCAGCGCATCGTAAGCAGCACGGGCCGCTTCAATAGCTGTCTTAGAATCCAGTGTAACAGTGCTAATCGCATCAATCAAACCGGCAACAGTTTTAGCCGCAGCTTGGTCCGCAGCAAGCTTGTTGTCAGCCTTAATTCTTTCCAAAAGTGCCTTGCCATCTTCTGCGGCAGCTTCCTTGCTGATTACTACATAGTAGTTATCGACTTCACCGTTTTCAGAGGTCACCTCAATGCGGACAGCCATGGGCTTTGTGGCATCTACAAAGTAGACAGCATAGCGTTTGTGACCCTGATTGGTTGCGGTTGCCTTCATACTGCCGTCCTCAGTAATGGCTGCAGCATTTTTACCGGCTGCATTGTCCATAGGATAGACCTTCAAGGTTGCGTGTTCATCTGCAACATCCGGCCACACATTCATAAAGGTTCGGCTGCTGCCAGCAGTGAGATATGTATAGTAATGCTCCTGGGGTGTAACCTCCGGGGTGATTGTGCCGCCGTAGGAGTTGGCTTCGTTGACCTTCAGGCTGCCAAGGGATGCATTGGTAGATACCGTGCGAACAGAAACGGTGTAAGTACGGGACTCGTTGCCCTTGGTCACAGTAACTGTTGCTGTGGCAATGCCGTCAACCAAAGTGGCGGTAACCGCTTCGGTCACACCGCCCTCACAGGCAGCAGGGGTCAAGGTGACACTCTGGGTTCCTACAGGCACGACCAACTCATAGTCGTGGCGTCCCGGCGCAAATTCCTGTGTGAATGTGCCTACGGAAGCGGTCAGCCCTGTCAGATAGGCGTTGTTAGTGGTCAACGCGAAGAGACAGCCACTGTCATTGCGGTAATAAATAGTGCCGTCAGGACCGCAGATGGGGCTGATCAGACAATACTGAGGGTGGTCGCCCGCATCAAAGATTTCTTCAAGCTGAATGCCGTCGACAGTTGTGGCATTGGGGTCGATCTTAATAAGGGTCATACCGCCGGGCTGGCTGTTGTAGGTGGCGTAGCAGTACAGTTTACCGGTCTCGGCCAGATAAGCGGTGGAAATCATGATAGAGCCCTGGGGGTAGCCCAACAAAGGAACTTCGTACAGGTATTCCAGGCTATTGGCATCAACAGCAAAGAGGTTACCCTTGGTGGCACCCACCTGCATACCGCCGCCTGCGCCGACATAGACCTTATCGCCGTATACAACCGGTGTGGCAGTTGCCTGAGAAGAAATCTTACTGCTCTTCAGGTCGGAAAGTGCGCCTGTGGTGGCATTCACAGCGGCAGAAGCAATGTAGCCGTTCTTGGTAGTGAAGTACACACGGCCCTTTTCGGTGCTGTAGGCCATGGTGGAGCGTTGGTCTCCCATACCGGTCAGGGTGATATCAGAAATCACTTCACCGGTCAGACGGTTCAGGGCATACAGATGGGAGTCACCTGTCCAACCGCTCTTGCCGTCGTCAGTACCCACGATGACCGCGTCACCAACTACGGTGCAGCCGGACCAGTAGTGTCCGCCGAGGGTCGTTTTGCTCCATACCAGCTCGCCGGTAGAGGCGTTGACGCAAACAAAGTTTCCGTCTTTGGCTTCACCGTTCCAGTAGCCTGTGTAGACATAGCCGTCATGAT